>CAIRGS010000183.1 GCA_903878125.1 uncultured Nitrosomonadales bacterium | reverse complement strand
CTAAACCGGCAGTAGCAGCCAAGAAGCCCGCAGCTAAACCGGCAGTAGCAGCCAAGAAGCCCGCAGCTAAAAAGGTTATTCCTGAAAAAAAACCTTCTGTCCAAATTAAGACAGCTTCGGCTCCAACTTCTTCAGCTCCGACTTCGGTGCGCCCGGCTTCAATTTGGCCCTTTCCTACACCAGGCTACAACAAGCCAAACTAATGTAGGCTGTGAATGCGGCCCTTGAAGTATTGAACAGGGCTGGTCATTCGCAGCTTGCTGGTAGGTTGCCGCACTGGGCGCACGCGAGTCTGCATGCGCTTCTTTTCTGTGCCCAACGGTACAGTAAGACTTGAACAAGCAATGGCTAAAAATGCATCCAAATATCTGCCATTTGCGGTAAGCGAATGATAGCCGGCCATAAATTTGCTGCAGCAATGCACAAGAAATTATTAGCCAATTGTCAGCTGGCTCGCTCGTAGCATACTATTTATGCATATCAGAGTCTCTGTTGCAACTTACGGTGCCATGCACAATCAGGCCGAAAGAATTTAATAACACTGCAGACCTAGCGTGCGCGCTATACATATGACCAGTTCACAGCTTTATTTGCGGTTGCTCGGCTATATCAAACCCTATTGGCGCATATTTGCACTTTCCATCCTCGGTATGGTGGTGGCTGCGGCTACTGAACCGTTATTGCCGGTATTGCTAAAAACCATGCTTGACGGCACATTCGTGCACAAAGATGAATCCATCATCCGATTGATCCCTCTGTTCATTTTGGCGATTTTCCTGGTACGCGGGTTGGCTACTTTTGTTGCCACCTACACTATCACCTGGGTGGGAAACAAGGTAGTGATGGACTTGCGTGAAGAAATGTTCAGCAAGCTGCTTGCCCTGCCTGCGCGCTTTTATGATAACCATGCGACTGGCAACCTAATCTCAAAATTGACATTTGATGTAACCCAGGTATCAGCTGCCGCTACAACCGTAGTAACCATTGGCACCCGTGATTCCATCATGATTATGGGACTGCTGGGCTGGCTTTTTTACCTCAACTGGAAGCTCACTTTACTCAGCTTGATAATGGCGCCTGTCATTGTCTTTATCATGAAAACTATCAGCGGCCGCTTGCGCGAAGCCAGCCGCAATTCACAGCGCGCGATGGGAGATATCACCCAAGTGATTGAAGAGAGTGTGACGGCACACAAGGTGGTTAAACTTTTTGGCGGACAGCAATATGAAAGCTGCCGCTTTAACAACCAGGCTAACTGGGTGCGCCGTCACTCCATGAAGCAGGCCACCGCCGCCGCCGCCAACATACCCATTGTGCAAATGGTGGCAGCAGTTGCGCTTGCAGCCATTGTTTATCTCGCTACCGAACAATCGCGCAGCGACGAAACAACGGTGGGTGGCTTCCTTTCCTTCATTGCAGCCATGTTAATGTTGACCCCTCCGTTAAAACGGCTCGCCAGTGTCAGCGAGCATTTGCAGCGCGGACTGGCGGCTTCAGAAAGCGTGTTTGAGCTGCTTGATACCCCAAGCGAAGTAGATACCGGCAATAAATTAATTACTCATGCCTCTGGCCGACTGCAATTTGAGCACGTAAATTTTGCTTATCAGAAAGGCGAAAAGCTGGCGTTACAAAACATTAATCTCGAAATTCCTGCAGGACAAACAGTCGCACTGGTCGGTGCTTCGGGCAGTGGCAAAAGCACTCTAGCCAACCTTGTACCGCGCTTCTATTCTCCAAGTAGCGGACGCATCACACTGGACAGTTACGACCTTGCGGAGCTCACACTGAACAGCCTGCGCGCTAATATCGCACTGGTAAGCCAAGATGTGGTGCTATTCAATGATACCGTCGCAGCCAACATTGCCTATGGTCAGATGCGCAACGTACCGGAGGCAGAAATAATTGCCGCCGCGCAGGCTGCCCATGCAATGGAATTTATTCGTGAAATGCCACAAGGTTTGCAAACGCTGGTGGGTGAACGGGGGGTGCGCATGTCTGGCGGACAGCGCCAGCGCATTGCCATTGCTCGCGCTATTCTCAAAAACGCACCTCTTCTCATTCTGGATGAAGCCACATCCGCATTGGATAGCGAATCTGAGCGTCATGTGCAAGCTGCGCTAGAAACCCTAATGCAGGGACGCACCACGTTGATAATTGCCCACCGTTTGTCCACCATTGAAAAAGCCGACAGAATTGTCGTACTGCAAAAAGGTGAGATTGTCGAAATCGGCACTCACCAGGAATTGCTTGCCAAGGGCGATGTATACGCACAACTACACCGCATTCAGTTCATGTGGAATGACATTGCCCGCGACAATCCGTGATAACCAATACGTTCGGCAAATTAAATCAAGTTTTGGCTGCAGGAGTAAACGCGTCGGAGAAGAATTCCTCGTGGGGCAATCTGCGCAAGTTTGTGAAATCGCGATGTGCTGCTTCCACTACTACTGGAGCACCGCAGGCATACACTTGGTAGCCGGACAAATCGGAGTAATCTTCCAGTACGGCTTCATGCACGAAACCCGTCCTGCCTTGCCATTCATCTGCTGGCAACGCTCCCGACAAAACCGGTGTAAATTTTATGCCATGAGCTTCCCATTCCTTGGCTTTATCGATCATGTAGAGGCCACTCAATTTATGCGCCCCCCAATAAAAATGCATGGAACGTTTCACACCAACGTACAGCGCATGTTCGATGATGGACTTGATCGGTGCAAAGCCGGTGCCGCTGGCAACAAACACCAAGGGTTTATCGCTATCTTCGCGCAGAAAAAAAGACCCTAACGGCCCCTTGAAACGCAGGATATCGCGCTCTTTCATTTGCGTGAACACATGCTTGGTAAACTCGCCGCCTGAAATGTTTCGCACATGCAACTGCAGAAACTCGTCATCATGTGGAGCATTAGCCAGCGAAAAGCTGCGCGCCTTACCGCCTTTCATAAGAATATTGATATATTGTCCCGCAAGAAACTGTAAACGCTCGTTGGCAGGCAACTTGAGGTAAAGCACCATCACGTCATCAAGTAGTACCAGCTTGTGTACGCGGCAAGGCAGGGTTTTCACCGGGATGTCTTTTGCGGCATTCACTTCGCGGCACTCGATGATCAAATCGGACATAGGTTTGGCGCAGCATAACAGAGCCATACCCTCCGCTTTCTCTGCTTCACTCAGCATGCTGTCCTCGTACTTGCCATAATCCACGGTTCCTTGCAGCAGCAAAGCCTTGCATGTCCCGCATACGCCTTCACGGCAACTGTAGGGCAGTATAAAACCATGCCTCAATCCCGCCTCAAGGATGGTTTCGTCGGCTTCCATGATGAAACTATGATCGCTTGGTTTAATGAGAACGTTGAATGCCATGAATATCTCGTTTACCACATACGCAAAAGCGGTAATTTTAACGCATAATCATGCAATGAAACGAATCTTGATTGTTGGCTGCGGTGATATCGCCTTGAGGGTTGCGCACCTGTTAAACGGCCGTTACCGATTGTTTGGGCTGCTCCGCAATACTGCGCGTTTCGCTGAGTTACGTACGGCAGGCATCACTCCGTTGCCGGGCGATCTGGATAATGCACTCAGCCTGCGCCGACTGACCGGGCTGGCGCACACCGTGCTGCATTTTGCGCCGCCGCCGAATACTGGCCACAGCGATACACGCACCCGCAATCTGCTAGCCATTTTATCGCGCGGCACACTACCCGAGAGTTTTGTATATATCAGCACCAGCGGTGTATATGGCGACTGCGCCGGGGAATCTGTCACAGAGACCCACGCACTGAATGCGCAAACTGCGCGCGCTCAACGCAGAGTGGACGCGGAAAATATAATTCGCAGCTGGGCAAAACGCACCGGAGTGCGTGCCATTATCTTGCGTGTACCGGGTATCTATGCTGCGGATCGGCTACCGCTGCATCGCTTGCAGCAAGGCACACCGGCAATTGTGGCAGCAGAAGACAGCCATACCAATCACATTCATGCAGATGATCTCGCGCGTATCGTGACTGCGTCATTACGCCATGCGAAACCGAATCGGGTGTATCACACTAGTGATGACAGCGAACTCAAGATGGGTGATTATTTTGATAGTGTGGCAGATGCATTCGGTTTGCCGCATGTGCCACGTATCAGCCGTGAACAGGCTCAGCAGACCTTGCCAACGACCTTGCTTTCATTCATTAATGAATCACGCCGCCTGACGAACACGCGCATGAAGCGCGAATTGAAAATAATGTTGCTCTACCCGACCGTGGCGGATGCGCTGAGGACTGTCCAAAAACCTAACCCAGGCACCTAACTGCATTGAACTGAGGTTAAACTTTTACTTTGCTGTTCCTTTTTTTCTTATTCTTACATTAAAAGATATTGATATTCTTTCAATGTCTTCCTGGTTGGGCTCGACTGAATGGGGCAACCAGGACGGAAACATAACTAAATGGTTTTTTCTTGCCGGGTATGAAAACTTCGGCGCATTAATTGCATTAAGCTCTGCAATGGGCGCTAAAGATTCTATTGAATACTGTTCCTGAAAATTCCGGTAAAACTCTATTTGAGCATCAGAGTCGGTAACGTAATAAGCACCCGATACAAACGCTGAGCAATGAATATGAATTTTATTGTAATTATTTAACTTATTGATGTTCACCCATACGTTATCCATATAAGTTTCAAAATTTACTTCATCATATCCAAAATCAGATAAACATTTTTTTGACCTGAGTAAAATCTCATTTAATAAAGGTGTTAATTCCGGATGGTCGCCATAGTAAAACTCCTTTGATTGCCATCCTCCGGCATTACTAAGGTTATTTCCACTTGGATTGGATTGCCTTAATCGATGACAAAAATCAAAAATGGCATCTACATCAATATCAAGCTTATCCCACCAAACAGGTGTCGAAAAATAGGTATCAAGGTTCATCGTTTCGTCTCTCCTGAACTTCAAAAATCACGGGGAAAAAGCATAAATAATGTGGCAACCAAAATATGCAATTATCAGTTTATACATGACTGAACGAAAATTATACATAGCATGGCACATTATACTTACTTGTTTCCATACGAAATACTATAACCATAGCTATATCATGCACTTGGAAAGCCACCCGAACCGCAACTCAACCATAGATATTTGACGAATCAATTTTTCAGCACCCTTGTTTACTCCATCACTTTTCAGGGAGCTCACTCTTGTTGGCACTCCAGTAGGTGATGGGGCTCCAGAACGACGGCCCTTCGTTGCCGATCGGCCCGACGTCGCAACTACCGCACACGGGCATCGCTATGCGGTTATCCGTCTGCTGTTGTTTGAATTTACGGCGTGCTTCGCCGATTAATATGTCGCTGAATTTCTGTGTCATGAGGTTGCCCAAAACGCCCGCCTGCGGATGCATACAACAGGGCACCACCGTGCCATCGGCATCGACATAAAGCTGATTGATTTCACCAAACCAGGGATGCGAGTCAAACTCTTTTGCATCAGCCACGAATGTACAAGAACCGCGCGGTACGGTGAGAACGCGTCCAGTCTTATTCTCCTGCGCTTGCGGCAGCGCCATCCAGCGTCTGAACTCCGGAATCCAGCCGCGCGGGCGCAACACGGATTCCCATCGGCGCGCATCTTCCTCAGAATGCACGACGGTTCGCGTCAAGAGTTGCATCCCCGGTGCCCACCGGTCGCGTAAGCTGGCTGCTCGCTCCAGGAACTCAATCAGCTTCCCCCACTTCGACGGTGGCCGCAACTGCTCGTAGCTTTCTGGCGTGCCATTGCCATCGCAACTGACGAACAATTTGGTGACAACCTCTAACTTAAGCATCTCTTCGAAGTCGTCCCAATAAACCTTTTGAGCGTTGGTGCTGATTTCAACGACAGACACTTTCCAGCTCTGCTTGGGAATTTCCGCAACGATAGAAGAGAGTTGCTTATGCAACAAGGGTTCGCCGTAATTAAACAGGCGCAGCGAGTGAATGCGCTCGACATCCATGTTGCCGAGGCAGCGTGCAAAATCCTCTACCGAGATGCGATAGATTTCCGGCTCCAGCGTCGAATTAGGACAACCTACACATTTTAACTGGCAGCCGTGTACGATATCGAAATGAACGGAGTAGAGGTGTTTCGGGTGCATATTAATCCTTGTAAAGATGCAAGCT
>CAIRGS010000182.1 GCA_903878125.1 uncultured Nitrosomonadales bacterium | reverse complement strand
GAAACAACTCATAATAGTGCGCGATTGAATCAGGCCCTGCACCAATATCAATTCCATTTCCAACTAAATATCTCGTCGCATATCTTGAGTCTTTAATTTTTCCAAAAATTGATTTGCTGGATTCATGCATTTTTATCTCATTACTTTTAATAAGCTAATGCGCGCTAAATAATTTTACTGACAGCTGGCAGCCAACTTCCTGGATATCTAATTCTCGCCCGCACATCTAACTATCTACCGACGTGGTTAATCCAATCAATGTTCGAAGAACTTCCTCGAATGCATTCAGGTCAAACTTATGCGTACATGGCGGATCAAGAGGATCCCCTTTAAAGCAAATTACCCTGGTTATTGGTGGCGCATGACGTGATTGGCACCCATAACAATCAATGTCAGGGGTTAGTGCTTCAAAGAAGGTACCTTCTCCCCTACCGAGAGGCTTGCGCAACTCATGATGCGCACTTGTGAACATTGCAATGATTGGAACCCTCGTTGTGGCTGCAACATGCAACGTCCCTGAATCAGCACCGACATATAGCTTTGACCTGTCTATAACATTTTGCAATTCGTGCAAGCTCAGTTTTCCTCGCAGATCCACGAGCCGATTTCCGTATTGAAAGCCGTGTTCAGTTTCCGCACCAACTTGAACTAGCTTCAACTTTGTGTTGGACAAAAAGTTTACGACAATTGCCTGCCAGTAGTCTTGAGGCAAATTTCTGCTCGCACCGCTGTCATACCGCATGTGAATGACTGCGTATTCTCCATCAATCAAATTTCTGCGGACCCATTCGCAGATCACTGCGTCACTTTCGCTCGGATAAATCTTTGGCATCTTGTCAGTCAGCAGCTCGGGGGATCCAAACGCCAATTCGGCATATGCATCAGTGATATGCATTTCCGGGCGTCTCTCGTACGCCAAATCCAGATCAATAACGTGATCGTAACTTTCTAGATTACGGTTGAATTCAGCCCAACCGAACACGTTCCGCACATAGGGATTGCCAGAAAAGACCTCGGGCTTTCCAGTGTGCACATCAATACAGCAATGCCCTGAATGGTTTGCATGAATCTGCTCGATGACCGGCGTGGTCAATATCACGTCACCCAGAGCGCGCTCCCGGATCACCAGAATCTCCGGTCCGGCATGTTTTGCAATTCCCATGCTCAACTATCCACCACGCAGCAGTCGTAACCCGTCACAGAAAATACACCCATCAAACTAGACTGCCAGTTCATGTTCGGTCGCCAGGAAACGGTTCCAGACCAGCATGAATTTCTCGGAAAAATCAGGTGCGGTCAGTGCAACAGAATTGAAGAAATCAATGATCTCCTGCATATCCTGTTCCTCGGTGTAGCTCTTCTGATAATGCGCAAGCAGGTTGGCCTTGCGATGCGCCAGGGCATAGAGATAGTCCTGATCATTAAGCTTGCCCATACGTTTTCCCACAATTGCCAATGCAAACCATGCAATCAGCGCCTGCTTGAATGGCATACGCTTGGGGTGCGAGGAATTATTGCCATCGCTCTTTCTGAATATTCCCAGGTGCTGGTTAATGAACACCAGTGGACTATGCATGCTTGATCGTAAGAACGAGCCAAGGTCGTCCATCCCGATGTAGGGGACACCATCGAACACGGATTGCGACAACTCCTCAGCCATCGACGTGTTGAATGTCGTGTTCGAGAATTCGCCAAAACAATTAATGCCTTTACCGACCGTCAGGCTGAACGCCTGCCCTGAATCGATCTGCTGAAACAGGTTGGGGTTATTTGCAATCTGCGGGGGGCAAGAACGCGTCTTTCGCCGGATCACTGTCCGTGACGGTGAGCCAGCGACGACTGATGACGCATCGGGTCTTGAACGCAGTGTGGCCCTTGAGATGTTGCTCGTAGAACGTCGGATAAATCAGGTCGTCATCCAGGAGAATATGAAAGTAATCAGACTTCTTTTTCCCTGCCGCCAGATAAGCCCCTAGCAACGACTGGATGTTCTGATAGTAGTGGCCCTGTTTCGGGCCAATGATCACCTCGATGGGCAAATCAGCGATTTTTGATTTAATCGGATCGCTGGTCAGCATGCGCTGAAAGACAGCGTTGGGACTGTCATCCGAGAAAATGATTCTTTCCGGCTTGAGGCTCTGCCGGCGAATGCATGTCAGCAGCTCAATCAGAAACTCAGCCTTATAGGCAGGGATGAGGGTTGTAAATGACATAGTCGGATTCCTTTGGTGATAACGATCAATTACCGTGGACTGCTGCCGCCACTCGCTTGGGCGATTTCCACGATGGTCTGCGCGAACTCAGGATGTTGCACAACCAGCCCGCGTACAAAATTCATCACCTGTAACGGGTTAAGCGTCGTTTCATTGAAATTCACGGTTTCTTTTGATTTGCCTGCCAGTTCGATCTTGCTGACATAGTGCGCCACGCCCGACTGTTCCAGCAGATTGGCAGTTGCCGGTCTGGCGCTGTGCGCGCTGTAGGCCAGGCGCTCGAGATATTGCTCTCGCAGCATGTCGCGGTTGGTCTTGATGAACATCACTTCATAGGGGTGAAAGGTTCGTCCGAAATAGCCGCAGGGATAGCTCGGATCCCCATATCCGGAAGTCGGGTTGATATCCTGATGCGGCAACCGGTAATCGATGTTGTTGTATTCGGGCAAAAGGCACTTGAGGTTCCAGCCCTTTTCGATCAGCAGTTGGGATAGCCGCAATTCGTAATGGGTGATGACATCCTCTTTCACCATTTCGGGTGCAGGCTGATAGAAACAGTCATCAATCAGCACCTCTAGACAACGCCGGTTCAACGCATAGGCTGTGGTCTGCACATGTGAATAAGGCTTGGCAGCGTGATAGGCCTTTTCATAGCGCTCGGCAAAGATCGTATCGTCGTGAAGGATGTTGATGGATGTCCCCACCAGACCAACGTCTTCGCTG
>CAIRGS010000181.1 GCA_903878125.1 uncultured Nitrosomonadales bacterium | reverse complement strand
TTTGATAAATCTCCAGCACTTTGTCCTGCTGACCTTGGCGGGAATAAGTCTCGCCCAAGTTATACCAGCCACTTGTTTTTTCCGGTTCGATGCGGACCGCTTCTCGATAGGCGGAAATCGCTTGCTCGTATTGTTTAAGATTTCCATAAGCTATGCCCAAATTATTCCAGGCAGAGGCATACTCCGGATCTATGCGTAGCGCCTCGCGATAGGCTTGAATTGCTTGTTCGTGTTGTTTGTTGTTGTTATGGATATTGCCCAGATTATTCCAGGCATCGGCATATTCAGGCTGAATGCGCAGCGCGCTTCGATAGGCTTTAATTGCCTGTTCATATTGTTTAAGGTTTTTGTGAGCAATGCCCAAACTAAACCAAGCGTCCGCACTTACCGGTTCACTTTTGACCCACTGCTGCGAAAGTTTCAGCATTCCTTGCCAGTCTTTTTTGTGTTCCAGCGCAACTACGCGGTTAAGCCAAGCCAGCCCGCTCTTTTTCGCTATCGGCAAAGTGCCTTGAGCCCGTTTCGGCAGTTCTCCTATCCAATCTACGGGCAAGGCGAAGTTAAGATTTTGTCCTTCCGCGTGATAAAACGTGGTGATGCCGATTAACTGCCCTTGATCATCGAATAACCCACCACCGCTGGAGCCGAGAGAAATCGCAGCGGAGGTCTGAATGTATTCGGAGCCTTCATGCGGACGCAAGCTGGAGATGAGTCCTTCGCTCAAGGTCAGCTCCAAATCTTCCGGTGCGCCGATGGCATAAACTCGCTGGCCCACCTTGAGTTTTTTGGCGGTACCCAGAACGACGGGAGGGGCTCGCAAATCCGGCACATTTAGCTGGCACAGATCGCGACTAGGGTCTGAGTATTGCATAGTGGCAGAGAATGTTTTGCCGGACTGCCGCACTTGTCGGCTTTTGCCTCTTTTCGCAACATGACAATTGGTGATGACCTGGCCAACGCCTGTCACCACGCCACTGCCTTGCCCGATGAACTGATCCTTCGAATCAAAGATGTCTACTACCACCACGGAAGGCGACACTTGTTCAAAAATTTGTTCCGGTGATTTGGCTGAGGCGAGCGTAGAAAGAAAAACAAGTGTGAAACTGGCAGCTAGCACTGGGTAAAAATATTGGAATCTCATGATTTCCTCATTTTCATTTTTAGACAATGCCATACATAGAGAATTGGAAGACACGGCGTTAATTTAAGCCCAACAAGTGATGAACGATAACACAATCGAGGCAGTCACATTTTTTGGTTAAAAGTCATAATCGTCTCGAATATGCATATTGCCGGGTACATCAAAAAATACAGGATGCCCTTAACGAGCTTCAATTTTCCATAAGTGCTGGGCGACGGATAGCCAAGCGCCTAGCCAGCCAAGGTAGGCCGATAACAGCAGCAGGGTGGAGCTGTCGCCTACAGAGGGTAAATGCAGCGTAAAGCTGCTGGCATATAAATGCGTCAACTCAGAGAGGCTGTTATTGAGCAGATATATGCTGAGGGTAATGATAAGCCACGCTGCTACACCGCCTAGCAGCCCCTGTAGTAGACCGAAGTACAGAAATGGCCGGCGTATGAAGGCGTTGGTGGCGCCGATCAGTCTGGATACTTCGATTTCCTCGCGCTGGGTGAGGATTTGCAAACGGATGGTGTTGAAAGTAACGGCCACAAGTGCAAAGCTAAGCAGCACGGCGAGAATGAGTGCGGCCAACAGGCCGAATTTGAGCATTGCTTCAAGCTTGTGCGCCCAAGCTGAATCCAGTTGCACATGCTCGAGTTTAGGCCATTTTTGCAATTCATCGCGCAACGCTTCCAGCGCTTGCGCATCAGATTTTTTTGGATAAACAATGTAAGCATCCGGGAGCGGGTTTTGTGCCATTCCGCCGATTACGTCTGTCAGTCCGGTGGTCTGCTTTAGTTGTTCCAGCGCTTGGTCACGTGGCACAAATTTAACTTGGTTGATGCCAGCGTGCTGCTGCAATTGTTTACCGATATGGGCGACTTCGTCCTTGCTGGCATCCATGCTCAAGAATATGCTGATCTGCGGTGTGCCAACGGCTTGTTCAGCTAGACTTTGTACACTTTTCAGCATCAAATACATGCCCGCCGGCAAGCTGAGTGCAATGCCGATCACCAGAATATTCAGCAGACTGGACAGCGGTGTGGTGAGGAAACGGCGCAGCGTAAACAGCAATACATGGGTATGCAATATCAGCCAGTTTTTCATGGGCACAGCTCCCCATTTTTTAGTGCCAATACGCGTCCCTTGAACTGGCGCAAAACACTTTCGTCATGCGAGGAAATCAGTAGCGTGACCCCGACTTGATGAAACGATTTGAAGATACTCATGATGTCGCTGGCATAGTCCACATCAAGATTGCCGGTCGGTTCATCCGCCAGCAGGATGGAAGGGCGGTTGACTATGGCGCGTGCGATACACAAACGTTGTTGTTCGCCGCCAGACAGCGCGATCGGGCTGGTTTTTTCGCGTTGGAGCAAGCCTACCTTGTCTAGCGCAGCTCGCACGCGCTTGGCGCTTTCGCGGTAATCGAAGCCGCAGATTTGCAATGGCAGCATTACGTTGTCGAACACGCTGCGGTCGAACAGTATTTTATGATCCTGGAAAATCAACCCAAGGTTGCGGCGCAGGTAGGGCAATGCCCCACCCTTGATCGAACTGACGTTCTGCCCTTTGACTATAACGCTGCCAGAATTGGGACGTTCAATGGCGGCGATGAGTTTGAGCAAAGTGCTCTTGCCCGCACCGGAATGGCCGGTGAGAAATATCATTTCACCCTCGGCGATCTCAAAACTAACATTCTTCAGCGCTTCATAACCTCCGGGATAACGCTTGCATATTTGGCTGAACTGGATCATTCGTCCAGCCCCAGAAGTGCTGTGACGAAATCTTCCGCTACGAATGGGCGCAGATCATCCAGTCCTTCTCCCACACCGATAAAGCGCACGGGGATGGGATGAGCCTTGGCGATGGCAGCAATTACACCGCCTTTGGCCGTGCCATCCAGCTTGGTCAGTATCAGGCCGGTAACAGCCAGCGCATCGTCGAATGCCTTGACTTGGCTTAGCGCGTTCTGCCCGGTGTTTGCATCCAGTACCAGCAGCACTTCATGCGGTGCGCCGGGTAACGCCTTGGCGATAACGCGTTTGACCTTTTTGATTTCTTCCATCAGATGAGTCTGGGTAGATAAGCGTCCGGCGGTATCTGCCAGCACGATGTCTATTTTGCGAGCCTGGGCGGCTAGTACCGCATCGAAAATCACCGCTGCGGCATCGCCGCTTTGCTGGGCGATGACGGTGACGTTGTTGCGCGCACCCCATTCCATCAGTTGTTCGCGCGCAGCGGCACGAAAGGTATCGCCTGCGGCCAGCAGTACCGATTTGCCTTGCCCTTGGAAATACTTCGCCAGCTTGCCGATGGAGGTTGTTTTGCCAGCGCCATTTACCCCGGCCAACATGATGACACAGGGTTTATGCAAGTCAGTTTCCAAAGGTTGAGCCAATGGCTTGAGCAGTTTGATCAGGTCGTGCGCTAACGCTTTCTTTAGCTGAACTGCTTCAGTGAGTCGTTGTGTTCTGACTTGTTGGCGCAACTCGGCCAGTAAAAAACGCGTGGCGTCCATTCCGACATCTGCGGTGATCAGGATGGTTTCCAGTTCCTCATACAGGTCGTCGTCGATCTTGCCGCCACGGCCAAACAAATCGGACATTTGATCGGCCGTGCGCGCTAGCCCGCTCTTGAGTCGGCTGATCCAGCCATTTTTTTCAGGCATGTCTTCGACAAGGTTGGACTTGCTTTCAATAGGGGGTTTTTTTAGGAAGCCGAACATTTTAAGAGGTTTTTGGAGGTGGCAGAAAGGTGACTAAATAGCGCATAATACGCACCAGTTGTGGCGGCTTTTGCCGCCATCGTTATTCTATTCTGATTGAGTTGTCTTGGGCTAATAAAATGCGTATACAAAAATTAAAATACCTGCTGACTATCGCTGTTTTATGGCCTGCGGTGCTTTTATTCGCTGTTGAGGGTCAGGCGGAGGTGTTCGAGAAGACTCTCGGCAATGGCCTTAAGGTAATCGTCAAGGAAGACCTCCGTGCCCCCGTGATAGTTCAACAAATATGGTATCGCGCCGGCAGCATGGACGAAAATGTCGGCGTCACCGGCATCGCACATGTGCTCGAACATATGATGTTCAAAGGCACCAAAAATGTGCCGGTTGGTCAGTTTTCCAAGCGTATATCAGCTGCAGGCGGACGCGAAAATGCCTTCACTAGTAACGATTACACCGCATATTTTCAGCAGTTGCACAAATCCAAGTTACCCCTCGCCATGCAACTTGAATCCGATCGTATGCGCAACTTGCAACTGACAGCGGCTGAATTCGGCAAAGAAATTAAAGTCGTCATGGAAGAGCGGCGCATGCGCACAGATGATGAGCCGCACGCCCTGATGCATGAAAAATTGATGGCCGCAGCCTATCTGGAGCATCCTTACCGGACTCCAGTCATTGGCTGGATGAATGATTTGCTGACACTTTCCGTAAATGATGCCAAGACGTGGTATAAAAATTGGTACGTGCCCAATAATGCGACATTGGTCATAGCAGGGGATGTAAAGGCGAGCGAGGTATTTGCGCTGGCGCAACGTTTCTATGGCGGGATTCCAGCGCATAGTTTGCCTGCGCGCAAGCGTTTCAGTGAGCCTCCGCAGTTAGGCGTGAAGCGCATTGTAGTTAAAGCGCCGGCGCAACTGCCGCATCTGGTAATGGCTTATCACGCCCCCACGCTGCGCGACCCGGAAAAAGATTGGAAACCCTATGCCTTGCAAATACTGGCGGGCATTCTCGATGGCAATGCGTCGGCGCGCTTGAACAAAGTATTGGTGCGAGAAAAGCAACTGGCCAGTAATGCGGGCGCTGAATATGACGCCACTTCGCGTGGGCCAAGTTTGTTCACGTTGGAAGGCACTCCCAGCGAAGGTAAGAGCGTGGCTGAGATGGAAGAAGGTTTGCGCGAACAAATAGCAATTCTGAAGCGAGACGGCGTAAGTGAAGATGAACTTAAACGCGTCAAGGCGCAGGTAACTGCCAGTGAAGTGTACAAGCTCGATTCGTTGTTTTATCAGGCGATGCAGATTGGACAGATGGAAAGTATCGGGCTGTCATACAACGCCATTCCGTTGATTCTGAAAAAATTGCAGGCGGTAACAGCGCAACAGGTAAAGGAAGTGGCGCGGGAATTTCTGCAGGATGACCAACTGACCATTGCCGTGCTCGATCCACAGCCACTTTCCGGCAACCCGAAACAAATGAATAAAGGGGCAATACATGCACACTAAATTACTTGCCGCCGTGGTGTTGTTTCTGGCCAGCATCGCACCCGTATTCGCCACCCCCCATATCCAGCACTGGCAATCGCCGAGCGGCGCGCGTGTATATTTTGTGGAAAACCATGATCTGCCAATGCTGGATTTGACCGTTACTTTTGCCGCAGGAAGTGCCTTTGATGTGGCGGAAAAATCCGGATTGGCGGGGCTGACCCATAGAATGCTGGATCTCGGTGCAGAAGGTTTGAGCGAGGATGAGATCGCACGAAATATGGCCGATATTGGTGCGCAATTTGGAAAGAATTTCGATGCGGATCGTGCTGGTGTAAGTTTGCGCACTTTGAGCAGTACTGCGGAACGCGTTCAGGCGCTGGATATTCTGGCGCGCGTGCTGCAACGTCCGTTATTTCAAGAAAATGTGTTGGCGCGAGAAAAGACGCGCTTGATCGCGGGTCTGAAAGAAGACGAAACCAAGCCGGAAAGGATAGCCGAAAAAGCCTTCAGCAAGGCCGTGTACGGTACCCATCCTTATGGTTTGCCGTCGGCGGGTGAAGTCGCCACCGTGGAAAATATTCAGCGCACCGATATTGAGGCTTTTTATCGGTCACATTATTTTGCCAAAAATTCCGTGGTTGCCATTATGGGCGATGTAACACGCGCCGAAGCTGAAGCTATCGCGCAAAAGCTTACCGAGCAATTACCATCAGGCGTTGCGGCGGCGCAGATTGCGCCGGTGGCCATGCAAATTAAAGCGAATGAACAGCGCATAGTGCATCCGGCCACGCAGAGCCATATCCTGATGGGCGCACCCGGAATGGCACGCAAAGATCCGGATTATTTCCCCCTTTATGTGGGCAACCACATTCTCGGCGGAGGGGGATTTGTGTCCCGCCTGATGTACGAAATCCGCGAGAAGCGTGGCCTTGCCTATAGCGTTTATAGTTATTTCATACCAATGAAGCTGCCAGGCGCATACCAGATCGGGCTGCAAACCAAGAAGAATCAAGCCGATGAAGCGTTGAAACTAGTGCGCGCTACACTGCGCGAGTTTATTGATAAAGGCGTGACGAAAAAAGAATTGCAAGCATCCAAGCAAAACATCATTGGTGGTTTCCCGCTGCGTATAGATAGCAACAAAAAAATAGTCGATTATCTGAGTGTTATTGGATTT
>CAIRGS010000180.1 GCA_903878125.1 uncultured Nitrosomonadales bacterium | reverse complement strand
TAAATACATCGAGATATTTTACAACCGGAGACGTCTGCACTCGACACTGGGATACAAATCACCGATACAATTCTTGAATAACTGGATCAGCGCTCAGCAACAGGAAAAACTGGTAGCATGAAACTCGCCTCTTGGAAGACGGAAAGCCGTGGGAAGGTCATACGGCATAATGCGGAAGACAGCTACCATTGCAGCCGTTACAATACTGAGACCAAGCGCCTGAACGAGGCGATGTTTCATGCCATTTTCAGCGAAATTGTTCAATATATCCATAGCCTTGATTTAGATAATAGCCTTGAACCAAACAATCGAGTTTGATCTTAAATCATTTGTCGCCAGTTTGCCCCTGCTGCCTGGTGTGTACCGTATGCTGGATAGACAAGGGCAAGTGCTTTATGTCGGCAAAGCTGGGCAGCTTAAAAAACGCGTTGCATCCTATTTCCAGAAATCAAATATCTCACCGCGTATCAGCCTGATGGTGTCGCATATTGACCGCATTGAGGTGACGGTCACTCGCTCCGAGGCTGAGGCTCTGCTGTTGGAAAACAACTTAATAAAAGAATTAAAGCCGCGATATAACATACTGTTTAGAGATGATAAATCTTATCCATATATCATCCTAACCGGACATGGCTTTCCTCGCCTGGCTTATTATCGTGGCGCGACTGGTAAGCATCATCAATACTTCGGGCCTTACCCCAATTCACATGCCGCCAAGGAAAGCATACAGTTGCTGCAAAAAGTCTTTCGCATTCGTACTTGCGAGGACAGTACATTTTCCAATCGCGCACGTCCTTGTTTGCTGCACCAGATTCATCGCTGCACTGCCCCTTGTGTTGGGTTGATTAGCCAACAGAATTATGCACTCGATGTGCGTAACGCGAATTTGCTGTTGCAGGGCAAGCAGGGCGAGGTGGAAGGATTGCTGCGCCAAGCCATGGAACAAGCGGCTGAAGCCCAACACTACGAGCAGGCCGCTGCGTTACGCGACCAGTTGCATGCGTTGCATACGGTGCAGCAAAAGCAGTTCATGGAAAGTGGTCGTGCAACAGACGCGGATATCGTCGCCGTCGCTGAGCTGAATGGCGCGCTGTGCGTGAATTTGGCCATGGTGCGCGGCGGTAGGCATCTCGGCGACAAGAGCCTTTTTCCGCAAAATGCAGAAGGGCAGGCGGCTGACGAAGTGCTGCATGCCTTTCTGGCACAGCATTACTTAAATCATAGCGTGCCGCCTCTTATTCTCACCAGCACGCCTCTCGCGGCAGATGCCTTGGAAGAATTACTTGGCGAGCAGGTAGGGCATAAGGTGCAGATACGTCACAGTGTAAGTGGTGAGCGGCGCCAATGGTTGGATATGGCGTTGAAAAATGCTCTGCTGGCATTACATCAGCAAGCAGGCCAACAGGCCGGGCAGCTTGCTCGACTGGAAAAGCTGCGCGAAGCGCTTGCGCTCCCACACCTGTCACGCATCGAATGTTTTGATATCAGCCACACCATGGGCGAAGCGACTGTGGCGTCCTGTGTCGTGTACGATAATTTGGTTATGCGAACTGCCGAGTATCGGCGCTACAACATTAGCGGTATTACTGGAGGAGACGACTACGCAGCAATGCGCCAAGTCTTGCTTCGTCGCTATCAAAAATTACAGGCAGGGGAAGGCAAGCGGCCCGATTTGATTTTGATAGATGGTGGCGCGGGTCAGCTAAGTGTAGCTTGTCAGGTGTTGGAACAGCTTGGCCTGATGGAAATTCCGTTAATGGGCGTAGCTAAAGGCGTGGAACGCAAGCCCGGGTTAGAGCAATTGGTGCTTCCGCAGCATGAAAAACCGCTACAATTGTTGCCGGACAATCCAGCATTGCACTTGATTCAGCAGGTGCGTGACGAAGCTCACCGTTTCGCTATTAGCGGACACCGTGCCAAGCGTGGGAAAACACGCACAACATCCATGCTGGAGGAAGTCAGCGGAGTAGGGGAGAGAC
The DNA here is from genome assembly GCA_903878125.1 of uncultured Nitrosomonadales bacterium. Classification (GTDB taxonomy): domain Bacteria; phylum Pseudomonadota; class Gammaproteobacteria; order Burkholderiales; family Gallionellaceae; genus Nitrotoga. The sequence continues at coordinate 1,188 of CAIRGS010000180.1, read as the reverse complement.
GCAGACGTAATTTGCTGGCTCGTTTCGGGGGTCTGCAAGGCGTGTACCTGGCCAGCTTGGAAGAATTGGCGCAAGTCGATGGCATTAGTCTGACGCTGGCGGAAAAAATTTATCAACAATTGCACTGATCATGCCACTCAATATCCCAAATCTGCTGACTTGGTTTCGTATTATGCTCATACCGGTGTTTCTCGGTGTGTTCTACCTGTCTGACGCAACACTTTCCCTACACCACAAGCATTTAGTCAGCACGGTGATATTCGCGTTGGCTGCTCTCACAGATTGGCTAGATGGATATCTGGCGCGCGCGCTCAATCAAACTTCCGCCTTTGGCGCATTTCTCGATCCAGTCGCTGATAAGCTGATGGTGGCTGCTGCATTGATTGTGCTGGTAAAGCTTGGCTATGTGGATATGGTCATTGCTTTCATCATTATCGGTCGTGAAATTGCCATCTCTGCCTTACGTGAATGGATGGCTCAGCTTGGAGAAAGCAAAAGCACTGCGGTTTCAATGCTGGGCAAGGTGAAAACTGTATTTCAAATGATTGCCATATTGCTGCTGCTTTGCCATGACTCGCTGGCTGGTTTTCCTACTGATACATTGGGTACATTGTTGATCTATCTTGCTGCTGTTTTGACATTGTGGTCAATGATCTATTACTTGAAACTCGCGCTGCCACAAATTGCACGCAAATAGCGGGGGCATTATGTTGGGCGCATCTAAAAATTCCAGTTTTTAAGCAAGACAAGGCACGAGTAAAAAATTCGAGCGCGACATATGGTTTATATATAAACGATAATTTTTTAGAATAACGCCGTATTGTGACGAAGCGGGGTAAGCAGGCAAGCCGCAAAGCGGCTGCTCGCAAAATTGAATTTATAGAGGCGCCCTGTTGCATGACAGGTTAAATTCTAGCGGCAAAGTGGCACGAATTAAAATTTAGCCATCGGGCTATATAAAAATGAATATTTCATATAGCCTGACACACGTAGCTAGAAGATTATTGATTCTTTGCCCCATGCAAGGTATACTGCTCCGCTTTCGGGGTGTAGCGTAGCCTGGTAGCGCGCCTGCTTTGGGAGCAGGATGTCGGGAGTTCGAATCTCTCCACCCCGACCAATTTATCTTAGTGGTACAGAGTCGAATGGCTTCACAGGAAATTGTGCCCGTAGCTCAACCGGATAGAG
>CAIRGS010000179.1 GCA_903878125.1 uncultured Nitrosomonadales bacterium | reverse complement strand
GCTTCGCAAGGCTGCCAACAGTGCTTCAGTGATCATCAACTTGGCAACCAAGGCTACGTAGGCAGTCATTACCGTCAGGGCTTCTAGTGGCTTATCGCTCCCGGATTATTGGTAGGGTTTTTAATATTTTTAAACGCAAGTTCATGCTAACAAATTGCGAGATCTACCGTTGTGCGACGCACAAACGAGCGCCCTTGCGTGATTTAGCATTGCGGCAGTATGATTTCCATTAATCAAAATTACATTCCGTTTACCGGAATATTGACATGACAAGTCCAACCGCCAAATTAAATCCCAAAATTCAATCGGCCGCACTGCAACCAAATGAAGGACGAGCGCTAAAAGCGGGAGAGGTTGTCGTTGATGCTCAAGGACATCCTTGGTTAAACGCCTCAAAGTGCAAAGATTGTGGCTTGAGCGTGTTTCCGCCGTCGGCGGTATGCCCGGACTGCCTGTCAGAGAACCAGCAGCCACTGCACCTCAGCAGCAGCGGCAAGCTTTACAGCTATACGCAGATTCACGTCGCGCCGCCGACCTGGGTTGTGCCGTACATCATTGGATATGTCGATCTACCGGAAGGGATTCGCCTCTTTGGGAAAGTCGATGCGAAATCGGCGGAAGTTCTGAGGGTAAATATGCCGGTCGATGTCGTGGTCGCAGAGTCCGGGGGTCAGTATCGTTACTCATTCGCGCCGCAAGGCTGAAAGGGGCGTAGCAACATGAGCAATAATTTCCGATCCGTTTCGGTAGTTGGCACGGGTATCGTCAAGTTCGGCAAGCATCGCGAACTCACTGTGCCTGAACTGGCGCGGCCCGCTGTGATGAATGCATTACGAGAAGCGCAGGTTTCGCAAAAAGATATACAGGCAATTTATTCAGGAGCCGCCATATCAGGTTGGATGGCTGGCCAGCGTGTCGCCCGTGAAACCGGTATGAGCGGAGTGCCTATTATCAATTGCGAAAACGCATGCTCAAGCAGCGCCACAGCATTCCGCGAGGCATGGATAGCAGTTGCCTGTGGTATGGCCGATTACGTGCTGGTACTCGGTGTCGAGCAGCTGACCCGACTTGGCGGGGGTACGTTGCCACTGGATCAGGAAGACATTGAGGTTTCCAACGGGATGGTTATGCCGGGCCTGTATGCAATGCGCGCTCAGCGCTATATGAATGACTTTGGGGCGACCGTCGAGGATTTGGCGTCGGTTGCCGTCAAGGCGCGCCGCCACGGCAGCCTCAATCCGGATGCGCAAATTTGTACAGAGACGACGGTTGAAGAGGTGCTGGGTTCGCGTAGGATCGCGGATCCTCTGACATTGCTGCAGTGTTGCCCGACAGGTGACGGTGCCGCTGCCCTGGTGTTGTGCCCTACGGACCGAGCCCCCAAGCACAATTCGAAACCAATTAAAGTGCTGGGTTCTCATTTGGCTTCAGGGAAATACATCCCCGGATTCCGCGACATGACAATCCCTGAGATTACGGTCCGCTGCAGCCGGGAGCTCTACGAAGAAACCGGCGTTGGTCCAGAAGACCTTGATGTGGTCGAATGCCATGATGCGTTTACGATCGCCGAACTACTGTATTACGAGGCTCTGGGTTTATGCGAGCGCGGTGATGCCCCTAAGCTTTTACACGACGGCACCACATCATTGGGCGGTCGCGTTCCGGTCAATCCCAGCGGCGGCCTACTGTCAAAAGGTCATCCGGTGGGTGCAAGTGGCGCAGCCCAGATGGTCGAGATCGTGCGTCAGTTGCAGGGGCGTTGTGGCCAACGGCAGGTCGCTGACGCAAAAATCGGACTGACCCATGTCACCGGTGGCGGTACCTACGGTTTTGACCACGGGGCATGCGCGATTCACTTGTTTGGGCGCTAAGTGCCCTGCTCTTCCAGGTAGCGGCATGGCAATAAAATCGACTGACACCGGCACCGTAAGCCGTACGATTGCCGTGCTAAGGGCGATAGCCGAGGCCGAGGGCAACGTCCAGATAAAGACCCTTTCCGACCTTTTGTCGCTGCCGCCGTCGACAGTCCATCGGCTGCTCGAACTGCTGGCAAAAACAGGCATGATCGAGCGTGATGGGTCGGCGCGATCCTACGGCGTGGGGCGGGAATTCTTTAGGCTCTCGTCGCTTGTGACGAGCAGACACTCGCTGACTACCATTGCCCAGCCACTGTTGCGCGAAGTCGTAGAAAAGTGCAATGAAACCGCATATCTCGGGATCTACTTGCCACGCGAACGGAAGATGATGTTTGCGGATAACTGCGAGTCATCGCATTCACTGGGTTACCGAGTCAGGAAGAATGAACCGTTGTCGCTTCTGACCGGTGGTTCCGGGTTATCAATATTGGCGTATCTGCCAAAGGAAGACATAGATCGCGCCTACGAAGATAGCCGAGATGATGCGCTGGCGCGCAAAGCCGTTCCTTCCAGAAAGAACCTCGAATCCGAGCTTGCCAAGGTGCGCGCCCAAGGATATGCGCTGACGTTCGGCAAACGCATATCGGGCGCAGTAGGCATCTTTTCTCCCGTGTTCGCCATGCAAGGTGAAGTCATTGGCTGCCTGGGTTGCACAATCCCGGAGCAGCGCTATAAAAAAAGCCTTTTGCCCGTTCTCTCACGGACGATTTGCCGTTTGTCGGGCGATTTGTCGCGAGCGCTCGGATACCAGAAAAAACTTCGCGCTTAGAAAGAAATTCATGTCTAAACAAGAGAAGCAAAAGTCAAACGGTCCGCTTCAAGGTATCCGCATTCTTGACCTGACGCAGTTTCTGTCTGGCCCCTACGCCACGATGATTCTTGGTGATTTAGGCGCAGAAATCATTAAGGTCGAGTCGCATCAGGGTGACTCCGCGCGGGATATCCCGCCCTATTTTGTCGGCGCCGATAGCGCCTATTACCTTAGTGTGAATCGCAACAAGAAAAGTGTTGCGGTCGACATGAAACAGCCCGCCGGCCGCAAGGTCGTTCAGGACCTGGCGCGAAAATGTGATGTGGTCATCGAGAATTTTAGACCTGGCGTTATACAGAAGCTTGGCCTGTCATACGAAGAACTCAGTCGCGAAAATCCGGGGCTCATCTGGTGCAGCATTTCGGGTTTTGGCCAGGATGGGCCATACCGGGACTATCCGGCTTACGACATGATCGTACAGGCATTGTCCGGCGGCATGAGCTTGACGGGCGAGTACGGCGGGCTTCCCGTGCGTTCAGGCATCCCACTGGGGGATCTGTCGGCGGGTATGTTCTCTGTCATTGGCATCCAGTCGGCACTGGTCGAGCGTGCCCGCACCGGGCGCGGCCGACAGATCGATGTGGCCATGCTG
>CAIRGS010000178.1 GCA_903878125.1 uncultured Nitrosomonadales bacterium | reverse complement strand
TGAGCATCGCGGATACTGAGGCCATGCGCGCAGCAAAAGAGTCAGCTTACATTCGAGTTACTCTCGATCATGCGCGTTTCGAGCCTGTGTTGACTGCGCTGCGCGCGGGGATCAATGAGGGCATATTCGCCCCCCAATTGCATGGCCTTGAGCACTATTGGCCGCCCGCAGTAATGGCGGCGGCAAGAGCGGACGTGCAAGTGGCTGAGTGGTTGAAAACAAATGGCATAGCACTTAGCGAAGATCTGCCTCCTCGCATGCAAAGTCGCTGGATTGACGCCGCCTCACTTCCTTCTCAGCCGCTTCCAGAAGCAGAAATTTATGCTGCTGTAGCGGAAGAGGTTAAAGTTTATATGCAAATTTTCCGCGCAAAACCGGCAATTGCGGTTCCCACCACTTTTGTCTGGAGCGACGTGGTGGAGCGTGCCTGGGCCGCCCACGGCGTGCGCTGCATTATCACTCCCGGCACTCGTTACGAAAGCCGCGACGGGCAAGGCCGCCCGAGCGGTGACGGCAGGGTGATCCTGAACGGCGAGCTTGGCCAAGGTGGTGTGATGTATTTGGTGCGCAATAATTATTTTGAACCTAAGCTGGGTCATCGTGCCGAAAAAGGGCTGGACGCTCTGGCGTTGCAGACCGCGTGCGGACGTCCGACTTTGCTGGAAACTCACCGCTTCAATTTTCTAGGAAATCCGGCTCAGTCCAAGGCAGCGCTGGCAGAGCTGGATCGGCTGCTGGCAGAAGCACGGGCACATTATAGCGAGCTGCGATTTTTGTCTACGCAAGACATTGCCGAGGCGATTGCGCTTCAGGATACGTCGCTGATCGTAATCGCGCCGCGTGCCCGGGTACATGCCTGGCTCGCGCGCATCAGTCAAATGTCACGCTTCTGGAAGCTTGCGCGGTTCACCGGATTGATCGTGCCGCTGTGGATATTGAAAAAATGGGCAGCATAAACATACCGCGTTTCTCAGTCATTATTCCTGCTTACAATGCAGCAGGCACACTGGCGCGCGCGCTTGACTCAGTGCTGACACAAACTTGGCCAGCGTTTGAAATTATCGTGATTGACGACGGCTCCATTGATACTACTGCCGAAGTGGCCGCAAGCTATGGGGAAAAAATTCGTTATCTGCGCCAGGATAACGCCGGAGTGTCTGCTGCACGCAACCATGGCGCACGCATAGCCAGTGGCGACTGGCTGGCTTTTCTTGATGCCGACGACTGGTATTATCCCGACCGTTTGAAATGGCACGGTGAATGGATTACACGCGATTCAACGCTGGATTTCCTCACTGGCGATTATGAATATCGCGATACCAGCGGCGCGTTGCTGGGCTGCTCCATGGAAAGCAAGGCGTCGGGTCGCGCCATGCTGGCCAAGGCTGCTGGTAGCCGTGAGGTAGTGATGCAGGAGGCGGAGTTTGAGGAATTTATTGCCGACCATTTCGGCGATACTCATACATTGAGCTTGCCACGTGCCACTTTTCTGGAATTGGGTGGCTATCCACTGGGATTCAAGGTCTGTGAGGACGTGCATCTTCTCGTCCGCCTGGTAGCGCGCAGCCGCCTTGTGGGCGTGGTTTGCGAACCGTTGGCGGTATATTTAATCCATGCGGCCAGCGCGACCCGTGCCGACCCGGTGCGTGCGCAGTTCGAAAATGTTCGTACTCTGATCGCGCTTGGCAAACTGGCAGGTTGCCTGCCATCAGTGGT
>CAIRGS010000177.1 GCA_903878125.1 uncultured Nitrosomonadales bacterium | reverse complement strand
TATCATTACTATGGCAAACTTCCGGACTTACATGGCATTGCCATGGCAGCGTTACTTATTAAAATTTTATGTGCAGCATCTGGACTGAGTATTGTCATCCTTTACCTGCGTTATTCCGTTACATTGGTCATAGAGCGTAGGCATCTCGCATGGCAAATACTCGCAGCGCTAGGCATAATAGCACTTGCCGCAGCGGCCTTTTTGCGCTGGTTTTCCTAACCCATGTTTAACAACCCCGCCGTCAAAATTTCTACCCCCCTTAAGTAAATCACAACAGACTGAACCAACAAAAGCATTTCTTGCGAAGGCTATTCCACAATCAGCCTTGTATGCGGCGATCGCATTGGTGTGCCAGGGGGCAGATCATCATCCCAAGACAAAATCAGTTAGGCAATAAAAAAACCGGACAAGTCCGGTTTTTTTATTGCTTAACTTTTCATATTATATTGCTTATTCTTCTATCGGTTCCGCTACTAATGGCCGATCTAACAACTCAATCAGCGCCATCGGTGCATTGTCACCCTTCCGAAAACCAAATTTCAAAATTCGTGAATAGCCACCATTTCGAGTTGCATAACGTGGGCCAAGTTCATCAAACAGCTTAGTAACCATTTCTCGGTCACGCAACCGCGCAAATGCCAAGCGACGGTTCGCTAAGCTAGGATTCTTACCCAGAGTTAAAATCGGCTCAGCTACGCGGCGTAGTTCCTTTGCCTTAGGCAGGGTGGTCTTTATAGCCTCATGGCGTAGCAATGAAGTAATCATATTGCGCAGCATTGCCAAACGATGACTACTCGTACGATTAAGCTTTCTTAGTCCTAGACGGTGACGCATAATTATCCTTTCTTACTTCTCAATAGTCACTGGCCAATTTTCCAATTTCATGCCCAATGATAGACCATGTTCAGCTAGCACCTGCTTGATTTCGTTCAAAGATTTACGGCCTAAATTAGGGGTGCGTAGCAAATCATTTTCAGTGTTCTGAATTAAATCACCAACATAGTGAATACTTTGTGCCTTAAGACAATTCGAAGAACGCGGCGTCAGCTCCAAATCATCAACTGGGCGCAACAACATCGGGTCAACCTTAGGAGTTTGTGGCTTTTCCACTGGTGCTGGCGTGCCTTCTAATGCAGCAAAGACAGAAAACTGTTCAACTAATATACGAGCCGCATAACGAATTGCTTCTTCAGGATCAATGGCACCATTAGTCTCAATTTCCATTATCAGTTTGTCTAAATCGGTGCGTTGTTCTACACGCGCACTTTCAACTGCATAACTAACCCGGCTCACCGGACTGAATGATGCATCAAGCGCGATATGCCCAACTGAACGATTTTCACCTGGTGCCTGACGAGCAATAGCAGATACGTAACCTCGACCTTGCTCGACCTTAATTTCCATGTCTATCTTACCGCCCGCAGTAAGGTGGGCGATGACGTGAGAAGGATTAATCACCTCAGTGTCAGCATCAACGATAATATCACCAGCCGTTACTACACCCACACCTTCTTTCTTCAGAGTCAGCACCGCCACCTTAGCATTATGAAGCTTAAGCACTACGCCCTTTAGATTAAGCAAAATTTCCACTACATCTTCTTGTACCCCATCAATTGAAGAGTATTCATGTAGCACGCTAGCAATTTTTACTTCGGTGGGAGCATAGCCCGGCATGGAAGATAACAGTATGCGGCGTAGCGCATTGCCAAGTGTATGACCATAACCACGTTCAAAAGGCTCCATCACAATTTTAGCCTGCATGCTGGAAACTCTTTGCACTTCGATAATGCGGGGTTTCAGAAAATCATTGTTATGCATATCCGACTCCGCAAGAATTACTTGGAATACAACTCGACAATAAGGTGCTCGTTAATAGAGGCAGGTAACTCTGAGCGTTGCGGCTTTGACTTATAAGTACCTTTCATAGCCTTAGCATCAACCTCAACCCATTCCGGGAAACCGCGTTGCTCGGCCGCTTGCAATGCCGCCTTAACACGCAACTGCATCTTAGCGTTATCAGCTATCTCGACCACATCACCAGTACGAACCTGATAAGACGGAATATTCACCCGTTTTCCATTCACCAAGATTCCATTGTGGCGAACTACTTGACGTGCTTCGGAACGAGATGCACCAAAACCCATGCGGTATGAGACATTATCAAGGCGTGATTCCAGCAACTGCAATAAATTTTCACCAGTGATGCCGCGCTGTATTTCTGCAGAGCGATAGGTCAAACGAAATTGGTGCTCAAGCATGCCATAAATGCGGCGAACTTTTTGCTTTTCACGCAACTGACCACCGTAATCAGACAGACGGGTGTTTTTCTTTTGTCCGTGCTGACCTGGAGGATAAGCCCGACGCTCAACCCCACATTTATCGGTAAAACATTTTTCGCCCTTCAGAAACAGCTTTTCGCCTTCACGACGGCACTGACGGCACTTTGGATCAAGATTTCTAGCCAAGGCTATCTCCTAAGATTAGATACGACGCTTTTTTGGCGGACGGCAACCATTGTGTGGAACTGGCGTAATGTCAGAAATGCTGGTGATTTTAAAACCAGCCGCATTCAAAGCACGAACCGCCGACTCACGACCTGGGCCAGGACCTTTTATGCGCACCTCAAGGTTCTTTACGCCACACTCTTGAGCTGCCTTACTGGCTGTTTCTCCAGCAATTTGCGCTGCAAATGGGGTGCTCTTGCGCGAGCCTTTAAAACCATTGCTGCCACTAGTAGACCAAGCCAAGGCATTTCCTTGTCGGTCGGTAATTGTCACAATAGTATTGTTAAAAGACGCATGCACATGGGCAATGCCCTCGGCTACATTTTTTTTGACTTTCTTGCGCACTCGCGTGTTTGTTTTTGCCATGCTCAAATCCTCTCAAAATTACTTCTTGGCGCCGGCAACGGACTTACGCGGACCCTTGCGAGTGCGCGCATTAGTGCGTGTACGCTGACCTCGGACTGGCAAACCACGACGATGACGCAAGCCGCGATAGCAACCCAAGTCCATCAACCTCTTTATATTCATCGAGATTTCTCGACGCAAATCACCTTCCACAGTAAATTTGGCGACCTCATCGCGCAATTTATCCATTTCCGCATCAGCGAGATCTTTTATTTTGGTGGCGGCATTAACTCCGACAGCGGCGCATATTTTACGCGCCCGAGTGTTACCGACACCATAGATCGCAGTCAATGCGATTACAGTGTGTTGATGATTTGGAATGTTTACCCCTGCAATACGAGCCATGCAACTACCCTATCGTTTAAAAAAGGCATTAAGAAATTGCCACTTGAGAAAGAGGTTTGCCTCACCCTCACTTAGCCCTGGCGTTGCTTGTGGCGTGCATCACTACTACAAATCACGCGCACCACCCCTTTGCGCCGTACTATTTTACAATTACGACAAACTTTTTTTACCGATGCTTGCACTTTCATTTCATTCTCCTCAGTACTAAACGCAACTATTACTTGGCGCGAAACGTAATGCGACCTTTGGTCAGATCATAAGGTGTCAGTTCAACTGTAACCTTATCACCAGGTAAAATACGAATATAGTGCATGCGCATCTTACCCGAGATATGACCCAGCACAATATGACCATTTTCTAGTTTCACACGAAAGGTAGCATTGGGAAGGGATTCTATAACCTCTCCCTGCATTTGCATCGCATCTTCCTTGGCCATCAGCGAATCAATCCACCCTTAAAATTTGCCTTCTTTAACAAGCTTTCATACTGATGCGTCATCAGATAGGATTGAACTTGCGCCATAAAATCCATGGTCACCACTACCATAATTAATAACGAGGTTCCACCAAAGTAGAATGGTACGTTCCACTTTACAACCAAAAACTCCGGCAACAAGCACACC
>CAIRGS010000176.1 GCA_903878125.1 uncultured Nitrosomonadales bacterium | reverse complement strand
GCGCTGTAAGGGTCCGGTCCGCCCATAGCATCTGTCTCGCGGTAACCCCAGACCCACTCCACGTTGTCATAACACTTATCACTAGTGATGATCACCGCCGCACAGGGTTTGTCTAGCTTACGCAAGGCTTGAAGCACATGCAAAGTGCCTATCACATTGGTCTGCCAGGTTTCAATAGGGTCATCATAAGAACGCCGAACCAATGCCTGCGCTGCGAGGTGGAAAACAAAATCGGGTTGCGTGGTAACAATAGCGTCTTCCAAAAAAGCAATATTGCGAATGTCGATCCGCAAATCTGTGATGCCCTCAGCCAGATTCGCAGCGCCAAAATGCGACGGAACGGTAGGTGGATCGAGTGCAATGCCGATCACCTTAGCACCTAATTGTTTCAACCATGCAATCAGCCATGCACCTTTAAAACCAGTGTGGCCAGTGATGAGTACGACCTTACCGTGAAATGCGTGCTGGTGATTCATTTACATTGGAAAACAAAAAATTATGACGGATGTTTAATGATGCCTAAGCCGAATTTATATAACATCTCCCCCGATAGACTCCAGCATCAACTTACGCCAACGGGGCAGTTTGCGATCGAGAGTAAAGAAATCTCGGGTTCTATTTTCACAATGGGGGGAGGATACCGCGGAAATCAGCGAATAGATCAATTCTTGTGGGGAGTTTGCAAAGTAAATGCCCTCACTGCCACGGAGTGGACTAAGGTTGAAAGTATTGGGGTCAGAAACTGAAACGACAGGGACACCTGAGCAATAAGCATCGACAGCCGCTGAGGTAGAGGCGCTTGTGTAGACAACGTCACACGCAGAAAGCAAATTAGCGATTGGTTCCATGGTTATTATCATGTTGTGTAGCCTTGGATAATCATCAGCACTTATTGGGCACGCTGGATGCGGTTTAATAGTGATATTTGTTCCAGCTGGCAGTGATTTTGCCGACTGTTCCAGCATGTTCATCTGGAGTCGTGAATAGGCTGGCAGGTAATCACCAAGTACCAAAACCCGAAAAGGGCAACTAAGTAATTTGAAAGCGGAACTCGAAACAGATCTAAATTCTTCCAGATGCATATAGCGCAAGGCTTCGACCTCGATCATATCTCTTAATGGATAACCACCCTTCCGATAGGCATCCAGCGCTGCCAGTCCATTGAGTGCCACCTGATCAGGCAAGGGCAAGTTGCTCCTGCCATCGCGATCGAAACTGCGTGGATCGAAAAAGTAGCGCAAATCCCAATACCGAACCGTTGAATGCGGTGAGCCGATCAGTCGGCCATGCCCGGCCGCCTTCCACGCATGGATTAATGCAAACTCCCACCCCTGATTTTCTTGTAAATACACACCACATCTTTGTTTCGGCAAGGACTTCAGTGCCGATTCAAATAGGTTGAGAACAAGGGCATTGTTCATAGCAGTCTGACCTGACATAGATCGCCGCCAATCTTCCTCCATCAAGGGCCGGAGATCAAGCGCAGTACCCGAAAACGAGAAGGGAACTTGCTGTAACCGCCTTCCAATCCAAGCCATCCGTTGCCAATCGCGCAGGGTCTTGAAAACGACCCTTAAATCCAGGAACGCATCCAGCGTGACATGGGTCTGTCCGCCCAGTCCTGTTTCGTTGAATTGACGAATGGCATCGGCCGCCTTCCGCCCGTTAGGAAGTAGCTCGTCTTTTACATACAAATGAAGCCAATTGGTTTTACACCCCTCGCGTTGCAGTTCATCTGGCAAATGCGCCCAGTAACGGCTCTCAAACCGTCCATCCTTAGCAGCACCTGGAACCAGGTTAAACAGATAGGAAACAAAGGTCACCCGCCCTTTTGTGTTTCGCCATTCCGCTTGGCCTACGCCACGCAGCGGCCAGTTTTGAAGCAAATGACGAATAAGCCATATCAATGCTTGCATAGGATGCGGCAGACATTGATACAGGCGCTTTCTCCAAGACGGTTTTTCAATTTCATTCGAAATGCGCTGCCATTCGAACGCAACACCTGATCTGGCGCACCACGAACGCATGCAGTCGGCAAGGCGCACACCAGGACTGACGAGCACCACGCGGCTAAGAGCGCGGTTCATTATCCAGTTTTCAAACGCAATCATACGGATAGATTCAAAAATTCCGGCTGATTTACCATAACTCATTTCCGTCAGAAGACTCATCCACCAGGCGCTAAACCCGGGGCGCAATTCCAGATGCTCGATCAAACGTCTGTCTTTAATACGTATCTCGCCGAGTTCAAAAATCCATGCCAAGTACTGCTTTCTCAGATCATCAGCGTGCGCTTCCACTAGCCTCGGGATTGATACAGCGTCAGGCGTGGCGGTTTTCCCAAAGTCACGCCAAAGAACCTCTGTCCAGTCACCCACGGGCGGCGACCCTTCTGCATCCCAGACAAGCAAAGTAGCCGCACTGCCTGGGTTGGATCGCAAACCAGGCTCAGTCATTCAAATCTTGCATCAGCCGCTCCACCTTTTTAAGGTCATCCGGAGTATCAACTGACTGGGTGTCGTATTTCGTTGGTGCCATCCGCACCTTCATGCCATGTTCAAGAATCCGCATCATGTCTACGGATTCGACAATCTCCAAGGGAGTAGGCGACAGACGGGTGTACTCCAGCAGGTACTCGCGCCTGAAAGGAATAATGCACACCTGCTTGCCCATAGGAATCTCCGCAACCTTGCAGCGAGTCGGGATAGGCTCACGCGAAAAGTATATGGCGTTGAGCTTGAGATCGCATACCACTTTAATACAATTTCGATCCTCAAACTCAGTCGTGCTCTTTATCTGGCCAAGCAGATTCGCCACCTGGACCTCCGGCTCATCCAGCAGCGGCTGCACAGCCTCGGCAATCATGTCAGGATGCGTCATGGGCTCATCACCTTGTACCATCACAACGATGTCGTAGCGCGCATTGTTGGCTTGTTCCAGCTTCAGCAGAGCTTCGGCGCATCGATCAGAAGCCCGCTCGTGCTGATTGCCGGTCATCACAGCAACTCCCCCAATGGACTCAATGTAGTCAAAAATCTCCTTGTCGCACGTAGCCACTGCCACCAAGTCCAACAAGGGGGATCGAGCCACTCGTTCGTAAACATGGCCGATCATCGGCTTACCAAGAATCGGGGCCAGGGGTTTGCCGGGAAAACGGCTGCTACCCATGCGGGCAGGAATAAGTGCAAGTATTTTCATAGAGCTGTTTCTATCATCAATTTTTTTGGCAAACAATAAGCATGTGAGAACTCAATCCGTTATCAGCAATGAACGACTGCATGACCTGCTTTTCATCCTCAGTTGCCTGGAAGGCAAAGGCGCGCCAGAAGCGGTCTTTGATGTGCTGCTGATTATTGCAAAGGATATCAATATCCAGTTTTCCGGGTGTGCTGGTTTGCACCACACGAAAACCCACACGTTCTAGCAGAATGCGTGCTGACTTGGGGTTCAGGAAATTCAGATGATGAGGAGGGGAAACAGAATTTGAGTCTTCCCACAGCGTCGCAATATCGACCCCCACACCCGATAACGTGGTTAAGATGAATAGGTCGCCGCCGAGCATTAAATCAAACAACCGCTGCAAGAATTTTTCTGGGTTGTGCAAGTGTTCAAAAAGCTCGAAGCTCACAAATGTTTTGGGGCCAGCAATTAGCTGCTCTGGTTGAATATGCTCCAAAAACCCTTGCACAACCTCAAGTCCTTTATCGCGACATACTTGAACCAAGGCCGGACCTGGTTCAATAACTATCACCCTCTTGTCCGCAACTTTCTCGTACTCTTCGGCAAAGATACCGTACCCTCCGCCGATATCGATCAACCCATGCTGTTCCGTGCCAAACTTTTCTACGATGTCACGTACCATCAACGCTTTGGGCCGCCAAAGTTTTTCGCGCCGCGCTTCGGCAGTCTGCTTGTAAAAGGTCGAAGCCCAGTACTTCGCAGACTCTGATTCCTGATAATAGCGAGAGAAAGCCTCGGCTGGAGGCCGCGGGCTCACAAACAGGGTTTGACAGGTGAGGCATTCCTTGTACGAGAAACCCTGCTTGGTAAACGAAAAAATTCCTTCTGCGCGGCAAGCGGGACAGGCTACATCGATTCTCGCGGTTCCATTGAAATATGTTTCCGTATCTAGCGCAGTTAGCCGAAGATACTCGTCGAATATCTGCTTAGGGCGAATTTCCTCTTCCTTCATGGGACTGCCACCGTTGGCGCAGGGACAGCTTGGTTCAAAAACACTGCATCTATCGAATAAGCAATGAAGCGATACCCCTCTTTAATCCGTTGCTTCAATGCATCGGCGTCTGGCATGACAACATGCACACCGCAGGGAATCAGATGCCGACGGCAAAGTTTGCGGATGCAGTCCATCGCAGCTACGAACTCAGGCGTATCAAATTTTGCGGTCAGCCCCATGGAAGCAGAAAGGTCATACGGGCCGATCAGAATCGCATCCAACCCCTCGACCGAGAGTATCTCTTCCAGATTCTCGACAGCACGAATGTGCTCGATCATTGCCACCAGCAAAGGTACCTGAGCCTCTTCGCGATACGCGTCGAAATGCTTGCCAAAGAGATTGGCACGTGAGAACCCCACGCCGCGTGTGCCGGCTGGCGGCCATCGGCAGGCGTCACGCACTTGTGTCAACTGCGCCGCAGTTTCGACCATGGGAACGATCACCCCCCCCGCCCCGGCATCCAATGCCTGTTTGCAATCCTTGGCATGTCCCTGTGCCAATCGCGCCAAGGGCAAAGTACCACCCATCTCCAGGGCGCGAAAAAGGTCCGGCAACTGGTGAACGGCAATCGCTCCATGCTCCATATCCACCGCTACCCAATCGTAGCCTGCCTGGCCCATGACTTCGGCCACGGAAGGATGGGGAATCTGCATCCAGCTACCAACCGATGGCTGGTTTGCAGCGAGGGACTGGCGTATTGCCAGAATTTTTTCCAAGCGATTCATAGTGCGGTGAAGTCCTTAAAAGAGGGGCCTGTGTAATCGGCAAACACATTTAGGTTGGTTTCGTGCCACCGTAACATAAATGGCACCTGATTGGCCTCGGCCGCCTCAAGGTCCGCCCTGGCGTCACCGATCATCAAACAATCATTTGGGGCAAGCCCGCGAGCAGCCAGTGTCGTGCGGATTGCATCTTTCTTGCGATTCGGCGCACCAAAAACCGCGGCAAAGCACCCCTTCAAATCCAGCGCGTACAAAATCTGCTCCAGTTCATCCTGTGGCGTCGCAGAAATCAAGGCAAACGTTTGCTGATGGGTATTGCTGCGGAGGTAGCTTTCCACTCCAGGTACCCAAGGTGCTTCAATCACCCCCTGCAACACCAATTCGCCGAATTGATTACCAAATTCACTCACCCGGGACGGGTTCGCTCCTCGTCCGGCCCATTGCAGATAAAGCGGCAGTTTGTCGAAGCGTGACATACCACCATGCGCCTCGTGATGCTTACGCACCCGTTCAACAACCATAGGGCCAAAAGGTTGGAACAATTTAACGAAAGCCCGCGTTTTGACTTCGACAGAATCCTTTATAACACCATCGAAGTCCCAAAAAACTGTCGACGCTGCACGCAAAATTTCATCAGTGCTGGCGCGACATTTATTGTCCATCGCCATTGTTTACTCCACTGCCACTTGCAACAGCCTCGAGCGGATCGGCTGCGCCGGGTTGCCAGCACATATAGCCATCGGCGGTAGGTCGCGAGTGACAACGCTGCCAGCTCCCACCACGCAGCCGGCACCAATGGTCACATCCGAAGTAACGACGACGTTCGCCGCCAGCCATACATTCGCCCCAATCACGATCTTTCCACTTCGATGCCCCTGGAGACGAATTGGCATCTCTGTATCTGAAAACTTATGATCTGAAGCGCGCAACACCGTATTCGGTCCGATCAATACGTCGTCGCCAATAACAATCTCGCCACCCGAAGCGCCTAACAGAACGTTATGGTTGAATGAGCAATGTGACCCGATTTCAAGATGCCCTCCCTCGTTGGCGTAGAGGTAAGAACCGCTCATAATGGAAGTCCCCTCGCCAATCCGAATAGCAGGGAAACCGGAAATGACAAGTTGGTCGCCTAAGCGTACATCCCTCCCGCAATATGCAAACCTGTTTTTCCAAAAAGTCAGCCGTAGACGTTGTCCACCCAAAGCGGTCGGCCAACGAGTCAGAATCGCATCAAACGCGGAACGAAGGCGGTCCATCAGTTGCATTGGTTTTTTAAACAAAAGTCGGCGCTGGTGGATCGGCACTGCTAGCGTAGGTCAGTCTGGGCGCATCCGCGCACATGATCGATCAACTGTAGCAGTCCCTGTCCAAGATCCACGTGCATCGGCGGCACATATTTTCGGCCGATTTTGGGTTGGTAGGCATAAGGCGTACGCACATAATGACCCGGTTGTTCGCCCGCCACAAACTGAACGGCGTTATTCAGTCCCAATATTTCGGCAAGCATTTCGAGCAAGTCGAGTACGCGCATAGGTTCCTGGCCGGTAAGCACAACGCTCTGATTGCAGAAATCGTCCCCGAGGGCGGCGACGCTGGCCCGCGCGGCATCTTCGACGTGAATGTATTCGCGCAGGGTGTCCGGGCTGCCTACGTAGCGCAATACACCGGTTTCCAGTGCGTTCTGGACAATGCGGAACAAGCCATTACTTTGATCGGCGCGCGGCCCATAGAGCGAGCCGTAGCGGAGGATTGTGTAGTCGAGACCATACACACGTTGATATTCCTCGACATAGTGCTCGGCAGCCTGCTTGCTGCAGCGGTAAAATCCGCCTTCACGACTGTACACATAAACGGTACTGGCATATACAAAGCGCTTTACCCCTAGAACGCGACACGCTTCAAGTACTTGAGCATTGCCGAGCACATTGATTCGCACGGTTTCAATAGGTTTATCGAGCGCTTGGTTCAGATCAGCCAAGGCAGCAAAGTTATAGACAACCTCAGAATCTGCAACAGCCGCCTCCAGGCTTGCGACGTCCAATAAATCGCCGACAACCATTTCTTGATCGTCGCGCAACCAAGGGGAAGAATTTCGGTCGAAAATTCGCACGCGGTGCCCTGCGGCAGAGAGTGCGTCTGCTACATGGCTGCCCAGAAAACCTGAACCACCGATCACACAGACTTTCTTCATATCACAGTCCCCGCCTTTGCACTTCGTATTCTTCTGGCGGCACGAGTCCTTGCAGGGCCTTTCCGGCCAGAAAGCGTACAACCTCTTCCGTTGCTTCAGTCTCCATGCGCGTCCTGCAGTCGACGGACATTGAGCCCATGTGCGAACTGAGCAGGCAACGCTCAAGCTGAGCAAGCGGTCCGGTGTAAGGTTCCTGTTCGAACACATCAATAGCCGCACCGCTCAAATGGCCCGCCCCCAGCACTTCGGCCAAATCACGCTCATTAATAATGCCTCCGCGTGAAGTATTAATAATCATTGCATCTGGTTTCATCAGCAAGAGATGCTCACGCCGAATCATGTTCTTGGTCTGAACCGTCAGTGGTAAATGCAAGCTGATGACATCGGCCTGCCGATAAATTTCCTCCTTGTCGACCCATTCAAGCTTAAGCTCAGGCGCCACTTTGGGGTCAGGATGGATGTCGTTGACCAAGATGCGCGGAGTGCCAAACCCCGCCAGACGGCGCAAGACGCGCCCACCGATGCGCCCGGTGCCTATGACGCCAATGGTTACCTCGGGAATACGGCGCCCAAAGTGACGATGCCATTCGCCACGGTGCATCTGGGCGTTCACCACATGCACGGAGCGCAGCAGGGAAAGCATGAGCCCGATGGTCAGTTCAGCAACCGCCGGAGCAGGAGCATCAGGTGTGTAACTGACCTTGATGCCCCGTCTTTCTGCAGCCAAAAGATCCACGCCGTCTAACCCAATGCCAACTCGGGAAATCAATTTCAAACGACTGGCTCGACTCATGACCTTCTCAGTGATCGGTTCAGTGCCTGCAATCAGCACATCAAAATCAGT
>CAIRGS010000175.1 GCA_903878125.1 uncultured Nitrosomonadales bacterium | reverse complement strand
TAAATACATCGAGATATTTTACAACCGGAGACGTCTGCACTCGACACTGGGATACAAATCACCGATACAATTCTTGAATAACTGGATCAGCGCTCAGCAACAGGAAAAACTGGTAGCATGAAACTCGCCTCTTGGAAGACGAAAACCCGGGGAAGGTCAAACGGATATGCACTGCAGATCACTTGTCAATACAAACTTCTGTATACACAGGTACGAGGTCGAACAGTTCCACAAGGTCCGCATTGCGCATGCGTACACAGCCCTTGGAGCCGGGTTGGCTGAGTTTGGTGCTATCCGGGGTACCGTGAATATATATATAACGGCGCATGGTGTCGCAGGTACCTAAACGGTTGAAACCGACTTCATTGCCAGATAGCCACAATATGCGCGTCAGTATCCAATCACGCCCCGGATACTGCGCCCCCAGTTCCGGCGTATAGATTTCGGTGGTGGGTCGACGTCTAACAAACGCGGTGTTGAGCGGCTGGCTTGCGCCGATTTTGGCACGAATGTTGTGCTTGCCACGCGGTGTGCAGTAGCTACCGAATTTTTCACCCACTCCGTTAGTAGCTGTAGAAACCGGATAACAATGCAATAGCATGCCTGCATCGTCAAGTAACTCGAGAGTCTGCGTGGCGATATGGATATTGATTTTTATAATATATCCTTGGAATTTTTTTGTTGTTGCGCGCGCCGTGCTGCAAAAAAATCACTCAACACTTGCCCGCATTCATCAGCAAGAACCCCGGCAGTCATTTCTGCATGATGGTTTAAGCGCTGCTCTGCAAACAGATTAAGCACGCTGCCGCACGCACCGGTCTTGAAATCACTTGCACCAAACACCACACGTCCAATGCGTGCATGGAACATGGCGCCTACACACATCACGCACGGCTCCAGTGTAACGAATAGTTCACAGCCAATCAGCCGGTAATTGCCCAGGTGTTGTGCCGCTTCACGCAAGGCCAGTAACTCGGCATGCGCGGAAGGATCGTGGCGGCTGATCGGCGCATTGCTTCCGCGTCCTATGATGGCGCCATCCTTGACCACGATGGCGCCCACCGGAACTTCTCCAGATAGCTCGGCTTGCCTTGCCAGCACAAGCGCGATGCGCATGAAATCGTCATCGTTTCTCATTACATGGAGTTCTCTAGAAATTCGAGGGAATCGGGGTTGTTCTGGCACTGAATTGGCAGCAGGGCGAGTGCAAGCAAGTCATTTTTAACGATCTTGTTTTTATGGAAAACGTGTTATTTAAAATGGTTGATTTGTTTCGCCCCCTTACTTTATTGCAAAATTCAGGCTAATAGATCGGATAAGGCAATCTCATGAATCGAAGCGCCGAGCCTTGTAACGATTTCCAGTGCACAGTTTGGTCTTTTTGGCTGCTAATCTGTACCACCACAAGCATGTCGTAACCGCCGTCCGGAGCGGATGATGCGTTGACTACCATGCCGCTGGCTTGGCCTTCCATGTCTGCGCTGTAGAGCTCGTCGCCTGCTTGCGGTGGGACATCGCTTTCGATATGCGCCAGATACATGCGCCGCTTGAGTTTGCCGAGATATTGCATACGCGCCACAATTTCCTGGCCGGGGTAGCATCCCTTTTTAAAGTTCACGGCGCCGATCAGTTCCATGTTGGCCATTTGTGGCACGAACTGCTCTTGGGTAGCAGGCAGAATCACTGGAATGCCGTCATGGATTGTGAGCCAGTCCCAACAGGGTGATCCAACAGGGCGCCCGGTGACGATGAGTTTTTGCCATAGGTCGGGAGCGTGCTCGATAGTTGTGTTGATTTGAAAACGCTGTTCGCCGAGACGAATGACGCCAGTATCATTGTGTTCCGATACGCGATTGCCTACTTCTTCTGCTCCCCAAGGTTCTACCGGAACCGAGCCCAAGTATTCCCGCAGTTGTTCCTCTGAACCCTCCCCGGCCCAACCAAAACTGATCTGTTGATCGGACACATCCTCAATTTTTACTTTGGAGCGCAAAATATATTTGGATAGACGTTGCTGGATGTCGGTGCACACACTGAGCGGAAGTTGCAGGAAAAAAGCCTTGTCAGCGTCATCAAGCACGCCTTTACGCCAGATAAGGAAGCTTGCCAGCATTCGTCCTTTCGGACTGTTCAGGCTGCTGAATTGTGCATGCCATGGAGTGACTTCACTCACATCGCTGCTAAGCAGGTTTTGCAGAAAGGATTCAGCATCTTCACCAGAAACCTTGAGTACGCCAAGCTGGCTTAAATAGCAAAGTACCATGCCATCACGTGCGGCAGCGAGTTCGCCCTGTCCCGCGCCGAAATACCGCACTATGCCATCTTGTATTTCTGCACCTTGTTCCCGTAAATAATCTTGCCAAATCGAATTCATCTTACTGCCCATTCGTAAGTTTAAAAGTAATTGCAACTTTACCACGAATAGCGGTATTTCGGATAAACTCCTGACATGAAATACTTATATTATATACCGCTGCTCCTAATGATTGCAGCCTGTGACGGCGGTTTGTGGAATAATCCCTACCCGGTCAGCGATAAGGGAAAGTCGATTTATTATTCTGCTTTTACCGAACGGCCTAAACATCTTGATCCGACTTCAGCATATAGCGAGAATGAATATATATTCCTCGCGCAGATCTATCAACCGCCGCTGCAATATCATTTCCTGAAGCGTCCCTACACGCTGGTGCCGCAAGCAGCGAGTGAAATGCCGACAGTGAGATATCTGGATAAAAATAATCAGCCATTACCAGATGATGCACCTGGCGAAAAGGTGGCATTCAGTGTTTACGAAATTCACTTACGTAGCGATTTGAATTACCAGCCGCATCCGGCTTTTGCTCGCGATGCCAAAGGTCAGTTGGAATATCACGCGCTTACTAGCAATGATTTACGCAATATTCATTCACTGAATGATTTCCCGCATAGCGGTACGCGTGAAGTGAAAGCCGCGGATTATGTTTATCAGGTCAAACGGCTAGCTCACCCGACCATACATTCGCCAATTGCAGGACTGATGGTGGATTACATCGTTGGCCTTAAACAATACATAACAACTTTGCAGCTAGCCAAAAAAAAGAGCCCCAATACTTTCCTCGATCTCCACGACTATCCGCTGGAAGGTGTGCAGACAGTGGACGACCGCACTTATCGTATCAAGATTTTCGGTAAATATCCGCAGTTTGCTTATTGGTTGGCGATGACGTTTTTTTCACCAATGCCAGTGGAGGCCGAGCGCTTTTATGCGCAGGATGGAATGTCCGAACGTAACCTGGTTCTAGATTGGTGGCCGGTAGGCAGTGGGCCGTATTATCTATCGGAAAATGATCCCAACCAGCGCATGGTGTTATCTCGCAACCCGAATTTTTCCGGCGAAGTCTATCCGGCGGAAGGTGAGGCGGGGGATAAAGAAGCTGGGTTACTGGCTGACGCGGGTAAACCGCTGCCATTAATCAGCAAAATTGTGTTTAGTCTAGAGAAGGAAACTATCCCCTACTGGAATAAATTTCTACAAGGTTATTACGATGCTGCAGGCATCAGCTCCGATAGTTTTGATCAAGCAGTGCAGGTGAATGTTGGTGGCGAGACTAACGTGACAGACGAGATGAAAGCACAAGGTATCAAGCTTTCTACCTCGGTAGCCACCTCCACTTCGTATATGGGTTTTAACTGGCTCGATCCGGTTGTGGGCGGGGCGAGTGAACGTGCGACCAAGTTGCGTCGCGCCATTTCTATCGCGGTGGATTTCGAGGAATTCATTTCCATTTTTGCCAATGGCCGTGGTATCAGCGCGCAATCGCCTATTCCACCTGGTATTTTTGGCTATCGCGAAGGTGAGGCAGGCATCAACCATTACGTGTATGACTGGGTCAGCGGTGCGCCTCAACGTAAATCAATTAATGAGGCGAAAAAATTGCTGGCCGAAGCCGGCTATCCCGATGGTTTGGATGAAAAAACAAAACAACCGCTGATTATCTATCTTGATACTACCGCTACCGGCTTAGGCAGCAAGTCTCGTCTGGACTGGCTACGTAAGCAACTCGATAAACTTAATATACAACTGGTGGCGCGCATCACTGATTACAACCGCTTTCAGGATAAGGTACGTAAAGGCGATACGCAGTTGTTTTATTTCGGCTGGAACGCTGATTATCCCGACCCGGAGAATTTTTTATTTTTGTTGCATGGTGCGCAGGGTAAGGTCGTTAAGGGCGGCGAGAACGCGTCGAATTATAATAGCCCGGAATATGACCGCCTGTTTGAGCAGATGAAGAACATGGAAAACGGACCAGCGCGCCAGAAAATAATTGATGAAATGCTGGAAATTTTACGCCGTGATTCGCCATGGATATGGGGGCAACATCCTAAAGATTATGTGCTGCGCCATGCCTGGCTGTACAACAGCAAGCCCAATAAAATGGCAACTAACAATATCAAATATCTACGCATAGATGCAGCACAGCGTGATGAACTGCGGATTCGCTGGAACCAGCCGAAGCTGTGGCCATTGTGGATGGTTGGTATCGCGCTTGCCTTGCTGGGCGGGTGGTTATGGCGTGTGTTGCGGCAGCGAGAAGAGGCGCGATGATTATCATTTGTTTATACAATTAAAGCCGGGACATAAAATGCAACCTCAAAATGATATGATGAAAATTAAAAGATGAATGGATATGGTGCTGGCGGATTCAATTACCTGCCCATAATGAACATTTGGACCAAGTGTTAAAATGGATGACGATTTTTTAAGCATGACTGATAAAACTTTAAGTTTTTTGAGATACAACATGCAGGTGTGCGGCACACCTTTTTTGCCGCAACTTAAAGAAAGGGAAAATTTTGAGCACTTTTAAAATAACAGCATCCAAGGCCGTGTTGATAGCAATTTTGGCTACTGCGCCAATTATTAGTCACGCTTATCCTACCGATCCAGAGGAGTGCCTGGCAGCAGAAGGAGTATGGATAGATTTCAAAACCACCCCTGCTGATGGCTGGTGTCGTGGACCTAAAGCAACGCCTCTAGGACCTATTATGGTCTGTGCAAAGGTTAAGGGAATTGAACGGAAAGTAGGTTCGGAGATGGAGTGCTACCCGCGTGATGTAGCAAGACAAAAACTGTTGTTGGAGAATGACGTTCCAACTAAGGCTAATGAAAAATAATAGTTGAAAATGGAAGATTAGTTGAAGGGTAATGTTTTTATTTTATAAAAACATTACTGATTCTCGATAATTGATTTTCCGAGCGAACTACGAACTTATAGATACATTGTGTTTCGTCTCCCCTAATGGATCATGGTTCGCAAAAGTACCCTACAGCTCTCTCTAAATGATCGCATATCTTATCCGCCGCATTTTGTATGCTATCCCGATTTTGATCGGCGTGAACCTGCTTACCTTTTCTCTTTTTTTTGTGGTGAATACGGCGGACGATATGGCGCGGATGCAATTGGGCATGAAACGCGTTACGCCTGAAGCGATCGAAAAGTGGAAGCAGCAGCATGGCTATGACAAACCGCTGCTATTTAATGCCCATGCAGAAGGCGTGAGAAAAATCTGCGATACGATTTTTTTCCAGAAGTCGGCCAGGATGTTTGCATTTGATTTCGGTTCATCCAACGACGGGCGTAATGTTGCGCGTGAAATTCAGACCCGTATGTTGCCCAGTCTCGCCATCGCACTACCGACTTTTCTTATTGGCCTCCTCATCTACATTACGTTCGCGTTGCTGATGACGTTGTTCAGAGCGACTGCGCTGGATATTATGGGTGTGTCGTTATGCGTGTTGCTGATGTCCATCTCCGGCCTGTTTTACATTATTGGCGGTCAATTTGTGGCGAGTAAGCTGTGGCACTGGGTGCCGATCTCTGGCTATGCGGGTGGTATGGACAGTATCAAATTTGTGCTGCTGCCTGTATTGATTGGCGTAATGGGTAGTGTCGGTGCCAGTAGCCGTTGGTATCGAACGATTTTTTTGGAAGAGATCGGCAAGGACTATGTGCGGACCGCTCGTGCCAAGGGCTTGTCGGAGTTGCGTGTGTTATTCCGTCACGTGCTGAAGAATGCAATGATCCCGATTTTAACCGGTGTGGTGGTAGTCATTCCGTTGCTGTTCATGGGCAGCTTGCTGACCGAATCATTCTTCGGTATTCCCGGTCTGGGCAGTTACACAATAGACGCAATCAATGCGCAGGACTTCGGTGTGGTGCGTGCCATGGTATTTCTTGGTTCGATGTTGTATATCGCCGGTTTAGTATTGACAGATATCTCGTACACCATCGTTGACCCGCGAGTGAGGTTGCAATGAGCGATTTTACAGAGATGTGCCCCGTTCGCGATGATTCATTCTATAAGCTCATACCGAGCAATTTTCAGTATTCAATGTCGCGGTGAGTAGCATGCCCGTTATTCTTTGGACAGATGCGATGATCTTTCTGCTGCTCGCAACGCTTCTTGCTGCGGCATGGTGGATACGCAAGCGTCCTCATCTGGTTTTGCCATGGCAACGTGTGGCAACAAGCAGTGTGGGCATGGTGTCGCTGCTGCTGCTGTCATTATTCGTGTTGGTGGGGTTGCTCGATACCTTGCACTACCGCGCGGCGCTGCCGCAGAAGAGCAATGGCCAGACAGTTTATTCGGCCGAGGTGCTGAGTGTTTTCGATGCACTTGCCAAAGGCATCAAGAGCCGTAGCGAGAAAACATATTCTGCGCCACTGGCGGCGTATCTGTATGCCAAGGAAAGTATGGAAATGCCGGACGGCAAGATACTTCGGGATTACCCGCGCTTGCGTTACGGTGGTATCCATCTGGCTGATCCACAGCATGAACTGCTGGGCGACGTGCTGAAACGTGCAGTGATTGGTGCTTTAGCGGGACTGCTAATTGGCGTGTTATTGATTGCAGTCAGTAATATGTTATTCCATCTTTTTATCAAACTCAGAACCGTCGGGTCATCTACAGGACAAAAAATCAGTAATGACAGCTGGATTTTCACCTTCACGAGAGCTATGAAAATCAAGTCTTCCAGAGCATTGCTGATAACGGCTTTGTTATTGGCCATGCTGCTTGGCGTGACTACCAATCTGGCCGTGGTTTACCACGTGCTGGGTACCGACAAAGTGGGGCAGGATGTACTGTATCTCGCGCTGAAAAGTATTCGCACCGGGCTTGTGATCGGTACGGTTACCACGCTGGTGATGTTGCCGTTTGCGTTGCTGCTGGGCATTGCGGCAGGATACTTGCGCGGCTGGGTGGATGATGTAATTCAGTATCTTTATACCGTTCTAAGTTCTATTCCCAGCGTGTTGTTGATTGCAGCTGCAGTGTTAATGATGCAGGTTTATATCGAGATGCATCCCGAATGGTTTGAGACTTCAGCTGCACGCGCAGATTTACGCTTGTTGTTTTTGTGCCTGATTCTCGGCGTGACCAGTTGGACCGGGCTATGTCGCCTGTTACGTGGCGAGACACTTAAGCTGCGAGAGCTGGAATACATCCAGGCAGCGCAGGCATTCGGCGTTGCATCTTCGCGCATCCTTACTCGCCACATCGTACCAAACGTGATGCATATCGTACTGATTGCGGTGGTGATGGATTTCAGCAGCCTGGTACTGGCCGAAGCGGTGTTATCTTATGTCGGTGTGGGGGTTGACCCTAGTACGATGAGCTTTGGCACGTTGATAAATTCCGCACGCCTGGAGATGGGGCGCGAGCCGATGGTATGGTGGACGCTGGCGGCTGCGTTCGGATTTATGCTGGTGCTGGTGTTGGCCGCCAATCTGTTTGCTGATGCGGTACGTGATGCGTTTGATCCGCGCTTGAATCGGACGGAGGCGGTTGCATGAAATCTGACCTCTATCTCAACCCCATTTCCAGCGATCTTTCCGAAAGTAGACGAGGGGAATTTATACTGAATGTAGAGGGGTTGGTGGCGCGCTTGAACAATGGTGCGCGCATTGTGGACGATATTTCGTTCAGCATTAAACAGGGCGAGACCTTTGCGCTACTCGGTGAATCCGGTTGTGGTAAATCCATGACGGCATTATCCCTGATGCGGTTGCTGCCGGATGGAATTCGCGTCGCAAGCGGTGATATTAAACTTGATAAAGAAGATATTTTGGCT
>CAIRGS010000174.1 GCA_903878125.1 uncultured Nitrosomonadales bacterium | reverse complement strand
ATCAGATCGCCGCAAGAACGGAGAGAGTTACGTCGAGTGGTTGAGCATCAGCACGATGAAGGACGAACGAGGCGAATTCAGTCACCATATTGCGGTGGTTTCCGATATCAGCGAGCGCAAAGCGGCTGAAGAGCACATGGTTTATATTGCGCAGCATGATTTTCTCACCGATCTTCCCAATCGCATGATGCTGCATGATCGCCTAACACAGGCGATTGCCCACGCTGGACGTGAACAGCGCAAGGTG
This sequence comes from uncultured Nitrosomonadales bacterium, assembly GCA_903878125.1. Taxonomy (GTDB): domain Bacteria; phylum Pseudomonadota; class Gammaproteobacteria; order Burkholderiales; family Gallionellaceae; genus Nitrotoga. The sequence continues at coordinate 8,164 of CAIRGS010000174.1, read as the reverse complement.
GCTGTTATGTTCCTTGATCTGGATCGCTTCAAGGCTATCAACGACACATTGGGCCACCTTGTCGGTGATAAGCTGTTGAAGATTGTTGCCAGCCGCATTACTAGTGTCGCTCGAGTTAGTGACACGGTAAGTCGGCTAGGCGGCGACGAATTTGCCATCATGTTGCCATATATAGAAAATATGGATGATATTGCTACGATTGCCGTAAAGCTCCTGACGTCCGTTGCCGGTCCTTGTGTGATTGATGGCAATGACATTGAAGTGACTACCAGCATCGGTATCAGTGTGTTCCCGGAAGATGGGGATGACAGTGAATCTCTGATAGCACATGCTGACGCCGCGATGTATCAAGCCAAGGGGAACGGGCGAAATAATTACCAGTTTTTCACCCATGAAATGAACCGACGTACGCTTGAACGGATGGCGATCAAGAATAAGTTGAGCCACGCCTTGGAGCGGAACGAATTATTTCTGCTTTACCAGCCACAAGTGGATTTGCAAAGCGGTCGTATCATCGGTGCGGAAGCGTTGGTTCGCTGGGATCACTCATTGTATGGGAATGTCTTGCCAGCGCAGTTCATCCCCATTGCGGAAGAGAACGGTCTGATACCTCCAATTGGTGAATGGGTATTGCGTGAGGCTTGCCGCCAGAACCAGAAGTGGCGCAAGCTGGGGTTGATGAAAATTACCATGGCGGTAAATCTTTCGGCAGTGCAGTTCCGCCAGAAAAATCTCGGCGAAATAATTAAGGATGTTCTGCATGAAAGCGGCCTGGCTCCGTCTGGCCTTGAGCTTGAAATTACCGAAGGTATCGTCATGCAGGATGCGGAGGCCGCAATTTTATTGCTGGAGGACATGAAGGCGATGGGGCTGAAGCTGTCGGTGGATGACTTTGGCACGGGCTATTCCAGTTTGAGCTACCTCAAGCGCTTTCCAATTGATAAGTTCAAGATTGATCAATCATTTGTACATGATTTGGCGACAGACACGGATGATGCGGTGATTGTAAGTACCATTATTTCAATGGCTCATAGTCTCAAGCTTAAAGTTATCGCCGAAGGGGTGGAAACCGCCGAACAATTGGCTTTCCTGAAACAGCAAGGGTGTGATGAGATACAGGGTTATTATTTCAGTAAACCGGTAAGTGCTGAGGAATTCACCAAACTTCTTTCTTCAGGTAAGGGGTTGTTCGAGCTTTAAGCGGAAAAAGGTCACCCTGAAGATTGTTTTTATCCGTATCCTGGAGAAACGCTCGATTATTTTGCTCCATAGTAAACGCCGTCCAGGATGACTTGTTCGATATTTATCGAATTAGCTCCATCATTAAACTCCTCTGAAAATGGTTTCGTCGCTTACACCATCTGCCTGTTATAAGAAATGGGGGGTGCAGCCTGGTAGTGTCGGATGGTATTATTCGACTCTTATGCAACATAAGAATAATTGCTTTTTTTAAGATTGGTGAACAGATGAACAGCAGCGAAATCCGTCTGAAATTTTTGGATTACTTTGCCTCCAAAGATCACACTATCGTGTCTTCCAGTCCATTGGTGCCGGGCAACGACCCTACCTTGTTATTTACCAACTCCGGCATGGTGCAGTTCAAAGACTGTTTCCTCGGCCACGACAAGCGTCCATATGTTCGCGCTACGTCTTCGCAGCGCTGTGTGCGCGCAGGTGGCAAGCACAATGATCTGGAGAACGTGGGTTATACCGCGCGGCATCATACATTTTTCGAGATGCTGGGTAATTTCAGCTTTGGGGACTATTTCAAACACAGTGCCATCAGATATGCCTGGGAATTACTCACTGAGGTTTATAAGTTGCCAGCTGACAAGCTGTGGGTAACCGTTTACGCCGAGGATGATGAGGCTTATGACATCTGGTCTAATGAAGTGGGCGTACCCGTCGAGCGCATTGTGCGTATCGGGGACAATCATGGCACGCGCCATGCCTCGGATAATTTCTGGCAGATGGCAGACACTGGCCCATGCGGCCCATGTTCGGAAATTTTTTACGACCATGGGCCTGATGTTTGGGGCGGTCCACCGGGCAGTGCGGAGGCCGATGGTGACCGCTATATTGAAATCTGGAACTTGGTATTCATGCAATACAATCGCGATGAGAGCGGTGTGCTGCACCCGTTGCCCAAGCCATCGGTGGATACTGGCATGGGATTGGAGCGCATCGCGGCAGTATTGCAACACGTGCATTCCAACTACGATATTGACTTGTTCCAAAATCTTATTTGCGCGGCGGCGCGTGAGACGAGCACCAGCGACCTTACCAATAACTCGCTCAAGGTGATCGCTGATCATATTCGTGCTTGTTCTTTCATGATTGTGGATGGCGTGATTCCCGGCAATGAAGGGCGCGGTTATGTGTTGCGCCGCATTATCCGTCGCGCCATCCGGCATGGTTATAAACTGGGTTGTCGCGCAGCCTTTTTCCATAAGATAGTAGTTGATCTTGCCAGGGAAATGGGCGGGGCATATCCCGAGTTGGTCGCAGCGCAAACGCGGGTAACTGAGGTGCTACGTATCGAGGAAGAGCGCTTTTTTGAGACGATTGAGCATGGTATGAAAATGCTTGAAGTAGCGCTCGATAAAGTCGTGACGGGTGGCCTTGGTTTTGATGCCGGATCGGGCAGTGGAAAGGTTCAAGGTGAGGGCAAGTTACTTCAACCAAAAATCCTTGTGGGACATATTGCTTTTACTTTGCACGACACGTTTGGTTTTCCGCTTGATCTGACACAGGATGTATGTCGTGAGCATGGCGTCATAGTTGATGAAGTTGGTTTTAATGAGGCCATGACACGTCAGCGCGAACAGGCGCGCGCGGCGGGAAAGTTCAAGATAGCTGCGGGGCTGGAATACGAGGGCGCGAAAACTCAATTCCATGGATACGAAAAACTGGTTACTCAGGGCAAGGTCGTGGCTTTGTACAAGGATGGGGTGGTTGTGCAAGAGCTGTCCGCTTCTGATACAGGTATTGTGGTGCTGGACAATACGCCATTCTATGCGGAATCTGGTGGGCAAGTGGGTGACGTGGGCGTGCTGCAGATATCTTCCAATAATCCAACGCTTTTTGTTGTAGAAGATACACAGAAAATTCAACCCGATGTGTTTGGGCATCACGGACAGGTAAAAAGTGGTTTTATCAAGGTGGGCGACTTGGTCGATGCTATTGTCGATGAAGCTGCACGTGCGCGTACCATCCGCAACCACTCAGTCACGCACCTGATGCACCGGGCGCTCCGTGATGTATTGGGTACGCATGTGCAACAAAAGGGTTCGCTGGTTGATCAGGCAAAAACACGCTTTGACTTCAGCCACAACGCACCGATGACCGATACGCAAATCCGCGCGGTGGAAAGTCGTGTGAACCATGCCATACAGGCGAATGCTGCGGTGAGCGCGCAGGTGATGGCTTATGACGACGCACTCCAATCAGGTGCTATGGCATTGTTCGGTGAAAAGTATGGCGATGAAGTGCGCGTGTTAGGTATGGGCGAATTTTCCACTGAACTATGCGGTGGCACACATGTACAACGCACCGGCGACATTGGCTTATTCAAGATTGTAATGGAGAGCGGAGTGGCTGCTGGCATCCGCCGCGTCGAAGCGATCACCGGGGAGGGTGCGCTGAACTGGGTACAACAACTGGATGCGAGAGTACATGAAGTCGCCGCCGCTCTTAAGGTTCAGCCACACGAACTCACTCAGCGTGTAGCACAAATGCAGGATGGAATAAAAGCGCTGGAAAAAGAACTTGCTACCTTGAAATCAAAATTAGCTTCTTCGCAAGGTGAGGACTTGGCAAGTCAGGCTATAGAAATTAACGGCATCAAGATTGTAGCTGCGCTTTTGGAAGGTGCGGATAACAAAATATTACGTGAGACATTGGACAAGCTGAAAGACAAGCTTAAATCGGCGGCCATCGTATTGGCTGCCGTGGCTGATGGAAAAGTGATGCTTATCGCGGGTGTTACCGCTGATATTACAGACAAGGTAAAGGCGGGGGAATTGGTTAATTCAGTGGCCCAGCAGGTTGGTGGAAAAGGTGGTGGCCGTGCGGATATGGCTCAAGCAGGGGGCACACAACCAGAATTTCTGGCCACTGCGCTTGCATCTGTATCGGCTTGGGTAAAGGGAAAGTTATAAGCAAGGAAAGCCATAGGGCACCTCTAAAAATCCAATTTTGCGAGCAGCCGCTTTGCGTCTTGCCTGCTTACCCCGTTTCGTCACAATACGGCGTTACTCGAAAAAAATTATCGCTTACATATAAACCATATGCCGCGCTCAAATTTTTTACTCGTGCCTTGTCTTGCCTAGAAACTTGAATTTTTAGAGGCGCCCTACAAGCAAGGTCAAATCCAAATAATCAAAATGGCCACGGCTAGAATTAATCCTCCTTTGATCACGTAATATAAAGATCGATTCCATGCTTTCAGTTTTCTACGGTACTGGCCGGCCAACCAAACAAAACGGAATATTTTGTTGATACCGCCGGTTTGATCCCCTGTTTCATTGGGCGAACTTGCTGCGGTCATGATTGTTCTGCCTAACCATTTGTTAATCGCTTGTGCCCAGCGGTAGCGCATGGGTCGCTCAATGTCGCAAAACAAGATAATGCGATTGGTGTCGCATCCATTTTGAGCCCAATGAATATAGGTTTCATCAAAGACAACGGCCTGCCCATCTCGCCAACTATAGCGCTGACCATCGACTTCTATAAAGCAGCGATCATCATTGGGTGTCACCAAACCAAGGTGATAGCGCAGTGATCCCGCGAAAGGGTCGCGATGCTCATTTAGCTTCCCGCCTGGCCCCAATTCTGCAAACATGGCGGCTTTCACGCACGGAATAGCACGCAACAGTGCAACTGTTTTGGGACAATAGTATTCCGCTGATGGATGGCTGGCGTCATACCATTTTAGATAAAAACGTTTCCATCCATTTTTAAAGAACGAATTAAAACCGGCGTCATCGTTTTTTTGCGCAGACTTGATCTTATGCAAAGCTTGCAGGTTAATAGCTTCGTCTCTGATTACTTTCCAATTCTCTTCCAGCAATTCCAAGCCGCGGAAATTACTGACAGGAAAATAGGCCGTGTAAGGAACCCCTGAAAACAGGTACATGAACAGATTCATCGGAGCCACGATGGATGAGTGATCGAATAACTGACGAAAAAAAGGAAGACGGACCTTACCCCGAAAATGTACGGTAAAAATTGATATAAAATAAATCGAGATTACTGCCCATTTCATAAGAACCCCTCCATTTGCAGTTCCCCAAAGAGAAATTTAGTTCTGAACGCCATCTAAATTTGGCCTCACTTTTTAAAATTATATACTTAGAACATTGACTCTTTATCAGCTTCTTTCGAAAAAGAAAAGAGATCCCATGCAGCAATGAACATTGCTGCTATCACCGGACCGATGATGAAACCGTTCAAACCAAAAAGAGCCATACCACCTAGCGTTGAAATAAGTACTACGTAGTCTGGCATTTGTGTGTCCTTACCGACGAGTATAGGCCGAAGAATGTTATCGATCAGTCCAATCACAAGCACGCCAAATGCGGTCAGGATTACGCCACTCCAAATATCACCTGTGACGAAAAAATAAATTGCAACCGGCACCCATATTAATGCTGCACCAATGGCAGGCAATAGCGAAAGAAATGCCATCAGGACACCCCAGAATAATGGTCCCTGAATTCCAAGGATCCAGAAGATTACACCACCTAACGCTCCTTGTACCGCAGCTACAGCGATGTTGCCTTTTACGGTCGCACGAAGGGCCGTGATGAACTTGCTGAACAAATACCGTTTATGTTCCATGCTTAATGGAATGGCTTGCCTGATTCGCACGGACACAGCGGAACCTTCACGCAGCAGGAAAAACAGCAAATACAGCATGATGCCAAAACTGACGATGAACTCAAATGTGCTTTGACCAACAGTGAAAGCCTGAGTTGCAATGAAGTTACTGCCTTCCATCATGCTGGCAGATAGTTTTTCCTGCAACGCAGAAATATCTCCGAATCCGAAACGATCCAGCAGATCGACCATCCATCGCGGTAATGCATTAAAGACCTGCTGAACATGCATGCCTAAATGCAGCTCTCCGGATTGAAGTTTTTGGTAAAAACTGATTCCCTCATGTACGAGTGAAGCGGTAATAAACGTCAGCGGTAAAATTACGATAACCAAACAAAGAACCAAAGTGGCGAGCGCTGCCAGATTTTGCCTGCCACGCGTTACAACGAGCAGACGACGATAGAGGGGGACAAACATTATGGCAAGGACGGTACCCCAAAAAACTGCACCGAAAAAAGGCCATATGATCCAAACGAATGCAATGGAGACTACAGTTAACAGGAGTAGAAAGGTTTTTTTCTGAAATTCAGAGGAATTCATATGCAATTTTGGAGACCAAGTATATGGCATTCATTGTTTTGTATTCCAATGTTACCTGAACTTGGTATTGTAGGTAGATCAAGTATTTAACGACAAGCTATTCTCAATTTATTCTTGGCAATTTTAAGGATGTAAGATACTACCAACATGAAACCTAAAGATTCTATTTATACTGAAACAGTTCAACTTCAAGGCGTTTCTGATAAAGCTGAGATTGGCTGGGTTGCCGCGAATGGGCTTTCGCGCATCAAAAAAGAGCCAGGAAAAAAATATCATTACGAAGTGCTACGAATGTATTTTATTTGAAAGTGCTTTAACATACAAATACAAATTACTGAGTTATTGAGGAAAAAATCCGAACCATGCGTGTTTTTTTGATTATCCTTATGTCAGGCTTTGGATGCTTCTCGCTGGCAGGCTGTGCGACAGCTATTGGCGCAGACAAGGTACCGCTTGCGGTTTGGGAAAAGCTGGCTGTCGGCGAACAGCAAGATCTGATCGTTGTATTCGATGATGTTGCGATTCTGGCTCAGGCATCGGAGTTGAATAGAACGAAAGGAATTATGTTTGATGACGCAGACACCTTGAGATTCAAGGCGAAAAATTATGCTGCAATTAAGGAGGCTGTAATTTCCGAGCTACCCTCAGGTCAAGTTGAAATACTCAAGAACTACAACTCTCTACCGCTCATGTTCCTTCGGTTTCGCTCTGCCGCGACACTAAAGGCATTGCTTGCAAACCCCTCAGTTGTGAAAGCCTACGAGGACAGGCAAGAAAACTTAATTCTCCGGGATTTGAAACCATGAAACATTTCTGCTTGCTTGGAACGATTGCCAAGGTAACGATGCAATTGATTGCGTCACTCCTTGTGGCTATTTTGTTGACCGCAAACTTTGCTTATGCCCAAGTGCCTGGCGGAAGTAAGGGCAAGGCATCTTTGCAACTTTTAGAGAAAATGGACGCCGGCACGTCACAGAATTTCATTGTGGTTTACGATGACAGTGCAACGCAGAAAGAAGCACAGACACTGGAATTGGAGATGGGGCTAGCATCGCATCACAGCAGCATAATTGAACACAAGGCTGCCCGCTACGCCGAGAAAAAACAAGAAATCCAATCCGCCTTTGGATCGCATGAAGCCACGGTTCTGAAGGACTACAGCCATCTTCCGCTAAGTTTTGTCCATTTTCACTCGAGGGAAGCACTCGACAAACTGCTTGCGCATCCTGGTGTCATGGGCGTTTACGAAAACACGGTTATGCGATTGGCACTTGCTGAAAGCTTGCCCCTTATCGGACAGCCCCAAGTGGCTGCCCAAGGCAATCTGGGGGCTGGAACATCTGTAGCGGTGCTGGATACTGGGGTGAACTACACCCGTTCAGCCTTTGGTTCATGCACCTCCCCCGGAGTGCCAGCCAGCTGCAAGGTGGTTTACGCCCAAGACTTTGCTCCCAGTGACGGGCAGTTGGATGACGATAGTCACGGCACCAATGTTGCCGGCATTGTGCTGGGGGTGGCACCGGGGACGAAAATTTTGGCGCTGGATGTGTTTAGTGGCTCGACCGCCAACACTACAGACATTGTCGATGCAATGAATTGGGTAATTGCCCATAAGGTGGCCTATAACATCGTCGCAATGAATTTAAGTATAGGTAGCAAAAATGGATTCACGTCGCCCGTGACTGGTGACCCCTATTACGTTGCGGTTCAGGGTGCCCGAGCGGTTGGTGTATTGACCGTTGTT
>CAIRGS010000173.1 GCA_903878125.1 uncultured Nitrosomonadales bacterium | reverse complement strand
TTTGAAATTAAACCATGACAATGGTTTAATTTCATTCATGGTTTTATTGTGACAAATTTAGGCTCTAAATGAGAATTTGAACTCCCTCAATTCCAAATCCAAAGAGGATGCCGAAGGGGACGTTGCCAAAAAAATATAGAGAGCCACAATTTTTGCTATGAAACTCCCTTTTAAAACTATCGCTCTGATTGGAAAATACAAGACGCCGGAAATTACCGAGCCGCTGTTGCGGTTGGCTGCATACCTTTCCGAACAAGATATTTCTGTAGTGGTGGATAGTCTCACGGCCGAGCACCTAAAGCAGCACGACTATCGCGTTATGGCTCTCGATGCGATGGGGAATGGGATCGATCTAGCCATCGTGCTGGGCGGCGACGGAACCATGCTGAACATTGCGCGTACTTTGGCCCCCCTTGGTATTCCGCTAGTGGGAGTAAATCAGGGGCGGCTAGGTTTTCTTACCGACATTTCGCTTGACACCATGCAGCAAACCATTGCCGCTATGCTGGACGGCAATTTCGTCACTGAGCAGCGCATGTTATTATCTACCTGTATTTTTCGCGAGGGTGTAGCGGTATTTAATTCGCTCGCATTCAACGAAGTGGTAGTGCACCGTGGCAATATCAGCAGCATGATCGAATTCGAAGTGCGCATCGATGGTGAGTATCTATACCATCAGCGTGCAGATGGTTTGATTGTGGCGACTCCTACTGGCTCTACAGCATATGCATTATCAGCTGGCGGCCCTATCCTCCATCCTTCTCTCGACCTTATCGCTCTGGTTCCTGTCTGTCCGCATACCTTAAGTAATCGCCCTATCGTTGTTAAAAGCGAATCCGTGCTGGAAATTCTGCCGCACCGCATTTCTGATGCGCGCGTGCATTTTGATAGCCATGACTTTTTTGACTTACAGGTAAATGACAAAGTAGTGGTGAGCCGTCATGAACAGCCAGCTTGCCTATTGCATCCAGTAGGACATAGCTATTACCGTACATTGCGTGAAAAATTGCTCTGGAATAAAACATTGTAATGTTGAAGTTTCTTAGTATCCGCGACTTTGTCATAGTTGATTCCCTAGAGCTCGATTTTTCCTCCGGCTTCACCGCGCTCACCGGCGAGACCGGCGCTGGAAAATCCATTTTGATTGACGCCTTGTCACTGGCGTTGGGCGAGCGTGGCGATGCGGACATGGTGCGTAACGGTTGTGAGCGCGCCGAGATCAGTGCGGAATTTGATATGACTGACTTGCCCGATTTGCAATCCTGGTTGCGCGAGCAAGAGCTACTAGGTGATGCGAATGTATGCCTGCTGCGCAGGGTGCTCGATGCCAGCGGGCGTTCGCGTGGTTTCATTAATGGGCGTAGCGCCACGTTGCAACAGATGCGCGATGCGGGTGAGCATCTGCTCGATATCCACGGCCAGCATGCGCATCAGTCCTTACTGCGTCCCGATGCTCAGCGCGACCTGCTGGATGGCTATGCCGGTTTGATAAACGAAGCGGAAGGGCTGGCGGGATTATTCCGCGAATGGCAAACGTTGCTTCGCCGCCATACAAAGCTGGAGCAAAGTGCTGAAGCGGTGGCTAGCGAGCGCGAATTACTGTTATTCCAGCGGCATGAGCTGGAAATGCTGAACTTCAGCGTACCAGTGTGGATGGAATTACAGGCCGATTATGCGCGTCTGTCGCACGCCGCTGACCTGCTGGAAACCGCTCAGTTTGGAGTAGAAACATTAAGTGAAGCCGATACGGCCTGTCTCGCGCAACTGAATGCACTTACTGCCCGTTTACGCGCGGGCATTGAATTCGACGGATCATTGCGGGACACGCTGAACATGGTGGAAAGCGCCCAAAACGATTTACAGGAAGCCGTGTACGCGTTACGCCATTATCCGCAGAAGGTGGATGTTGACCCGCAAAAATTACGGGCTCAGGAACAGCGCATGGCTGCGGTGGTGGATGCGTCGCGTAAATATCGAGTAATGCCGGAGCAATTGCCCGGAGCCTTGCAGGATATCGTCGCGCGGCTGGATGATCTGGGCAGCGATGCTGACCTTGCCGCATTGATGCAGCAAGAGGCTGCTGCGCACGAGCAGTATCTGTCCGCTGCGAAGAAATTGAGTGCGGCGCGCAAGCAGGCAGCTGAAAAACTATCGCGTGAAATCACTGTTGCAATGCAGACTTTGGCCATGCAGGGCGGCAACTTCGCCGTGGCATTAAAGCCGCTAGCCGAAGGAAATGTACATGGCTTGGAAACGCTCGAATTTCAGGTGGCGATCAATCCCAATTCGCCGTTACGCAGCTTGGCAAAAGTTGCCTCTGGTGGCGAATTATCGCGTATCAGTCTGGCGATACAAGTGGCAGCCAGTCAAGCAGCCACCGTGCCCACATTGATCTTTGACGAAGTGGATAGTGGCATAGGTGGGCGTGTAGCAGAAATTGTTGGTGCTTTGCTTAAACGCTTGGGACAGCGTCATCAAGTGATGTGCGTAACGCATTTGCCGCAGGTGGCAGCAATGGCAGATGCACAATGGCGGGTAAGCAAGTCCAGCCGAAGTGGTGCTACTGTCAGCACTATATCAATCCTCAAGCAGGTGGAACGTGTCGAGGAAATTGCGCGCATGTTGGGCGGGGTACGAATTACTGATACCACGCGCAAACATGCGGCTGAAATGCTTGAGGCGGGACTGAGTCTGTCGTCCTGAAGCAGCTTTGATGTATCATGCTGAAGTTCCATTATCAATGGTTTTTACTATGCGTATTAAGTTGATTGTTGTCTCTGTGTTGCTCGTTTCGTGCAGTGAAATGACTATGCCCAAGCTGCCCTCGTTCACTACTCACAAGATGGAAATTAATCAAGGCAATATGGTTACTCCTGAGATGCGCCATAAGCTCAAGTTGGGCATGACGCGATCGCAGGTGCAGTCTATTTTTGGCACGCCGCTGGTCAATGACGCCTTCCATACCAGCCGATGGGATTATGTGTATAGGCTCGAAAAACAGGGGAAGTTGCTTGAAAAGCAACGCATGACGCTATATTTCGAGGGTGAACGCCTAACTCGCATTGACGATGGCAACATGCCCGCGCTACCCGCAGTGGTCGTGCCCGTATCGGCTGAACCAGTCGACAAGAATTAGCCCTGAAAAATATTCAAGGAGTAGCGATGCATAAAATAAAAGTCGCAATCGCCGGTTGTAGCGGGCGAATGGGCAAGGCTTTGCTGGAAGGCATACTACAGTCGGATGATCTGACATTACATGCAGCTTTGGAACATGCCTCCAGTGCGCAACTGGGGAAGGATGCTGGAGAGTTGACTGGTAGCGCATGTGGCGTGAGGATTACCGCTGATGTGGAGAGTGCTCTGCAAGGTGCCGATGTGCTGATTGACTTCACTCGCCCGGAAGGAACGATGTATCACCTTGGAATATGTACTAAGCTCGGCGTGACTATGGTTATAGGCACCACTGGTTTTTCTGCGCAGCAAAAAGCGCAACTGGGTGCGGCAGCGCAGCACATCGGCATCGTGTTTGCTCCCAACATGAGCGTAGGCGTCAACCTTACCTTCAAGCTGCTGGAAATGGCGTCCAAAGTGTTAAGCCATGGCTATGATATTGAAATCATCGAAGCACATCACCGTCACAAAGTGGACGCACCCTCCGGCACCGCGTTGGGCATGGGAGAAGTCATTGCAAAAACGCTGGGGCGCGACCTTGCCAAATGCGCTGTATATGGCCGTGAAGGTGTCACTGGTGAACGCGACCCGTCCACCATTGGCTTCGCCACTGTGCGCGGCGGCGACATTGTGGGAGACCACACCGTACTATTTGCGGGCACCGGCGAACGCATCGAAATTACTCACAAGGCCAGTAGTCGCGCCACTTTTGCTCTCGGTGCACTACGCGCCGCACGTTTCCTGCAAGGCAATGCGGCTGGGATGTATGACATGCAGGATGTGCTTGGGTTGAAATAAGTGCTTTGATAGCGCGCTTCAACTAAAGATAGAACTAATATTCAGTGCAATCATTTTGCATAATATTGTGATGAGATGCTAAAGATGACTGCATGATTGCCAATATCCCCCGCTTTGAGCACGCGTTTGTCAAATTTGATGCCGCTAACGCCGCCGATCCTAATCAGGAGGTTTTCGAGGGTGTGATTTATCCCAAAGAACTGCTCTATGCTAAACGCATGACTGCCATGCTTAAGCATTTTGAACCTGACGCTTCTGAAATATTGCAGCTGGCAGCGCGTTGTCAGCATATCTGTCGCTGGAAAATCTCACGCAACAATTATCCGATGGATAGGGTGGGTTATCATTGCTGGCGCATTGAATTGTATAAATTTCACGGTGAAATAGCTGGTGGAATTATGCGAGAGGCAGGCTATGACGAGGAAATTATTGCTAATGTACAAGCGCTGTTGCGCAAAGAAAAGCTCAAAGTCAACCCGGAAAGCCAAATATTGGAAGACGTCGCTGGCTTAGTGTTTCTTCAATATTATCTGGTAGATTTTGTTAATAAATATAGTCATTTTGAAGAAGAAAAACTGCTCAACATTCTCCGCAAGACTTGGAAAAAATGTCCGAGAAAGGTCACATAACTGCATTGAAATTCAACTTCACTTCAGAACTGCGGGCGGTGATTAATCAAGTGCTGGCTGCAACCTGATTATTTGCCAGGGAACAGTCAATTCAGTTAGGCAGGCATATTAGGTTTCGCATTTGATACCCCCCTCGCTATGAGGTATAATTTCACGAATAATGGCGGGATGAACGATCGGTTCGTCCCGCTTCTTTATGTCATCTGAGCTGTTAGCCCGAATGTTTCATAAATTGGCGCGTACTCTCTTGATTTTTTGGTTGCAATGCAAGATGTTGTTCTCTCGGGCATTTAACCCGTTCGTTCACAAACTGGCTAATCAAGTAAGTAAAGTTCGCTGGGATGGGGAAATTTCCCAGCTCGCAAAAATTTTGTGCGATCATCACGCGAATTTATAAAACGTTCAGACTAGTAGCAACCTTGGAGAGTATCTGGTGCCGCAAACGAACCCTGCCATTCTTGTGCTTGCCGATGGGACGGTATTTCATGGTACTTCCATTGGCGTTTCTGGCATGTGCGTAGGCGAGGTGGTGTTTAATACCTCGATGACCGGCTACCAGGAAATTCTTACCGACCCATCTTACTTTAAACAAATTGTCACCCTGACTTATCCTCATATCGGCAATGTGGGCGTGAATGCTGAGGACAAGGAATCGCGCCAAGTGTTCGCCAGTGGACTGGTGATTCGTGATTTGTCCTTGACGGTGAGCAACTGGCGCAGCTCACAATCGCTTTCTGATTACCTCAAAGCCAATAAAATCGTGGCGATTTCCGATATCGACACCCGCAAGCTAACTCGCATTCTGCGGGAAAAAGGTGCTCAGAATGGCTGCATTGCCACCGGTATGAACGAGGGGGCAACGCTCCAAGCTGCACGCGGCTTTACCGGACTAGCCGGAATGGATCTGGCGCAACATGTCTCTTGTGAAAAGCATTACGATTGGGCGCAGCGAGAGTGGAATTTGAAGGACGGACATCGCAGTAATGTGCATTCCGAGTTCCATGTGGTGGCATATGACTTTGGCACTAAGCACAATATTCTGCGTAAGCTGGCCGAACGCGGCTGCAAGATCACAGTTGTGCCCGCCAAGACCAGCGCCGACGATGTGTTGGCGCTCAAGCCGGATGGAGTGCTACTGTCAAATGGCCCGGGTGATCCTGAACCGTGCCATTATGCTATTGCGGCGACGCAGCAACTTTTACGTGTGGGTGTGCCGTTGTTCGGCATCTGCCTGGGGCATCAGATTCTTGGTTTGGCGGTGGGCGCTAAGACGGTAAAAATGAAGCTCGGTCATCGAGGCGCAAACCATCCAGTTCAGGATGTGCAGAGTAAACATGTGATGATTACCAGTCAGAACCACGGCTTTGCGGTGGATGCAGCGACCCTGCCGGCGAATGCGCGTGTGACACATGTATCTCTGTTCGATGGCACGCTACAGGGTTTTGAGTTGACCGATAAGCCTGCGTTCTGTTTCCAGGGTCATCCTGAAGCCAGCCCCGGCCCACATGACGTGGATTATTTGTTTGATCGCTTCGTGGCGCTGATGCGCAAGAGTTCCTGACATGCCCAAACGTACTGACATAAAATCTATCCTGATCATCGGAGCTGGTCCCATTATCATCGGACAGGCGTGTGAATTTGATTATTCCGGTGTACAGGCTTGCAAGGCACTGCGTGAAGAAGGTTATCGCATTATTCTGGTGAATTCGAATCCGGCCACCATCATGACCGATCCAAACATGGCAGATGCTACCTATATTGAGCCGATTACTTGGCGGATAGTGGAAAAAATCATTGCCAAGGAAAGGCCAGACGCGATCCTGCCTACCATGGGTGGTCAAACCGCGTTGAATTGCGCGCTGGATTTGGCTAAACACGGTGTACTGGAAAAGTACGGCGTAGAGATGATAGGCGCCTCGCGCGAGGCCATCGACATGGCGGAAGACCGCGAAAAATTCAAGCAGGCGATGACGCGCATTGGCTTGTCATCGGCGCGTTCGGCGATTGCGCATAGCATGGAAGAGGCACTGCAGGTGCAACAGGTGATGGGCTTCCCTACTGTTATCCGTCCATCCTTTACCATGGGTGGCTCGGGCGGCGGTATTGCTTATAATCGCGAGGAGTTCGTCGAGATTTGTGAGCGCGGTCTGGAGGCTAGCCCCACTAAGGAATTGTTGATTGAAGAATCACTGCTTGGCTGGAAAGAGTTCGAAATGGAAGTGGTGCGTGACCGCGCTGACAACTGCATAATCATCTGTTCGATTGAAAATTTAGATCCTATGGGCGTGCACACTGGTGATTCCATCACTGTCGCACCAGCGCAGACGCTGACTGACAAGGAATACCAGATCATGCGCAACGCGAGCATTGCGGTGCTACGCGAAATTGGCGTGGATACGGGTGGCTCCAACGTGCAGTTTGCCATTAACCCCGAAAATGGGCATATGGTGGTAATTGAGATGAATCCGCGCGTATCGCGTTCCTCGGCGCTGGCATCCAAGGCCACCGGCTTTCCAATTGCCAAAGTGGCGGCGAAACTGGCGGTAGGATACACGCTGGATGAGTTGAAGAATGAAATTACGGGTGGGGCAACGCCGGCTTCATTTGAGCCTACAATAGATTACGTCGTGACCAAGATTCCACGTTTTGCTTTTGAGAAATTCACGCAAGCCAACGACCGTTTAACGACACAGATGAAATCAGTGGGCGAAGTGATGGCAATCGGTCGCACTTTCCAGGAATCATTTCAGAAGGCGCTACGCGGACTGGAAGTAGGCGTGGATGGGCTAGACGGAAAAACTAACGACCACGAGTTGATTGCCGCTGAATTGGGCGCACCGGGGCCAGATCGTATCTGGTATGTGGGCGATGCTTTTCGCATGGGCATGACACTGGAAGAGGTGTTCAATCTAAGCAAAATTGATCCTTGGTTCTTGGTGCAGATCGAAGACCTGATCAAACGCGAAATTGCGTTGGCGGGCCGTACGCTTGATAGCATGAGTATGGGGGAGTTGCGTGGATTAAAGCGTAAGGGTTTTTCGGATAAACGCTTGGCCAAATTGCTGGGAAGCGATGAAGCTGCCGTGCGCACACGCCGTCATGCGCTGGCTATCCGTCCAGTGTTCAAGCGGGTGGACACTTGTGCCGCCGAATTCGCCACCAATACTGCCTATATGTATTCTACCTATGAAGAAGAATGTGAAGCACAGCCTACCACCAGAAAAAAAATTATGGTGCTGGGCGGTGGGCCGAATCGCATTGGTCAAGGGATCGAGTTCGATTATTGCTGTGTGCATGCTGCACTGGCGTTGCGTGAGGATGGTTATGAGACCATCATGGTCAATTGCAATCCAGAGACTGTGTCTACTGATTATGATACATCCGACCGTCTGTATTTCGAACCGCTGACGCTGGAAGATGTGCTGGAAATTGTGGCTGTGGAAAAACCGGTCGGCGTGATCGTGCAGTTTGGGGGTCAGACACCGCTGAAGCTGGCACGTGGCTTAGAGAAAAATGGTGTACCCATTATAGGCACTACGCCGGACATGATCGACTGCGCGGAAGACCGTGCGCGTTTCCGTGTGATGTTGCAGCAATTGGACTTGAAGCAACCGCCCAATCGCACGGTCAGCACGCCGGAACAGGCGGTGCTGGCAGCGCAAGAAATTGGTTACCCGCTTGTGATGCGACCCAGCAACGTGTTGGGTGGGCGTGCCATGGAGATCGTTCATTCTCAGCCTGACTTGGAGCGTTATATGCGCGAAGCAGTGGAGAGCGCCAATGTATTTCCAGAACGCATGCCGATTTTACTCGACCGCTTTCTGAATGATGCGATTGAGGTAGATGTGGATGCAGTAAGTGACGGTACCGACGTGCTGGTCGGCGGCATCATGGAGCACATCGAAGAGGCGGGTGTACATTCCGGCGACTCGGCCTGTTCCCTACCACCTTTTAGTTTGCCGCCAAAGCTTCAGGATGAGTTGCGGCGCCAGACCAAAGCGATGGCCAGAGCGCTGAATGTAGTCGGTCTGATGAATGTACAGTATGCCATTCAGGGCGAGTCTGTATTTATACTGGAAGTAAATCCGCGCGCCTCACGCACTGTTCCCTTCGTGTCCAAAGCTACCGGAATTCCGCTGGCCAAAGTGGCTGCACGTTGCATGGTTGGTCAAACTTTGGCACAGCAGGGCGTGACTAAAGAAGTTGTTCCGTCGTATTATTCGGTCAAGGAGGCGGTGTTTCCATTTATTAAGTTCCCCGGTGTAGATATCATCCTTGGCCCGGAAATGAAATCCACTGGTGAGGTAATGGGTGTGGGCGACACCTTTGCGGAAGCCTTTGTGAAATCACAATTAGCGGCGGGAGTGAAATTGCCGTCCAGCGGCAAGGTGTTTATCAGTGTGCGTGGTGCGGATAAGCTGGGTGCTGTGGAAATTGCCAAGAGCCTGCGGGATATGGGCTTTACCGTTTTGGCCACGCGAGGTACTGCTGCTACACTAGCGGCCGCAGATGTTGCTGTGACTGTGGCAAACAAGGTGGCAGAGGGTCGTCCGCACATCGTGGACATGATCAAGAACGGCGAGATCAGTCTGATTATTAATACAGTGGACAGTAAGCGCAGCGCGATGCAAGATTCTTATTCTATCCGTCATGCCGCATTGCAGGGACGTGTGACTTATTACACCACTCTGGCAGGTGCGCGGGCAGCTTGTTTGGGCATGCAGCACATCGCTGAATTACATGTATATGATTTGCAGACGCAGCATCAACGTCTGATTCACTAAGATCCATAAGAAGGAAGAATCAGTATGAGCAAGATTCCATTAACCGTGGTAGGTGCTGAACTATTGCGTAACGAGCTGCATCATTTGAAAACTGTTGATCGCCCATGGGTGATAAATGCCATTTCAGAAGCGCGCGCGCAAGGTGACTTGTCGGAAAATGCTGAATATGAAGCGGCTAAAGAGCGTCAAAGCTTTGTTGAGGGACGCATCATAGAGCTGGGAAGCAAGCTGGGTAATGCTCAGGTGATAGATCCAAAGACCCTCAGCGCGGACGGTCGTTGTGTGTTTGGCGCGACCGTAAGGCTGGAAGATCTCGCAAGCGGCGACGTGGTGACTTATCAGATTGTCGGAGATGACGAAGCTGATATCAGGCAATGCAAAATTTCCATCAGCTCTCCGATTGCACGGGCGCTAATCGGTAAGTACAGTGGAGATGTTGCTGAGGTTCAAGCTCCAGGCGGCGTTCGCGAATATGAGATCGTGAACGTGCAATATGTTTAAACCTTCCAAGCATCCTTGGTAGCCATAAGGAATACGCAGGCAAGCCCCTCATCGCTGCTAGTAACATTCGGCATCCAGGAAGAGCGTGTGGCCGCCTCGCTCACCTCTGCATAGTGGTCAGTGGCTACCCAACTGTTTTTTGCTGAGCGGCTTGCCTTTGGGTCGTGCAGGTTTCTTCTCAGGTACATCTTCTTGTGGTTGATATATCACCAGGATTTTGCCAATATGTTGCACCGCTACTGCGTTCAATTGTGTGCAAATTTGATCCGAGATATCCATGCGCGCTTCCCGATCATCATTCATAACCCTGATTTTGATTAATTCATGACTCTTCAGAGCGCAGGATATTTCTCCCAGTACGGTGGGGGTCAGCCCTGCGGATCCAATCATGACAGTTGGTTTAAGAGGATGGGCGCGTGCTTTTAGGTTTTGGCGTTGTAATACAGTTAGTGTTAGCAATTTTATTGGCTCCTGATAAGTCCGACATTTTAAACGATGAAGCGATCCAAAAGTAGCAAACAGTGGATGAATGAACATGTTAATGATTCATACGTGCAGCGCGCGCAGAAGGAAGGTTACCGCTCGCGCGCGGCATACAAGTTATTGGAAATTGATGAGCGTGACCACCTTCTCAAACATGGTATGGTGGTCGTTGATTTGGGTGCGGCCCCTGGCGGCTGGTCGCAAGTCGCTGCTGTCAAGGTGGGCGAAAGTGGCAAAGTAATTGCACTCGACCTGTTGCCATTGCACCCGATAAATGGCGTAGAGTTTATTCAAGGTGATTTCCGCGACGACAGCGTGATGGCGCAAATTGAGGACAAACTGGACGGCAAGAAAGTTGGACTTGTAATTTCTGATATGTCCCCCAATATTAGCGGGATCAACATGACCGATCAGGCACGTGCCATGCATTTGGCGGAACTGGCGCTGGACTTTTCATTGCGCCATTTGCAACCAAGCGGCGCATTTCTGGTCAAAGTTTTTCAAGGCGTAGGTTTTGAGGACTATATCAAGTTGATGCGCACTTACTTTGCTCGAGTGGTGACGCGCAAGCCGGATTCTTCGCGTGATAGGAGCAATGAACTATATCTCTTGGGAACCTCAAAATTTGAGAGCACATCTGAAAACTCAATTTTTTAAGTTGAGGCAAAACGTAAAATAAGCGTTAAATGCACTATGTATTTAACATGTGAACAGTAAAATGTACGTGTTAATGTAGTGTTGTAATATTATTGGATTCATAGTGGTGTCCTTGAGTAATCGGGGCAGACGTAGTCTAATGGACGCATGGTAGAGACTGTGTGCTGGTTAAGGAGTAACTTTGAACAACTTGTTTAAGAGCATCGGAATTTGGATGGTTGTGGCCTTGGTGCTGATGACCGTATTCAATCAATTCAACTCGCGCCAGCAGCAGACCTCGCAGACGCAGATGGATTACTCGCGCTTTCTGGAAGAAGTCAGACTTGGGAGTATCACCAAGGTAACTATCGAAGGACGCATGCTTAAAGCTGTTACTAGCGATGGTAAGCGCATCACCAGCTATGCGCCGCAAGATTTGTGGTTGGTATCTGACCTGATCAAGAACGGCGTCACGATTGAAGCCAAGCCGGAAGAAGAGCAATCCTTTCTGATGAGCATTTTTGTTTCGTGGTTCCCAATGCTGCTGCTCATTGGTGTGTGGGTTTTTTTCATGCGCCAGATGCAAGGCGGCGGCAAAGGGGGCGGGCTTTTCTCTTTTGGCAAGAGCAAGGCGCGCATGCTGGACGAGACTAAGGAACGTGTTACCTTTGCCGATGTGGCAGGTTGCGATGAAGCCAAGGAAGAAGTATCCGAAATTGTGGATTTCCTGCGCGATCCAACCAAATTTCAAAATTTGGGCGGCCGCATTCCGCGTGGGGTGCTGTTGCTGGGTAGCCCTGGTACCGGTAAAACGCTGCTGGCAAAGGCAATTGCGGGTGAAGCGAATGTACCGTTTTTTTCAATCTCTGGTTCTGATTTTGTAGAAATGTTTGTCGGCGTGGGCGCGGCGCGCGTGCGCGACATGTTCGAGCAGGCCAAGAAACAGGCGCCATGCATTGTGTTCATTGATGAAATTGATGCAGTCGGTCGCCAGCGCGGCGCTGGCTTGGGTGGCGGCAATGATGAGCGTGAACAAACCCTGAATGCGTTGCTGGTGGAAATGGATGGTTTTGAAGGAGCCAGCGGCGTGATTGTGATCGCTGCAACCAATCGTCCCGATGTACTCGACTCTGCACTGTTGCGTCCGGGCCGTTTTGACCGCCAAGTGGTAGTGCCGTTGCCGGATATTCGTGGCCGCGAACAGATTCTGATGGTGCACATGCGCAAAGTGCCTATTTCGCCTGACGTGAAAGCCGATATTTTGGCGCGTGGTACACCCGGCATGTCTGGTGCTGACCTGGCTAACCTGGTAAACGAGGCGGCACTGTTTGCCGCACGGCGCAGCAAACGATTCGTAGAAATGGACGATTTCGAGGCTGCCAAGGATAAGATCATGATGGGTGCGGAACGCCGCTCAGTCGTCATGCCAGAGGAGGAGCGCCGCAACACTGCTTACCATGAATCTGGCCACGCTGTTGTGGCCAAGTTGCTGCCCAAAACGGATCCAGTTCATAAGGTCACCATTATTCCGCGTGGACGTGCGCTGGGGTTGACCATGCAGTTGCCAGCGGAAGATCGTTACAGCATGGACAAGAATCGGATCCTTGATACGCTTGCGGTATTGTTCGGTGGTCGTATTGCGGAAGAAATTTTCATGCACCAAATGACTACCGGAGCTTCCAATGACTTTGAGCGCGCCACTGAAATGGCACGCCGTATGGTTACGCAATGGGGTATGTCGGAAGCCTTGGGGACAATGGTATATGGCGAAAACGATGGCGAAGTATTTCTTGGGCGCTCTGTCACTACCCACAAGAATGTTTCAGAAGCTACCATGCAGAAAGTGGATGAAGAAATTCGCCGCATCATAGACCAGCAGTACGCATTGGCTCGAGGACTGATTGAAGCCAATCGGGACAAAGTCGAAGCGATGGCGACAGCGCTGCTTGAATATGAAACCTTGGATGCCGACCAGCTCGACGATATTATGGCCGGTAAACCGCCACGTCCGCCCAAGTTCGTCCAGTCGAGCAAAGATGTCCAGCCACCCCAGGGTGCAGCGCCGACAGCATCGGAAACTCCATCTGCTCAACCTGCGCCGGGAGCTTGAAAAACCCAGAAGGATGATTTAAGGGAAAGGGGCGAGATGCACGTTTCCGTGCTTCCAAATATTCCCACTTCCCTTTTTATCCTTTACCTTCACCTATCACATGCTTCTCCACTGTGGCTCATTCAAACTTGATCTGTCCCGCACTTTGGTTATGGGCATCGTCAATGTCACCCCCGACTCATTCTATGATGGCGGCCATCATTTACAACGCGATGCAGCGCTGGTTCATGCACATCAACTGATTCAAGAAGGTGCTGACCTTCTCGACATAGGCGGTGAATCGACGCGTCCCGGTGCGCAATCGATCAGCATGCAGGAAGAGTTGGATCGCATCATGCCGGTGATTGAAGGCTTGCAAGGTGCCCCGGTTCCTCTTTCAGTGGATACCTATAAACCAGAAGTGATGCGCTCGGCATTGGCAGCAGGAGTGAGCATGATCAATGATATCAACGCGCTGCAACAACCGGATGCGCTGGCCGCCTTGGCTGCAAGCGATGCAGCGGTGTGCCTGATGCACAAGCAAGGCCCGCCCCAGACTATTCAGCAACCGCACTATCAGGATGTAGTAGCAGAGGTGCTTCAATTCCTGCATTCACGTATATCATCCGTGCAAAAGGCAGGCATCGCGCGAGAACGCATCATGGTCGATCCGGGTTTTGGTTTTGACAAAACCTTGGCGCATAATCTCTCACTGTTAAGGCGTCTGGATGAATTTTCTTTACTGGGTGTGCCACTACTGGCTGGGATTTCGCGTAAATCCATGCTTGGGACAATTACTGGCCAAGATGTGGAACACCGAGTACATGCCAGCGTAGCGGCAGCGTTGCTGGCAGTGATGCGCGGAGCATGCATGGTGCGCGTGCATGATGTGCGTGCCACAGTTGATGCTTTAAAAATTTTGAACGCTGTAAAGGGAGCCGACTAGTGAGCAAAAAATTTTTTGGTACGGATGGTGTGCGCGGACGGGTAGGTGAATATCCTATTACGCCGGAATTTGTTATGCACCTGGGCTATTCCGCAGGCAAAGTGCTGGCTTCCGCAGATTGGCATCTGTCACAGGGTGAAAATCCCGGAGTACTGATAGGCAAGGATACGCGTATTTCTGGCTATCTGCTTGAATCGGCTTTGCAGGCGGGTTTGATTGCCGCCGGAGTAGACGTCTATCTGGCCGGGCCGGTGCCAACGCCTGCAGTGGCTTATCTGACTCGTGCATTACGTTTGCAGGCGGGTATCGTAATTTCCGCTTCGCATAATCTGTTCGAGGATAATGGCATCAAGTTTTTTTCCAGCCAAGGCAGCAAACTGGCGGATGAAATGGAATACGCCATCGAAGCAAGGCTGGAAACACCAATAGAAACAATGCCTTCAGCCAAGCTTGGCAAAGCCAAACGCTTATCAGATGCGGCAGGCCGTTATATTGAGTTTTGCAAGAGTAGCTTTCCTTACGATTTAGATCTGCGAGGCCTGAAATTGGTGGTGGATTGCGCGCACGGTGCTTGCTATCAAATTGCCCGAAATGTTTTCCACGAGCTGGGGGCGGATGTTGTAGCTATCGGTGTGCACCCGGATGGTATAAACATCAACGATGGTTATGGCGCGACTGCCCCGGCCAATTTGCAGAAAGCCGTTAAAGAACATCATGCCGATCTGGGTATTGCCCTCGACGGTGATGGCGACCGATTGGTGATGGTGGATGCGGATGGATGTTTGTACGATGGCGACCATCTTCTCTACGTTATTGCCAAACACCGCCATGTGCAGGGCACGCTCAAGGGCGGGGTAGTGGGAACACTAATGACCAATCTGGCTTTCGAGCATGCCATGCAACGCATGCACGTCCCCTTCGCGCGCGCCAAGGTGGGTGATCGTCATGTAATGGAAACGATGTTACAACAAGGCTGGCAACTTGGCGGTGAAAATTCCGGCCACATCATCTGTCTCGATCGGCACACAACGGGCGATGGCATCATCTCCGCTTTGCAAGTATTACATGCACTTCGCATTAACCAGCAGACCCTGGCTCAAGCTGTTTCAGATTTGACACTGTATCCACAAATATTGCTGAACGTGCCTGTTGCCAGAGGGACTGATTGCTCTACGCATGCCAGCATACGTGAAGTGGTGATGGCTGCCGAAACGGCGCTCGATGGTTGTGGCAGAGTATTGCTGAGGCCTTCTGGAACCGAACCATTGTTGCGCGTGATGGTGGAAGGCGAGGATGGCGAAAAAGTGCAGCACTGGGCGGAAACCATCGCACAAGCCGTACGAGAGGTGGCGCAGGCAACCTGATAGGAGCACCTGTTTAAAATTTTGTATTTTCGAAGCGTCAACATCAGATGGCGACTAATCTGACGCATTATCGTTAGATTAGCGCTCTGGTTGCGGTGGTTGCTTCAGGCTTGTATCAGGACTATTTTTTTTGACAAGGTTTTCGTCGTTCACCCCAAGCGTTTTATCCTCGCCATGATTGGACGGCGTTAGCTTGAAATTCCGCGACAGGGTTTGCGCTTTCAGTATTTGATCTGCATTCATGAGATTTGCCACATTATCCCGCCCAGAAATGCCCGGTTCATAGCCTTGAGCGGCCGCGAGGTTATACCAGACGTAAGCCTGCGTCAGATCACGTTGGATGCCTTCACCAGTTTTGTAAAATGTTCCAAGTTGATACTGAGCCTCGGGATAACCTTTGTGGGCAGCTTTCTCAATCCATTGAGCAGCAGCGGTGAAATCCTGCAATACGCCACGGCCATTTCTATAAAGCAGACCGAGATTGAATTCCGCCCCTGCATGCCCCTGCTTGGCAGCTAAATCAAACCACTTCAGCACCTCCTGGTAATTTACTGAGGCGTCGCCACCTGGCATGTACATGAGACCCGCAGCGTATTGATCATCGGCTTTACCCTGTTTCACTTTCTCGAGTATAAGTATTCTGCTTGGCTTTATCTCATGGGCGATGAGTGGAGAGGGGATGACGGGGTCAGGTTTGGATAACAGATAAATCGTGACAAAAAAGCCTACGCTGGCAAGCAAACCCAAGGAAGCTATGACAGAAAGCTTGAAGGACCCACTGAGTTTAAAGAATCGATGTTTGCAGTCACGGCAACGGTATGGCGCATAAAGAAAATGGCTCATGTGGTCTTCGTTTTTTTTCCACGAAGAACGGCGCACGTTCATACTTTCGCAACGCGTGCATATCATTTGGTCAACGTCCAACGGGCGTAAGGTTGCCCGACACTAAAACGTTGCCCCGAATCAGGAATAAATGCTGAAGTTGCAGATCGCACTATCAAGAACACCTTGTGAGAAAGTTGAACATCTTACACCAAAGACCCCTTTCAATAATCCCCACCAGCGGTGGCCCACAGGTCGCCATGCAACTGTTTCCACGTCCTCTGTAATAATCTGTCTGATTACGCATAACGCCTCTCTCATCCGATTTCATGTTCCGCCAATGCCTCGTATATACTAATCTGGCGTGTATTTTTCGCGCGCAATTTGGATACTCCAATGGTAGTGTGTTTTGTTTTTTATCAATTTATTGACTGAAAACATACCTATTCCCGCTGGGCTTTTCCATCAACATAGCCTGCTTATATCAAGCTAATTAAAATTGTTACGTTTGCTTATGAATAAGAGCCCATTAAAAAAGGAACCAACATGAAAACGACACATAAAGTTGCAGTGAACACATTAATCGCAGTTTTATTATTGGGCTTAAGTGGATGCTCCGGCATGTCAACGCAGGATAGAAGTACAGCTATCGGTGCCGGGGCAGGCGCTATTGGCGGTGCTGTACTTACCGGAGGCAGCACAGCTGGAACGCTTGGCGGCGCCGCAATTGGGGGGGTCATCGGTCACGAAATCAGCAAGTAGCAAATATTACCGATTAGACGCATCCATTCTTAAATGAATGCAAAGATGCGTCGTTTATCTGCACTATTGATCCGGCACGGTTAAGTATTATCTCCATTCGGGCTGGGCTTGTCGAAGGCCATTCTAAAAAATCATTCTCTAGTGTCAGTTTCCCGATATTGGAGTGATGCGCACCAAGATCGGGATCCGCCAGCTTAGCCTTCACCGTTCCACCGAACACCTCCGCCACCGAATCCTGTCATAGCCGCCTCCATTCATAAACCTGGTTGGGATGAATTTCAAAGTCTTCAGCCAACTTGGCCAGTGTTTTATCACCCTTGTTGGCCGTGCTCTGCACGGCTCTGGTTGAGCACGGTGATCACTCAACGGGCTGGCCGAATTTCCTGGGTCACCTCTGCATTACAGCCTTGGCAAATTTAGAAATAGCAACTCCACGTTAACAACTTGACCGCCACCTGAATGCAAGCCTGCCGAATTATGCGAATTGAAGGCTCTATGTGCGGTACCGCACATATTATTTGATCTATAAGATTTAATATTCAAGTGCTTTCCCTTATTGCCAAAAAGGTGGCAAATGATTTAACGATGATCATTTCCAGCGCTTAAGGACACGCCTGCTTTTATCTAACAACGGAGGTCATTTATGTTGGTGCCGTTACCGATCTTTACCCCCTTCCCCTGTCGAGAGCGGTTTATTTGCTATAAGCCTTCCCGGCTATTACCAGTTCATCCTAATTTCGATTTAGGACGCAGCTGCAGGTAAGCAAATCAGGCTGGCACAGCAGCTTCGAGTGTGCGTAAGTATTGTGATTAACCTATAAGAATTCCTGGTGCATTTGCGATGAAATTTTTCCTCAGACAAGCCTTTGAAACACAACTCGCAGAGGCGAGGCTCGCCACTCAAGCCGCCACCGGCAAGTGCGGTCGCACCTCGTGGCTAACTTCAACAATCCTTCTGGTAACGTTAATTGTTTTGCTCGCTGTTGCTTCAACGGCAAATGCAGCCTCAAGGTATGCCGTTCAAAATGGGAACTGGAATTCGACAACTGTCTGGTCTGCGACCTCGGGTGGTAGCTCAGGTGCATCTATACCGGTAACCGGCGACGATGTTTTTATTGAAGAGGCTAGCAATGGCCGCACTGTGACCATTCCAACCGGGTACAGAGCGGCATGCACTTCGTTGACGATGGGTAACGAAGCTGCTGCTGTGGCGGGTGCTCTTAATTTTAACAACTCGACAAGTTCGTTGGCGGTGAGCGGCAATGTAGTGATGAACCGTCCCGGTGGCGCTGCCACCACCACCATAAATCTGGCGGCAGGTAGCATGACCGTAGGTGGAAATCTTGAACTCGCGCATCATACGGCAACTTCAGCGGCTGTTAACAGAATCAACAGAGTTTCAGTTTCCACTGGCACACTCACAGTCAGTGGCGACCTGATATTTGGGGCTGAAGCTGCGGCGCAAAGTCAAATTGTCTTCAGTAGCACAGGGAGAGTGAACCTTGCCGGGGCGTTCACACTATCGAATAGCTTGGGAACGCTCACCCCTTCGACTGGAACGGTCAATTTTAATGGCCCGGCTGCGCAAACCATCCCTATCGGCGTGAGTTCGGTCGGTTATAACAACGTGCTTCTGAATAACACGAGTGCCAGCGGCGCCATAATTAGTGCTGCGATCACTGGATCTGGAACAAATCAAGTGATCGGCAACCTCAGCGTCCAAAGCGGAACATTTGACAACGGTGGCCTCGCCATTAGCCTGGCCTCCGGCAAGAGCTTTTCCGTTTCCAACGGAGCGACCTTCAAGCTAACAGGCACAACATCCTCGATGGTTTCGGTTTCCGGTGGTGGCACTATAACCTTTGGCGCTTCCAGCACCGTGAATTACGCAGGAACAACGCAGACCGTCACCACAGCCACCTACGGCAACCTTACCATCAGTAGTGGCACGAAAACCTTTACCAGCCCCATGACCATCGCCGGCACCTTGGCATTGGATAGTTCGTCCGTAGTTTCCCCCGACTCTGGCAGCTCCTATACGGCCCACGCACTCCCGATTGGCGGCGTGCTCAAAGTAGCGGAATCCTGGGGCAATACTGGGGCGGGCGCTGCCAGCATTAACCCTACTCACTTCGCAGACACAGGCTTATTGAATGTCAATACAGGTGCGGTCGATGCCGCACAATCCGTGTCCAGTCCGGCGATTGCTTCGATCACTGCAAATGGGTCAAGCACACAAGTGATCACGGAGCAGGCACGGGATATAAACAAAAATTTCACAATCGGAGGTTCGACGATGTTGATTTCCAAGTCGTCTGGCACCGGCTCGCTGGACGGTACGGAGAATAACGGCAAGGGTACTTACACCGCGACTGTAACCTCGCCTAAGACGGCAGGTTCGGGGACATTCACAGCGACGACGGAATGGGGGCTATCGATGATGACCATCCTTTTTGTCGGGGTGGCGTTATGGGATAGCATTCGCAGCAGAAAAAACAGGAGGCAATCCCCGTTCCAATCCAAACAGGATATGAACTAATGATAATGACTGTCCTTTATCTGGGTGGCGTTATGGAATAGCATTCGCAGCAGAAAAAGTCGGCAATTTGTTAATTTGAATTCATGTGCACAAAGCGGACTGACTGCCAGGTTCGGGTGGCCCCGCTCCAATGCTCCGGATGCCTTTGTGTTGCTGCTTCATAATTCACTTGGGGGATGAACAGAAAGACGAAGGAATTCCTGCTAAGCCAGCAATTTAGAAATACGGGTATTCGCTACATCCAAGCGTTTCAACAGGACGTACAAAAAGAAATCATCAAACTGAAAGCGGCACTCCACCGATGCCACAGAAATATACACCACAAGTGTTGAAGGCAGCACTCTCGTACACAATAAATTTAGCCGGTGCCAAACCAACATTCACCATGCCTGTTTCCAGAATTTCGCGCAATCACTCAATCGCACAGCAAACATCCCCAAGCCCATCGCCATGACATCAATGCGCCTGAACGCGTGTTAAGGCGATACTGAACAAGTCCGTTCGCGTTGAGCTTGTCAAAACGTACTCCTTGTGAATCAATAAGTTGCTATTGGCTTCGACAGGCTCAGCCCGAACGGAGGGACTTGTTCAGCGTAGCCTTAATTCCCAGTCGCTTGCAAGTTTGGCTTCACCCTGGCAATCCTGAATCCTTACTGCAGGAAGGACATCATGCACGTCTGGTTTGGCACTAAGCAGGGCAGCAGAACCTGAAAGGCATGTTAGGCGCCATCAAAGCACGACCAGGAGGCGCAGCGCGATTGCGGCCGAGTGCACGTCAAATACCACACGCTGTCTGACTTCCGTGTTGCTCACGGTGCGGTGCTCGACGAGCTGCTCACTGGCAACGTGGCTTCTTTGATGGTCGTGGGTGTCGTCAAACTCAAGCGTGCCGCGCAAGCCGGCGTACGCGTGCGCGCCAGCGTCGGTTTAACGGCGCCGCATGACTCCAATGCCGAGCAGCCCCAGCATCCCCGCCAGCAGGATCACGCCCCACTCGGACAGGGTCGGGATGGCGGTCGCTCCGTTGGGTTGCACCTGCACGCCAAACCCACCTGGATCCACAATGGTACTATTCACCGTCAAATCATCATCGCCCAGGCCACCATCAGTGATGGTGATAGTGGCAGTGTTGCCGACTATGGTTGCCGGAATGGTGTACCAGTGCGCGGCAACCGGCCCGGGCGTCGGGCCGTATTTCCATTACA
Source organism: uncultured Nitrosomonadales bacterium (assembly GCA_903878125.1). Classification (GTDB taxonomy): domain Bacteria; phylum Pseudomonadota; class Gammaproteobacteria; order Burkholderiales; family Gallionellaceae; genus Nitrotoga. The sequence continues at coordinate 1,052 of CAIRGS010000173.1, read as the reverse complement.
TCGTGTTGGGTGGGGGCGCTGTTGGATAAGTAATGGTAATGGTGGCTGTGCTACCTGACTGACCACCTGTCAAAACAAAATCAAATAAACCATAGGGGAAGGTAACCCCGGCAGGCGGGGCAACGGGGGGGGATTTCGGATGCCCGCTTAACGGGATAAAACCACCACTCTGTAAGGCACCGTTTCCGGCGGTGGCAAAAAGCCAAGCACCATTACCGCCCCCCGTGATATTGACTGATGCAGCCCCTGCCCCCGTGGAGCCGTTGATGCTGGGCCCACTGATCGATGTAGATAACGTAGTTGTGGTAAAGGTATCGCCCACCCCGCCCACCGTGACTGTGGTATTGGTCGCAGTGGAGTAGCTTGCCGAAGAAGTGTGCTGCGCGCACAGATACTGGTTGTTGGTGATCGTGCCGCTGGCGGCATGGGATGCCACGCCGCAGGAGCAATCATTGCCTGCGCTGACGCAAGCCGTGCCGGCGCCTGTTACCGTCCAATTGCTCACAACATTAATGCCGGTTATTTGCACCGGAGCGGAGGTCATTACAGTAGAGACCGTGACACCGCTTTTGTCAAAGAAGGTGAATGCATTGGGCGTGTTGATGGGTGCGACAGGTGTCACGTTGTTTGATGCAGCCGATGCAGAACCCGGACCGGCACTATTGGTCGCCGTAACCGTAAAAGTGTAAGCCGTGCCGTTGCTCAGGCCGGTGACGACATGGCTCAGTCCCGTAGTGCCCGCATTGCTGTCGGTGCCGCCCGGCGGAGTGGAGATGACGGTGTAGCCGGTGATCGCCGCGCCGCCATTGCTGCCCGGCGCGGTGAAGGTCACCGTGGCTTGTGCGTTGCCGCCGGTGGCTGTGCCGATGGTCGGCGCACCGGGGACGTTCGCTGGCGTTACAGAATTGCTGGCTCCTGATGCAGAACCCGGACCGGCACTATTGGTCGCCGTGACCGTAAAAGTGTAAGCCGTGCCGTTGCTCAGGCCGGTGACGACATGGCTCAGTCCCGTAGTGCCCGCATTGCTGTCGGTGCCGCCCGGCGGAGTGGAG
>CAIRGS010000172.1 GCA_903878125.1 uncultured Nitrosomonadales bacterium | reverse complement strand
TTGCCAGAACTGCGATTTGCCTTGTCATAAGATGATTTGTAAATAAATGAGATTCCCAGCTTCAGGCAAATCTCCTTGATTTGCCCCGCCGTGTCCAGCGCCAATTGCTCGGACTCAATTACACAAGGTCCTGCAATCAGAAATAATGGCTTATTCAAGCCGACTTCAAAATTACATAGTTTCATATGGCCGTTATTTTTTTGCAGAAAGCGATGACTTGCGGCATTCAATAGCCGATTCAACAAAAGCTTTAAAAAGGGGATGGCTTTCGCGCGGGGTAGAAGTAAATTCTGGATGAAACTGCACGCCTATAAACCATGGGTGCATGGCTTGCGGCAATTCCATAATCTCCGGTAAAGCCTCGCTCGGGGTGCGTGCAGAAATCACCAAGCCGGCTTTCTCAAGCGCGGGCACATAGTAATTATTAACCTCATAACGATGGCGGTGGCGTTCATTAACTTCAGCGCCGTAGATAGTCGCAGCCAGGGTATCGAGTTTGATCGGGCAGCGCTGCGCACCCAAGCGCATGGTGCCACCAAGATCGGAATCAGTACTGCGAGTCGCGACCTTGCCGTCGCTGTCGCGCCATTCAGTAATAAGCGCCACCACCGGATGCTCTGTTTCTGGATTGAACTCTGTGCTGTTTGCATCCGTCATGCCTGCCACGTGGCGTGCATATTCAATCACTGCAAGCTGCATGCCAAGACAAATACCAAGGTAGGGCACTTTATTCTCGCGGGCATAGCGTATAGCGTCAATTTTTCCCTCGGTGCCGCGCTTGCCGAAGCCACCCGGAACTAAAATCGCATCGAGACTCTTCAATTCATCAATACCACCACTTTCGAGAATTTCTGAATCAATATATTCTATATTGACGCGCGTCGAAGTATGTATTCCCGCATGGCGCAAAGCTTCGATGAGAGATTTATATGATTCAGTTAAATCAACATATTTACCGACCATACCGATAGTAACTTCATGTTGCGGATGCTCTAATGCATAAACAAGCTTGGCCCATACTGACAAATCAGCAGGTGGAAGATGGAACAACCCCAGTTGCTCGCAGACGATACGATCCAAACCCTGCTCATGCAACATCTGCGGAACTTTATAGATGCTATCCACATCCCACATCGAAATCACAGCTTCATCGCGGACATTAGAAAACAGTGAAATCTTGGCACGCTCCTCATCAGGAATCGGACGATCTGCGCGGCATAGCAACGCAGTTGGGAAAATGCCAATCTCACGTAGCTTCTGCACGCTGTGCTGTGTCGGCTTGGTTTTCAATTCACCCGCGCTGGCAATGTATGGCACCAGCGTCAAATGCACGTAGGCCGTATCACTACGTCCATGGCGCAACCCCATCTGCCGAGCAGCTTCCAAAAATGGCAAAGACTCAATGTCCCCTACCGTTCCACCAATTTCGACGATTGCCACATCGGCATTGCCATCAAACGAAGCTTCCGCGCCACGTTCAATGAATGCATTAATTTCATTCGTTATGTGCGGAATAACCTGCACTGTCTTCCCAAGGTATTCGCCACGACGTTCCTTGCGGATTACGCTGTCATATATCTGCCCGGTTGTAAAATTGTTAGCCTTGCGCATCTTGGCTGAAACAAAACGTTCATAATGTCCTAGATCCAGATCCGTTTCTGCTCCATCCTCTGTAACAAACACTTCGCCGTGCTGGAATGGGCTCATGGTACCAGGATCAACATTTATGTAAGGATCCAGCTTAAGCAGCGTTACCTTAAGGCCGCGCGATTCAAGAATCGCTGCGAGTGAAGCCGCTGCAATGCCCTTACCTAAGGAAGACACCACGCCGCCAGTAATAAAAATATATTTAATCATGAGGTGCAATGATACCGTATATCCATATCGCTCTCAAATAAGAGCTCTTGATGAACTATAAACAACAAAGCCCTCACATGGAGGGCTTTGTTGATTGCAAGGAGTCTGACGATGACCTACTTTCACATACGTATGTACACTATCATCGGCGCGAAGTCGTTTCACTGTCCTGTTCGAGATGGGAAGGAGTGGGGCCAACTTGCTATGGTCGTCAGACATAACTGTCGACTAACTGGCTACCTGCTTATACAGGTAATCAATCAGCCATCAACTGGAAGAAGTAATTGGTTTTGATTGCAACGCTACTTGTAATATTTAATGTTATAGGGTCAAGCCTCACGG
>CAIRGS010000171.1 GCA_903878125.1 uncultured Nitrosomonadales bacterium | reverse complement strand
GTAAGCTAATTTAGGTGGCGAGCTGCGTTAATGTCGGAGCCACTTAAACGACCAAGTAAAAGGAGCACAGATGAAGAAATATAAGCAACTCACCAGCGGGCAACGATATCAGATTTGCGGACTGAAACAAGCAGGTTTGAATCAAACTCGGATTGCCCAAAAGATAGGCGTGGACAAGTCGACGATTTCACGAGAATTTAGGCGAAACAAAGGTCAACGCGGCTGGCGGCCAAAGCAGGCGCAATCGTTACGTGATGAGCGCCGGCAAGTCTGTCTCAATGGCAAGCAATTCTCATCGGATAGCTGGGCGGAAATCGAGCGGTTGATTCAAGAAAACCTCAGCCCGGAACAGGCCGCGAATCGGCTTCTGTTAGAAGGCAGCTTACAGATTAGCCAAGAGATCATCTATCAACACAGTTACGCGGACAAACGAAATGGCGGAGACCTGCACCAACATTTGCGCAGCCATAAAATGCGCCGCAAACGTTACGCAAGTGGGCAAGAACGACGTGGTACGATCAAGAACCGCGTCAGCATTGATGAGCGTCCGGCGATCGTTGCGCAAAAAACATGGTTGGGTGATTGGAAAGGCGACACCGTGATCGGCAAGAACCACAAAGGCGGAATGGTTACGCTGGCTGAACGCAAGTCACGCTATGTGTTGGCGGGACTTATACGCAGCAAGCATGCTGCTGGGGTCACGGCTGTGACAACACGCCTGCTGACGCCTTACAAGGATAAGTGCCACACCATTACATTCGACAAGGGCCGGAAGTTTGCGGAGCATGAGAAAATGGCAGCAGAACTAAAGGCGGACATTTATTTTGCTAATCCCTATCACTCCTGGGAGCGGGGGTTAAACGAGAACAATAACGGGCTGTTGAGGCAGTACTTCCCCAAGGACATGGAACTGACAAACATCACCGAGGAACAAGTCCAGGATGCGGTAGAGCGGATCAACTACCGACCTCAAAAAGTACTCGGATTTAGAACCCCGCATAAGGTATTCTTCGTGGTGAAATTACGCTACACCAAGCAACCACTGGCTGTTGCACTTCGAACTTGAATCCGCGATTTAGACAAAGTGGAGTTGTTGCGATAAGGATTTAAATTAAATGGATACCTGTATGAGCAAATTTGAATTGATTGATTCAATTTCTGAAAGTGCAAGATTCACCAACTTCTACTTCACATTCAGTAAAATATGAATCATCAGAGACTGATTCCATTGGAGGCGATGCGTGGATTGGCGGCAATCATCGTGCTGGTTCATCATGTGCTTTTAGGTTTCGCACCATACATATCGGGTTTATTACCTCAAGCTAGGAACGCCAATAGCTTTGTTGGGGAATGGTATTTCTTTCTATTTAATGGCACGTCTTCGGTCACATTCTTTTTCACATTATCTGGCTTTGTTTTATGCTGGTCATATTTCCACTCTGGTGATAAGAGTGATTTATTGAAAGCTTTTTTTAAAAGATGGCCACGCCTAGTGGGCCTAGTGCTTACCACATGTCTATCAAGTTATTTGATTTTTAAGTTAGGATTTTATTATTACGAACCGGCATCTTTAATTAGCAACAGTACGTGGCTGCTCAATTTTGGATGTCCAACGCCATATTGTGCCGATGGCTGGGCGATTAGATTTGAACCAAGTCTTCTAGATGCTTTTACGCAAGGACTAACTACATTTTTTACTGGGAATTCCACCTACAACACCAATTTATGGACAATGAAACTTGAATTTATAGGAAGCATTGTCGTATTTCTTATTGCAGCATTTATTTCACTAATACTCTCATTTAATTATCTAGTTACAGCATCAATTATTTTTTTAATCTGGGCGCTAAGCGTTAACCCTTACCTGGTTCCTTTTATTGCAGGAATATTTTTATCAGCAATTGTTGCTAAATATAAAACCAACATAGGTCTCCGCTTTGCCTTATCGCTGATGATTATTGGGGTGTACCTTCTAAGTTACCTAATACCTGAAAAAGACTTCGCTTGGGTTACGCTCATACAATACCCCAGCTTGATTGCCGATAACATTCGTATAATCATCAATACAATAGCCTCAGTGTTAATCATTTTTTCAATC
>CAIRGS010000170.1 GCA_903878125.1 uncultured Nitrosomonadales bacterium | reverse complement strand
TGGATGCTCGGCATATGATTTGGGGCTTTCTGCAGCACCTCCTGCAGGTTATCCCGCGCTGAGGCATATTTGGTCTGACGAAAATCCAGTACTGCCTGCAAATATTTGGTGCGCAAGTTACCCGGCTCCATTTTGCGCGCTGCTGTAATTTCCGCCTGCGCAGCTTCGAATTTATCTGCCGAAAGGTGCAGCAAAGCCAGGCTCAGGTGGGCGTCAACGTGATCAGGGGCGATTTTGAGCACACTAGAGTAGGCAACCTCTGCCGCTTTTGGATCATTTCGGGCTTGTGCCAATTTACCGAGCCACATCCAGGTACCAGTGTTGTTGGTATCCAACTTGAGCGCTTGGTCAAGAAGCACCTTAGCCTGATCGAAATCGTTCTTGGCAGCGGCGCACCGGGCAAGTCCCCAATAGGTAGGGATATATGTTGAATCGTTCTGTGCGGATTGCTTCAGCAGATCGCATCCTTGTTCCATATGCCCCAAGCCAAGCTGGGCTTCGCCATGAAGTAGCTGTATTTTAGCAATGCTCTTAGGGGGTACACCGGAACTGGGTGTGATTTCTTTAAGGACACGGTCATATAACCCTTGCATGAGCAACGCTTGCCCTAATAGAACTTTGATTGATTCTTTATCGCCGCCGAGTTTTTGCGCCAGCAGCAACTCTTTTTCCGCGTTCTGCCCTTGCTCCGTCTTGACATAAATCTCACCTAGGAGCAGGCGTGCTTCAGCATTGTCAGGACTTTTCTGCAATGCATTCTTCAGTTCAATGATACTTGCGCGCAGGTCACCCTTACTCTGAGAGTCTTTTGCTTTTTGGATATGTTGCTGGGGAGTTGAACCTCCGATTCGATCGCACCCTGAGACAATAGGCAATGCAATTATTGCCACCAATAGCGTCACTTTGCTCAGCTTGTCAATAAAATCTGAATTCATTCTGCTCTCCTTTATTATTGACCCTTAATACTTCATTATTTATCGGCTTGTGCAAAATTGCGCCGCAAAGGCAGCTTAGATTTCTGATGGCTATATCAGATCACAAATTTCAGTATAGCGGAATTGCCAGGAGCCTATTGAACTTCGCTCGCAACCAATTGATTATATTGATGCATCTATTGTTTGAGATAATATATTTATATAATATAATCAATGTGTTATACATTATTTGAGCCCGGGAGCCTTACAGGCTACCGGGTTTGTGGAGGGCTTTCACCTCCCAGCCACTCGATTGGCCACCTCGTTAGCCAAGTTGCGCTCGCACGCAACGCGCCAAGCTTACGCACCAACGAAAAAGGCGACCAATGGTCGCCTTTAATTTTCAACTAAATCGGATTATTCAATCTTTGCTTTGGCGCGCATGTCAATGATTGCCTTCTGTATGGTTTGCTGTTGCAGGCGTTGCATTATGTTCGCTTTCACGTCCCGGTAAGAGGGGAACTTGAAGTCACGTACATCATCTTGCTTAATCAGATGCCAGCCAGCATCAGATTTTACCGGTGCACTCACGCCGCCCTTTTTCAGACTAACCAGCGCGTCAGCGAATGTCTGCATGAAATTGCCTGGCAGAGCCCAACCCAGAGAACCACCCTTGTCGCGCGAACCCTGATCCAAAGAGTGTTTTTTTGCCAGATCTTCAAATTTGGCTCCCTTTTTTATTTGAGCAGCAATAGATTTCGCTTCACTTTCATCTTTTACCAAAATGTGATGCGCATTGTATTCCTTGCTTCCGGTGGTTTTTTTGACGTTTTCATATTCCTGCTTGATTGCATCTTCGCTAATTGGATGGTTTTTAAGATAATCCTGTAAAAATGCATTTACAAGCACGGTCTGTTTGGCTAGCTCAAATTGGCTAATGGTTTCAGGTAGTTTATCGACACCCTGCTTTATCGCTTCTTGCGCCATTATTTCACGGTTGATTAGTTCATCTTTAATGGCAAGACGCATCTCCGGGGAATCCATTTTCCCTTGCGCAGCGGCAGCCTTGACGTGCATGTTCACGCGTGCTTGCGGGATGATGACGCCATTCACTACTGCGGCGGGTTTTTCTTGCGCATAAACCTGATTGATTGCAAATGCAGAAAATAGAGCGATAGTGGCAAGTTTTGAAGATTTCAGCATTGTTCTGTCCTCGTTGAAAGTTTAAATGTAGAAAATTATAGTTCTTCTGGTGTATAGGCAGCAATAGCCAGTGCATGAATATCGTGCTTCATCATGTCTCCCAGCGCGGAATATATCATACGGTGCCGTGTCAGAGTAGGCTTGCTAGCAAACTGTGAGGACACAATCAGGAGGCGATAATGTCCGCCACCACCTCGTGCGCCAACGTGTCCTGCATGTTTATGACTATCATCGGCAATCTCAATTTTTGTGGGTTGAAGCGCCGCAAGAAGGGCATTCATCTGATCTATGCGGTTGTTTGCGTTACTGGCGGCAGGATGATTCATGTTGGAAGTACTTTCTTAAACGGTTTGACCAGAATTTGCGCATATATCCCGGCGACCATATAGGGGTCAGCCTGTGCCCATGTTTCCGCGTCCGTTAAGGTAGCGAATTCCGCCACTATCAAGCTGCCGGAAAATCCCGCAGCACCAGGGTCAACAGCATCCACAGTGGGGAAAGGGCCAGCCAGAATTAAACGCCCTTCGTTTTGCAATATCTGTAGTCGTGCCATGTGCGCGGGCCGTGTTGCCAGACGTTTTGTCAGGCTGTCAGGTACGTCATGGCCGATAATGGCGTATAGCATTTAGTTATTTTCCTTCTCTTCCTGCATGTATTTCGACAGCGCCATTGCTTGCAACAGCACGAATATTAGCATCATTCCGGTGGCACCGAAGAGTTTGAAATTAACCCATGCATCTGTAGAAAAGTTAAATGCAACATATAAATTTACAATGCCGAGCAGGACAAAGAACAGACTCCAGCCCAAGTTGACTTGGTTCCATACCTTGGTTGGAAGCGTAAGCTTTTCCTTTAGTAAAGTACGCATAAGGTTCTTTTTCAAAAGTAGATTAGAACCCAACAGTATGGTGGCGAACACCCAATACAGAATGGTGGGTTTGAATTTGATGAAGGTCTCATCGTGAAGAATTAGTGTCGCGCCACCGAATACGGTAATGATGGCAAAGCTTACCCATAGCATGGTATCTACCTTGCCATGCCGCCATTTAACCCATCCAATTTGGGCAATAGTGGCGGCAATCGCAGTGCCCGTGGCAACATAAACGTTGAACATCTTGAAAGCGACAAAGAACAGAATAACAGGGAATAGGTCAAATAGTAGTTTCATGGCGACAGGTTATGTAGGGGGATTTATTCTCGGTCTAGCGTCAGAGCGGCGGAGTTAATGCAGTAGCGCAGCCCAGTCGGTTTCGGGCCATCTTCGAATACATGGCCAAGATGAGCGTCACAGCGGCTACACAGAACTTCCGCGCGCTCCATACCATGACTGTCATCTTTTCTCACGGTAATGCTGTCAGATAGGTGCGGCTGCCAGAAGCTGGGCCAGCCGCTGCCCGATTCGAATTTCACATCTGAATCAAATAGTGCGTTAGCACAGCATACACAGCGATACAGTCCGCTGTCATGGCAATCCCAATACGTACCAGTAAACGCGGGTTCAGTGCCGCACTGGCGGCATACTTTATATTGTTCGGGGGTTAGTTCGTCGCGCCAGATGGTGTCAGGTTTTTGGATTTTTTCGCTCATTAGGCAGTCTTGAAAATTGGTAATCTGACAAAAAACCCACTCCCAAGTTTTTCATGTGAGAGTAAGGGAAGCTGGAAGGGTTGAAATTAGGATAACGGAATGACGGTAACTCACAGCACCTCTCCGGCATGGTCGGCCAGACGTGAGCGTTCCCCTCTTTGCAAGGTAACATGCCCACTGTGTTGCCAGCCCTTGAAACGATCCACCACATAAGTCAGCCCGGAGCTGCCTTCGGTCAGGTAAGGTGTATCAATCTGTGCGATGTTGCCCATGCAGACTACCTTGGTACCCGGGCCAGCGCGTGTGATCAGCGTTTTCATTTGCTTGGGCGTGAGGTTCTGGGCTTCATCAATGATCAGATATTTATTCAAAAAAGTGCGTCCACGCATGAAGTTAAGGGATTTGATCTTGATGCGCGAACGGATCAGGTCGCGCGTGGCGGCTCGCCCCCATTCCCCACTTTCTTCGCTGGGCTTGTTGAGTACATCCAAATTGTCATCCAGCGCGCCCATCCAGGGCGACATTTTTTCTTCCTCGGTACCTGGTAGAAAACCAATGTCTTCACCAACCGGTACGGTGACGCGGGTCATGATGATTTCTGAATACAACTTGTGTTCCAGCATTTGCACCAACCCAGCGGCGAGCGTCAGCAGAGTCTTGCCGGTACCAGCTTGGCCGAGCAGGGAGACAAAATCAATCTCCGGGTTCATCAGCAGATTGAGCACAAAGCTCTGTTCGCGGTTACGCGCAGTAATTCCCCAGATGGCATTTTTGGTGTGAGTATAGTCAGTCAAAGTGCGCAGCATGGCAGTGTTGTCATTCTGTTCAGTCACTACGGCATAGAAAGGATTGCTGCCGATTTCTTGATATACAAACTGATTTAACAGCATGTCACGGCATAGCGGCCCCTGAATATTGTAAAAAGTGTGCTCACCTTGTGCCCCGGATTTCATGTCCTTGCCGTGCTTGTCCCAGAAATTCTCTGGTAAAGCCAGTACGCCGGTGTAAAGCAGGTCGGTATCTTCCAGCACCTTGTCATTAAAATAATCCTGCGCATCCAGTCCCAGCGCACGCGCTTTAATGCGCATGTTGATATCCTTGCTGACCAAAATCACGGAACGCTTGGGTTGCTGATTGTGGAGGAACATGACTACCCCGAGGATAGCGTTGTCGGCTTTGCCAATCGCCATATTGGCAGGCAATTCGTTGTTGATGAACTGGGTTTGTAAAAACAGGCGGCCGGTAGCGCCCTTGTTGCCTGGCATTTGTAACGGTACGCCGGCATCAATGTTATGTGTGCTTTCGCTTATCAAAGAGTCGAGAAATCGGCTGGCCTGCCGCGCATTGCGTGCGACTTCAGTCATGCCCTTTTTATTATTGTCCAGCTCTTCCAGCACGAATATCGGTAAGTAAATGTCATGTTCCTCAAAACGGAACAGGCTGGTTGGATCGTGCATTAGCACATTGGTATCCAGCACGAATAACTTGGTCATATGATTTGCAGCCAATTCTTTGCGGGAGGGCATGATGCTCCTTATGTGGTTTGAGATTGCACGAATTGCAACACTTCCTGAGCGTGGCTGTCGGCTTTAACACCGCGCCATTCACCGCGCAGTATGCCATTGCGGTCGAGCAAGAAAGTGCTGCGCTCGATGCCCCGCACTTGTTTGCCATAAAGGTTCTTCAGCTTGATTACGCCGAACTGTTCACATACTGTTTCATCTAAATCGGCAAGTAGAGCGAACGGCAGATTGAACTTGGCTTTGAATTTTTCATGCGACTCTATGCTGTCGCGTGAAATACCAACCACTTCACAATCAGCTTTTATAAAAGCTGCATACAGGTCGCGGAATTGTTGGCTCTCAGTTGTGCAGCCCGGAGTGTTGTCCTTGGGGTAGAAATAAATTACTAGCGATTTGCCGCGAGCGGCAAAGAGTTTGAAAGTCACCCCACCAGTGGCTGGTATTGCAAAATCGGCAATCGTTTGATCAAGCATCTAGGAAATTTATCATTATAGAGATGCCATTGTTGACAAAATTCACGCACAAGGCAAGCGTCTCATGGTCGGATGCGTAAAAATCTTTTAGGTTCAGCGTGTTGAAGGTCAAGTAATGCGTTGCGGAATGTCACTTTCAGGTTAATCAATGCCTATGAGTCAAGCCCTGCTTGTTTATAAACACGTTTAATAAATCAATCTGGTTTTTCTGCGTACCATTTTTTTCAGTCTGATATTTCATATTGGAAAGTGGTTCGCGTTTGAGTTGATGGGGTGCTTAGGTTACAATACGCGCCCTGCTTATCCGGCAGGAATTTGAGTAGCAGTAAATTCGCACACTTGTTCATGTTGGGGTGCCTGCAAAGGTCGATCTGACGAGTGGAAGACTTAACCCTTAACACATGGAGTAATTATGGCTGTAATTATGCGTCAAATGTTGGAAGCGGGCGTCCATTTTGGACATCAAACTCGTTATTGGAATCCCAAGATGGCTCCTTTTATTTTCGGCCATCGCAATAAAATTCATATTATCAATCTAGAAAAAACCGTTGTTATGTATAACGACGCGCTGAAGTTTGTGCGCAAGGTTGCTGCCAATAAGGGCACGATATTGTTTGTTGCGACTAAGCGTCAAGCCCGTGAAATTATTAAAGAAGAGGCTCTTCGTTGTGGCAGCCCTTTTGTTGATCACCGCTGGCTGGGCGGTATGCTCACTAATTTCAAGACAGTTCAGCAGTCCGTCAAGCGTTTGCATGAGCTGGAAGCGATGATGCTGGATAGCGTAGCCATGGAAAAAATTTCCAAAAAGGAAGGTCTGATGATGCAGCGCGAGCTGGAAAAGCTGGATCGTAGCCTCGGTGGCATCAAGAATATGCAAAATCTGCCTACCGCGATTTTTGTGATCGATGTTGGTTACCAAAAGGGCGCTATCGTGGAAGCTCAGAAATTGAGTATTCCGGTGATTGGCGTGGTAGATACCAACCATAGCCCACTAGGTGTGGATTATGTTATTCCGGGTAACGACGACTCCAGTCAGGCGATACGTTTGTATGCGCGCGGAATTGCCGACGCAGTGTTGGAAGGACGCGAACAGGCGCTTAACGAGATTGTGGCGCAGGTCGAAGAACCGACGGCGTAAGCATTTTGCGATTGGCCAAAAGGGGCGAGAGCCCCTTTTTTTAGGTTATGTTTTCAAGGAGTGGGAAATGGCGGAAATTACCGCAGGCATGGTAAAGGATCTGCGTGAGGCAACTGGTCTCGGCATGATGGATTGCAAGAAGGCGCTAGTTGAAACTGATGGCGACTTCAAGGCAGCTGAAGAGCTGCTCCGCATTAAGAGTGGTGCCAAGGCTAGCAAGGCGGCTTCGCGTATAGCGGCCGAGGGCTTGGTGAGTGCTTTTATCAGTGCGGATGGCAAAGTCGGTGCGCTGGTGGAAGTGAACTGCGAAACTGATTTTATGGCAAAAAATGATGATTTCATGGCCTTCGCGAGTAATGTGGCGCAAGCCATTGCCCAAAATAATCCAAGTGATGCTGTGGCTTTGTCCTCAGCTGTGTTGGCGGGTGGCGGCAGTGTTGAAGATGCGCGGAAATCGCTAATCATGAAGTTGGGCGAGAATGTCAGTGTGCGTCGTTTCGTGCGGTATAGCACAGCGGGCAAGGTGGTGGCTTATTTGCACGGCAGCAAAATCGGTGTGCTTTTAGATATCAGCGGCGGTGACGATGCGTTGGGTAAAGATTTGGCAATGCACATCGCCGCGAGCAAGCCGATTTGTGTTTCCAAAGATCAAGTATCTCAAGAGTTGCTTGATACTGAACGCAAGGTATATACCGCACAAGCCGCGGAAAGCGGTAAGCCGGCCAACATTGTTGAAAAGATGGTGGACGGACGTATTGCCAAGTACTTGGCCGAAGTTACTCTGTTGGGCCAACCTTTCGTGAAGGATGCCGATATTTTGGTAGAAAAGTTATTGTCCACACATGGTGCGAAGGTCAATACGTTCCAGATGTTCGTGGTGGGTGAGGGCATAGAAAAGGCGGTAGTGGATTACGCTGCCGAAGTTGCTGCCGCCGCAAAGGTATAAGCAGATGCCAGCTGTCCCAGCATACAAGCGCGTCCTGCTAAAACTTTCCGGGGAAGCCCTGATGGGCGATGATAGCTACGGCATTAATCGTGCTGTGATTGAGCGCATCGTTAGCGAAATTGGCGAGGTGGTTGGGCTGGGTGTACAGGTGGCAGTGGTGATCGGCGGCGGCAATATCTTTCGCGGAGTTGCCCCTGCCGCTGCCGGGATGGATCGCGCCACCGCCGACTATATGGGAATGTTGGCCACTGTGATGAACGCCATGGCCTTGCAGGATGCCATGAAACGCTTTGGTTTGGATTGCCGGGTGCAGTCGGCCCTTAACCTGGAACAAGTGGCTGAACCATTTATACGAGGCAAGGCATTGCGCTACCTGGAAGATGGCAAAGTGGTGATATTTGCTGCCGGAACTGGAAATCCATTTTTTACCACTGATACCGCCGCCGCCTTGCGTGGCGTGGAAATGGATGCGGAAGTTGTCATTAAGGCAACCAAGGTGGACGGGGTTTACACCGCCGACCCGAAACTGGATCCCGCCGCTATTCGTTATCAGAAATTGAGTTTTGATGAGGCGATTAGCAGAAACCTTAAGGTAATGGATGCCACTGCATTGACCCTGTGCCGTGATCAGAGTTTGCCAATTATTGTATTTAGCATCTTCAAGCATGGCGCGTTGAAGCGCGTAGTGATGGGGCAGGATGAAGGGACATTGGTACACTGTAACTGATGGAGGATAAGTTTAATGATTTCTGAGATCAAAAAAAATGCTGAACAGAAGATGAATAAGACGCTGGAAACACTCAAGGTGGATTTCGGCAAGATTCGTACTGGTAGGGCACACACTGGTATTCTGGACCATGTGACTGTGGATTATTACGGCAGTCCCACGTTGATTAGCCAAGTTGCTAATGTGACTCTGATTGATTCGCGCACCATCGGGGTACAGCCGTGGGAAAAAAATATGATAGCAGCGGTGGAAAAAGCAATACGCGACGCTGATCTGGGACTGAACCCCGCGACCAATGGGGATTTAATCCGCGTACCCATGCCAATGTTGACCGAAGAGCGTCGCCGTGACTTGATCAAGGTAGTGCGGAGTGAGTCGGAGAGCGCCAAGGTGGCTATACGCAACATACGTCGCGATGCCAATGAGTATCTTAAGAAGTTGCTCAAGGATAAAGAAATCGGAGAGGACGATGAGCGCCGTGGGCAGGATGAGGTACAGAAACTTACTGACCATTTCGTAGTAGAAGTAGACAAGTCTCTGCAAATAAAAGAAGTAGACCTGATGGCGGTTTAACTGCACTGCATATGGAGCGGTATATCATGAGAAAGCGAGTGCATTGCTCGCTTGAGCGACCAGAATGGTCGCTGCCTTCGCGAAATTTCTGCAGAGGTTCTTGATGGCGTTATTTCAAAGTCCAACTCGCACCATCCCGGTTATCCCTCAAGTGCCACGCCATATTGCCATTATCATGGATGGTAATGGTCGCTGGGCGAAACAGCGCTTTCTACCACGTATTGCCGGGCATCAGCGCGGTGTGGAAACGGTACGCGAGATGGTGAAAGTGTGCCGCGAACTGGGGGTCGAATACCTGACCCTGTTTGCCTTCAGTAGCGAGAACTGGCGTCGCCCGGCGGACGAGGTTTCCTTTCTGATGCAGTTATTCCTGAAAATGCTTGAACGTGAAGTATTCAAGTTGCACGAAAATAATATTCGGCTAAAAATAATCGGTGATCGCAGCCATTTCGATGCCAGGCTTAATCAATGCATTTCGGACGCGGAACAATTGACTGCAGGCAATGCTAGCTTGACGCTTACCGTTGCCGCCGACTACGGCGGACGCTGGGATATTATGCAAGCCATGCAGATGATGCTGCAAGCGCGCCCTGATCTGGTTGGCGGTTTTAATGAGGAAGATCTTGAGGCGTATCTTTCCATGCATTATGCGCCTGAGCCGGATTTGTTTATCCGTACGGGCGGCGAACAACGCATCAGCAATTTCCTGTTATGGCAACTGGCTTATACCGAGTTATATTTCACCGATACGTTGTGGCCAGCCTTTGATGGCGAAGCATTGAAATTGTCTATCCAGTCCTATTACGCAAGGGAGCGTCGCTTCGGTCGAACGAGTGAGCAAGTTCAGAGCGAGCCAAAGCAGGACGCGAAAACCAATGCTTAAGCAGCGTGTAATCACAGCCGTCATTCTACTGGCGCTATTCCTGTCAGCACTCTTTTTATTGCCCACTTTGGGGTGGGCTGCGCTGGTTATTATCATTGTCATGCAAGGGTCATTGGAATGGGCGCGCTTATCTAAACTGACCAGAATGACTGTCAGTGTTTATGTGTGGCTGACTTTGGTTGTGATGCTGGGTATCGTTTGGCTGGATACGCACTATCCCGGGCAGCTTGAGTCATCGCATTTACTGATATATGGCATGTCGGCGCTGTTATGGTTAATAGTGGTACCACTTTGGCTGAAAGCCCGTTGGCAAGTGCGCCAACCGCTGTTGATGATGCTAACTGGTTGGACACTTTTGATTCCGACTGGCTTGGCAATGATGGACTTGCGTATGCAAAATCCCTGGTGGTTATTGGGAGTGATGGGGCTGGTATGGGTGGCAGACACAGCTGCTTATTTTAGCGGACGCAAATTTGGCAAGTACAAGCTTGCGCCCAATATTAGTCCTGGTAAGACTTGGGAAGGAGTATTCGGCGCACTGCTAGGCGTTACCATGTATGTGTTGCTGATTGTTTGGACAAACGACCTGTTCACTAACTACGAAGCGCTGTCCGGCATGCTAATAGCGTCCTGGGGGTGGGTGGGCTTGGCAGTGATCGGTGATTTGTTCGAGTCGGCTATTAAGCGCCAAGCTGGAGTTAAAGACAGCGGTTCATTGCTTCCCGGCCATGGCGGCCTACTGGACCGCATTGATGCCCTGACCTCCACTTTGCCATTGGCCGCAATGGCGATTCTGCTGCTAAGGCTGGTATGAGAAATATAAGCCATCTCACCATACTGGGTTCCACTGGTAGCATAGGTATTAGCACATTGGATGTAGTGGCTCGCCACCCTGAGCGCTACCGCATTATGGCGCTCACCGCGCAGTGCCAAGACAATGTTCTGTTTGAGCAATGCATTCGTTTCACGCCACGCTATGCGGTATTGATGGATGAGGGAGCAGCCATGCGTCTGGCGCAGCGTATCGCCGTAGCTGGCTTGGATGTGGAAGTTTTATGTGGTGTCGCTGCGCTGGAGCGGGTTGCGTCATTGCCGGAGGTAGATACGGTAATGGCGGCTATTGTCGGTGCAGCAGGATTGCGTCCTACGCTGGCTGCTGCACGCGCAGGCAAGAAAATTCTGCTGGCGAACAAGGAAGCTCTGGTAATGGCGGGGCGAGTGTTTATGGACGTGGTACAAAAACATGGCGCCACTCTGTTGCCCATTGACAGTGAGCATAACGCCATTTTTCAGGCTTTGCCCCATGATTATTCCCGTCGCCACACGGATAGTTTAGCTGCCAGCGGGGTAAGTAAAATTTTGCTCACTGCTTCTGGCGGACCTTTTCTCAATACTGCTTTATCTGCATTACAACATGTCACGCCGGAACAAGCGTGTGCGCACCCTAATTGGATAATGGGACGCAAGATTTCGGTAGATTCCGCTACCATGATAAACAAGGGGCTGGAAGTCATAGAGGCACATTGGTTATTCAACGCGCCCGCCGATGCGATTCAGGTAGTGGTTCATCCGCAAAGCATTATTCATTCGCTGGTGCAGTATGTTGACGGCTCGGTACTAGCGCAGTTGAGTAACCCGGACATGCGTACCCCGATTGCTTATGCGTTGGCTTATCCGGAACGCATTGAAGCGGGTGTCGAACCGTTGGATCTGCTCAAGGTGGCTACCCTCGATTTTGTTGCGCCGGATTTTATACGTTTCCCAGGCTTGGCTCTGGCCTACCAGGCTTTGCGCGCCGGCGGCACAGCACCAGCCATGCTAAATGCGGCCAATGAAGTAGCCGTGGCCGCATTCCTGAACAAACAGATTCCTTTCCTTGCCATCCCACGTCTGATAGAAGATGTCCTAGCTGACTTGCCGGTAACCACGGTTAACACGCTGGAAGATGTGATAAACGCGGATGCCGCTGCGCGAGTAGTGGCAAATGATTTAATGAAAAATACGATTTGTTGATCATGATTACACTATTGTCTTTCATTGCCGCAATAGCAATACTCGTAGTGATCCATGAGATGGGCCACTACTGGGTAGCACGATTGTGTGGTGTGAAGGTGTTGCGTTTTTCAGTCGGTTTTGGCAAGGCAATTTACACCAAACGCTTTGCAAATAGCGAGACAGATTGGGTGATCTCCGCTATTCCTTTAGGCGGTTATGTCAAGATGCTGGATGAGCGAGAAGGCGAAGTGGTAACGCATGAGCTTCATCTTGCATTTAATCGTCAGCCCGTGCTGCAGCGCATGGCTATCGTGGTGGCGGGGCCGGTAGCCAACCTGTTGTTGGCTATTATCTTGTTCTGGGCATTATTCATCTATGGCGTGCCTAGCCTAAAACCTGTGCTGGGCGAAATATTACCGAATACCGCTGCTGCATCAGCATCCATGAATGCGCAGGAAACCATCCTCAGCATTAATGAGCAAGCCATTCCGAGTTGGGAGCAAGTGAGCTGGGCATTATTGGATATCGTTCTGCAAGGTGATACCGAAGCACGCATAGAAGCGCGCACTGTACAAGGAGATATAGTCCTGCATGTGCTCGATCTGAAAGCGCTCACCTCTGATAATATGAATGAAGATTTTTTGCGCTCTCTTGGTTTGCAGCCTTATCAGCCACTGGTGCGCCCCGTCATCGGGAAGTTGGTGGAAGGCGGGGTTGCCCAACGTGCAGGGTTACTCCCGGACGATAAAATTCTGCGTGTGGATAGTCAAAGTATCGAAGATTGGAAAGACTTGGTGAAGGCAGTGCGCGGTCATCCGGGACAGCTACTGCGGTTGGAGGTTGAACGAAGCGGCACGCTTCAGGTTCTTCATCTGACACCTGAAGCAACCAGTGAAGCGAACATAACGGTAGGCAAGATTGGCGCTGCACCGCACATAGACCAGCGTGAGTTAGACGCCTTGTTGACTAATGTACATTATGCGCCGCTTGCAGCATTTGGACATGCCGTGCGTAAAACCTGGGATATTTCCAAGGTGAGTTTGAAGTCGCTGGGAAAAATGGTGTCAGGTGAAATGTCGCTGAAAAATCTGAGCGGGCCAATTACGATTGCCGATTATGCTGGGCAGTCTGCACAGATGGGTGTGGTCGCATACCTAAGTTTTTTGGCGCTGATCAGTATTAGTCTTGGGGTGTTGAATTTGTTGCCTATTCCCTTATTAGATGGGGGGCATTTGCTGTATTATATGGTCGAGTTAATTAAGGGCAGTCCAATGTCAGAGAAGGTTTGGGGAGCCGGGCAAAAAGTTGGAATTGCACTGCTCGTTACTTTGATGGCTCTTGCGTTGTTTAACGATTTTAGTCGCCTATTTTAGGTTGAAACAATACATGAAATTGAAAAATCTAGTGGGACTTATCCCGCTGCTGTATGCCGCGTCCGCCGTAGCTATCGAACCGTTCGTAGTTAAGGATATTCGTGTAGAAGGTATACAGCGTACTGAGGCAGGCACTGTATTTAGTTATTTGCCGGTCAAGGTCGGTGACAAGCTGGATGATGAGCATGCAGCTGCGGCAATCCGTGCACTGTTCGCCACTGGGTTTTTCAAGGACGTGCGCCTTGAGATGCAACAGGGCGTGTTAATTGTGTTGGTGCGCGAACGTCCATCCATCGCCAGCATTGAAATTAACGGAGTGAAGGACATTCCGAAAGACACCCTGAATGACAACCTTAAGTCGGTGGGGCTGGCCGATGGTCGTATTTTCGACAAATCTGCCTTGGACAAAGCAGAGCAAGAACTCAAGCGTCAGTATGTGGCGCGCGGCAAATACGGGGTAAAAGTCAACACTACTGTCACTGAGTTAGAGCGCAACCGCGTCGCCATCATTTTTAATGTGGTAGAGGGTGAAACTGCCAAAATCAGGCAAATTAACATTATCGGTAACCAGGCTTTCAGTGAAAAAAAATTGAAGGGCTTGATGCAACTTGGCACGCCAAACTGGATAAGCTGGTTTACCAAAAATGATCAATACTCCAAGCAAAAGCTGTCTGCCGATTTGGAAATTTTGCGTTCACTTTATCTTGACGCGGGTTATCTGGAATTTGCCATAGACTCTACCCAGGTTTCCATTACACCGGACAAGGAGAACATTCACATCACCATTAATCTTAGCGAAGGCGCCAAGTACACAGTTTCCGATGTTAAGGTATCTGGGCCGGAGAGTATCTTGCCGCATGTCGAGACGCGCAAACTGATTAAAGTACAAACGGGTGATGTGTTTTCTCGCAAGGAGCTGACCGAGTCCAGCAAGAAAATAGGCGACCGCCTTGGTGAGGATGGTTATGCCTTCGCTAATGTCAATGCAGTACCGGATGTAGATAAAGAAAAGCAGCAGGTCGGGTTCACCTTTGTAGTCGACCCTGGCTCGCGAGCCTATGTACGACACATCGATATTACTGGTAACACTAAAACTCGCGATGCTGTGATCCGGCGCGAATTTCGTCAGATGGAGGGCGCGTGGTATTCAGCGTCTAAAATTAAGACATCCAAGCAAAAAGTCGATCGCCTGGACTTTTTTAGTGAGGTCAATATTGAGACCATCCCGGTGCCTGGTTCAGTTGACCAGGTAGATGTCAGTTTGGCTGTCAAGGAAAAGTCCACTGGGGATTTTTCGATCGGTGCCGGAATATCCAGTAACGTTGGGCTGGTGTTTACTGGTTCTGTCACTCAGCGAAATTTGTTTGGTACCGGCAATGTTCTGTCTACACAGGTGAATACCGGAAAGATTAATAGAGTATATTCAGTCTCTTATACCAATCCTTATTATACTGATGATGGAATGAGCCGAGGCTTTGATGTATACAAGCGCGACGTGAATTCCACCTTCACGGCGATCAGCCCATACCTGTCATCAACCATTGGTGGAGGCGTGCGTTTTGGCGTACCAATCAGCGACTTTGAAAGTACATCTTATGGTATATCGGCGGAAAAGACCGAACTGACACTTACCGATGCCAGCTCAATACAAATGAAAGATTACGTTAAGATATTTGGACCTTCCACAAGTAACCTTATAGGCTCGGTGGGCTGGAATCAGGATAGCCGTGACAGCGCTATTTACACTATGGCGGGGACGGTGCAGCGTGCTTTTGTGGAAGTGGCTATGCCAATCTCCAATCAGCAGTTTTTTAAGGTTACTTATCAGCATCAGTGGTTCTACCCGTTCAGTCAAAATGTGGCTCTCATGCTGAATGGTGAAGCGGGAGGTGCGGAAGGCTATGGCGGCAAGCCGGTGCCATTCTTCAAGAATTTTTATGCTGGTGGGCCAGGTTCGGTGCGTGGTTTCAAGCCGTTTTCTATTGGGCCGAAGGACATTAATAATAGTTCCTTGGGCGGCACAAGACGCCTAGTCGGAAACGCTGAATTACTATTCCCCATGCCTGGAATGAACAAGGATAGATCAGTACGTTTGAGTGCTTTTTTGGACGCGGGCGCAGTGTTTGGCTTGGGTCTTACAGGGTCCGACAGCTTGCGTTATTCTACGGGTGTCGCAGTTACCTGGGTATCACCGGTTGGCCCACTTAAAGTTAGCTTGGGTGTGCCGCTCAACAAGCAACCCGGTGACAACTTGCAACTATTCCAGTTCACGTTGGGTTCGTTATTTTAAATTAGGTTAGGAGAAAAAATGAATACTTTGAGTATGAAGTTTATACAGATATTGCTGTTGGTCGGCTGCACTCAAGCATTGGCGGCTGATTTCCGGGTTGGTATAGTGAATACCGAACGCATTTTGCGTGAATCCGCTCCGGCTGTGAAGGCCGAGAAAAAGATTGAGAAGGAGTTTTCCGGACGCGACCAGGAAATCAAGAAAGTTGTTAAGCAGGCGAAAGATATCCAAACACTCATGGAAAAGGAACGTCTGACCCTGCCAGATGCTGAGAAACGTAACAAGGAACGTGAACTGGCCAATCTCAACATGAATCTGCAGCGCATGCAGCGTAGCTTCAGCGAAGACTTGAACCTGCGCAAAAATGAGGAAATGTCAGTGGTTCTGGAACATGCCAACAAGGCCATTCAAGCGCTTGCGGAAAAAGAAAAATATGACTTGATATTACAGGAGGCTGTATATCGCAATCCAAGTATTGATATTACCGAAAAGGTTTTGAAATATATGGCAAATGAAAAATAAGTCCAAGTCCTATTCAAATTGCATGAAGCGGGCAGACTTTAGCCTTAAAGAAATCGCAGCACGTTTCGGCGGTTGTTTACTGGGTGATGCCGAGACAACGGTTAATCAAATAGCGACACTGGAAAACGCGCAAGTAGGGCATCTAACTTTTTTGGCGAGTGCAAAGTATCGCCCACTACTTGCTGTTACGCGTGCCAGTGCAATAATTGTAAGCACGGCAGACGCTGAAGCAACATCTCTTTCCCGCATCGTATGCGATAACCCTTATGTTTATTTTGCCAGGGTTTCCGCATTTCTGAATCCTCCAGCTTTGGTTGTGCCGGGCATACACCACAGCGCCGTGATTGAGGAAGGCGCTCATATTGATCCGACCGCCTATATTGGTCCGAATGTAGTGATTGGTGCAGGTGCCAGTATAGGAGCCGGTTGCTCGATTATGGCAGGATGCAGTATCGGTGCAGGGGTATCCATTGGTATCAATGCACGCTTATATCCACGCGTCGTGGTATATCACAATTGTGTTTTGGGAAACAGACTGATAGCGCATTCCGGCGTAGTGATTGGCTCGGACGGTTTCGGCATAGCGATGGATGAAGGCCGCTGGCTGAAAATTCCGCAGATCGGGCGTGTGGTCATTGGTGATGATGTGGAGATCGGCGCGAATACCACTATAGACCGTGGCGCGTTGGATGACACCGTGATTGAGGACGGCGTCAAGTTAGATAATCTGATTCAGATTGCGCACAATGTTCGCATTGGTGCACATACCGCTATTGCCGGATGCGTTGGCATTGCAGGTAGCGCGATTATCGGGCGCCATTGTCGAATAGGTGGTGGAACCGGTATTTTAGGGCATACAGAGATATCGGATCATGTAGAGATTTCTTCTTATACGATGATAGGAAAATCTATTCGGGAGCCCGGTACCTATACTGGAATTTTTCCATTCAGTTCGCACAAAGTGTGGCAAAAAAATGCTGCCCAGTTGCGTCACTTGGATGAGTTAGCCAACAAGATGAAAATGCTGCAGCAAGAGGTTGCGACTTTAAGAAAGGAACGTTCATGAGCACAGATACCCAAATGGACATCCATGAAGTTTTGGAATATTTGCCGCACCGTTATCCGTTTCTACTAATCGATCGTGTGCTGTCATACGACCCCGGCAAGGATATCGTGGCATTGAAAAATGTTACTATTAACGAACCTTTTTTTGGCGGTCATTTTCCGCACCATCCGGTTATGCCCGGTGTGCTGATCGTCGAAGCCATGGCGCAGGCTGCGGCAATTTTGACATTCAAGACACTGGGCACCAAACCGGACGATAAATCAATTTATTATTTTGTTGGTATTGATGGAGCGCGTTTCAAAAAGCCAGTGAGCGCGGGTGACCAACTCATGCTAAAGGTATCGTTCCTCCGTAATTTACGCGGCCTATGGAAATTTTCCGCCACTGCGGAAGTAGATGGACAGGTTGTGGCAGAGGCTGAATTGATGTGTACTGTGCGGAAATTGTAATGCGTCACCCGACGGCTATCATCCACCCAAATGCCAAGCTGGCAGATGACGTTGAGGTGGGCGCGTATTCAATCATCGGCGAGCATGTTGAGATCGGAAAAAACACACAGATCGGTCCACATGTTGTGATCGGTGGGCACACCACTATCGGTCAACACAACCGCATATTTCAGTTTTGTTCACTGGGCGAAATTCCGCAAGACAAGAAGTATGCCGGTGAGCCGACGCGTCTGGAAATTGGTGATAACAATACCATTCGCGAATTCTGCACCTTCAATATAGGCACCTCACAGGATGCTGGTGTGACGCGTGTCGGGAACCATAACTGGATCATGGCTTATGTGCATTTGGCGCATGACTGTCAGGTCGGAAGCCACACTATTTTTGCTAATAACGCAAGTATGGCCGGGCATGTCAAGATTGCTGATTATGCAATATTGGGAGGGTTTTCCTTGGTACACCAGTTTTGTCAAATTGGCATGCATGCGATTACTGGAATGGGATCTGTTCTCTTGCAGGATGTTCCGCCTTATGTCACTGCCGCTGGCAACCCTGCTGCACCCCACGGAATTAATTCGGAAGGGTTGAAACGGCGTGGTTTTTCAAGTGCAGCTGTGATGGCGATTAAGCGCGCCTATAAGACCCTGTATAAATCCGGGTTGATGCTGGAGCAGGCAAAAGTTGCCATTGAAGAACAGGCAGTAGAATATCCCGATCTAAATGCACTGGTTGATTTTCTAGGTCGTTCGCAACGCGGCGTTATTCGTTAATCTCGTTATATGACAGAGCAAGTAAAAGTGATCGGCATTGTTGCCGGTGAAGATTCAGGTGATCTGCTCGCCAGTCATATGATGGAAGAGCTGAAACGGGCAGTGCCCGGTGTGAGATTTATCGGAATCGGTGGGCCCAAGATGCAGGCCGTTGGTATGCAGGTGTTATTTCCGCAGGAAAAACTTGCGGTGTTCGGTTATATCGAAGTGCTGAAGCATTATTTCGAAATAGTGAGTATACGTCGCAAGCTTCGAGCGTATTTCTATGCCCATCCACCAGATTTGTTTATTGGTATTGATGCGCCAGATTTTAATTTTGATCTGGAGTTGAAGCTCAAGGAACGTGGCATTCCCACCATACATTATGTGAGTCCATCTATTTGGGCATGGCGCGGCGAACGCATCCACAAGATTAAACGTGCGGTATCGCATATGCTGGCGTTATTTCCTTTTGAAGCCCCGCTATATGAAAAAGCAGGCATTCCAGTAACCTATGTCGGGCACCCGCTGGCCGATATGTTGTCAGAGGAACCTGATCGCGACGCAATGCGCAAGCAGATGCGTTTGCCCACACAAAGCAAAGTGTTCGCCTTTCTGCCAGGAAGCCGCCAGAGTGAGGTACGAAATCTGGCCGCAACCTTCATTGACACTGCCAGGATTATTCTACAACAACTGCCTGAATCAAACTTTCTTGTACCATTGGCGACCAGTGAAACACGTCGTATTTTTGAGGAAATTTTGAGGCAACACGGGGGGCAGGATTTGCCTATCAGGATACTGTTTGGTCATGCGCACGATGCAATAATCGCTGCAGATGTTGTGCTGGTTGCATCGGGTACCGCCACGTTGGAAGTTGCGCTACTCAAACGTCCCATGGTTATTACTTACAAGATGCCAGCCTTGTTATATTGGCTATTGAAGCCCAAAGCATACCAGCCATATTTTGGCCTTCCAAACATACTTGCAGGTAAATTTGTAGTGCCTGAGCTGTTTCAGAATGATGCAACACCGGAGAATCTTGCGCAGGTGCTGCTTAATTTGCTTTCAAACAAGCAGGCAGTTGGCGAGCTAGAGGTAATTTTCACCGATATGCATTCCACCCTTAGGCAGGGTAATGCACATAAGGCGGCGCAAGCTATCCTGCCATATCTGGGCGTGCAAGACGGGGCCGTCAAGTGACAAACCACCTGCTTATCTGTGGAGTGGATGAGGCTGGGCGCGGCCCGTTAGCCGGTCCAGTCTATGCCGCTGCGGTAATATTGGATAACTGTCGGCCAATAGAGGGGTTGGGCGATTCCAAGAAGCTCAGCGAAAAGCGACGCAATTATCTGGCGTTGGAAATAAAGCAGCATGCCTTGGCTTGGGCGATTGCAGAAGCTTCAGTCGAAGAGATTGATTCCATTAATATTTTGCGCGCCAGTCTATTGGCCATGCGCCGTGCAATTGAAATGCTACACATCAGACCGCATGAAATTTTGGTTGACGGCCTGTATTGCCCGGATACGGGGTTACCGAGCCGTGCCATTGTGCGAGGGGATAGTAGTGTTGCGTCCATTTCGGCAGCCTCTATCTTGGCCAAGACAGCGCGTGATGCGGCCATGCTGATACTGCATGAGACCTATCCACAATATGGTTTTGCTGCACACAAGGGTTACCCGACTGAGGCACATTTGGTGGCATTGAGAATGCATGGCGCTTCCGCCGAACACAGAAAAAGTTTCCGACCCGTACGAGAAGTATTGCAACAGAAGAAGGCTTGACGTCAAATCCCATGTAGCAGAATGCGCGGCTTCAGGTTGCTTTATGCCATGACCAGCACGGCCGCACCGCGTATGCTGCCATTCTGAAGACGATCAAGGGCCTCGTTGGCCTGCTCTAGTCTGAAGGTTTCAACCGTTGTCCTGATGCCTGCCTTTGGGGCGATATCAAGGAATTCCTCGCCATCGCGGCGGGTGAGATTAGCAATGGATCGAATAGTGCGCTCCCCCTACAGGATGGAATAGGGGAATCCGGGCACATCGCTCATGTGAATGCCGGCACAAACAACAGTCCCGCCTTTGGCAGTGTGACGAAGCGCTTCCGGTATCAGTGCACCGACGGGCGCGAACAGGATGGCGGCATCCATTTCATCGGGTGGCGCTATTGTGGAATCCCCTGCCCATGTTGCGCCAAGCTCTTTGGCGAAGCACTGCCCGGCCAAATCGCCCGGCGTGGTGAAAGCAAAGACCGTACGCCCTTGCCAACGGGCCAGCTGAACAATTATGTGGGCCGCAGCGCCGAAACCATAGATGCCGATCCGCTTTGCATCGCCAGCGGCATCCAGTGCGCGGTACCCGATCAACCCCGCGCAAAGTAGAGGGCCGGCTTCAGCATCGGAATAACTTTCCGGCAGAAGAAAGCAATAACGCTGGTCAGCCACGGCGTACTCCGCATAACCTCCATTCAGCGTGTAGCCAGTGAAACGCGCGTTATCGCACAAATTTTCTCGGCCGCTGATGCAATAGCGACAATGCCCGCAGGTATGTCCCAGCCACGGTACGCCTAACCTTTGCCCGATGGCAAACCGCTCGCCCCGCTCACCCTTGGCGGCCACGATACCTACAATCTCATGGCCGGGTATAAGTGGCAGCCTCGACCCGGACAATTCGTCATCTCGTATGTGCAGATCGGTGCGGCACACGCCGCAGGCGTTGACCTTGAACAGAACGTCGTCAGCACCGCATTCAGGCTGCGGCAACTCTACTTGTTGCAGGGGCAATCCGGGCGCTTCCAGAACCATTGCACGCATGTTGTACCTCTTTCGTTTGCAGACAAGCGAAGATTACTATAAGCAATTATCCATAAATACTAAGTTATGTTCGGTACCGCACTGACCGACTTTACTATTGCTTTTATTATGTGTCACATCATCGCAATTTTGATTTTTTGCGATTGGACTTGTCCGAATTGTTTTATCTGGAAAACAAACCAGTCTGCAAGTCCATCAGCGATGAAATGTAACTGCAGTAATTAAAAGTAATTTAACTCACCATTTAATGGAGAAATATCATGTTAAATATCATTCCACGTTCCCCTCTGTTAAGCAGTATTGCTCGCATCGATCCGTTCACAAATGTTGATGAATGGTTCAAAGGATTCGGGACGCGTCCTTTTTCCATGGAATCGGAGACCCCTTCCCTGATCAAGATTGATATATCCGAAAATGACACGACCTACACTGTGCGTGCGGAAATTCCCGGGATGAAGAAGCAGGATGTCAAGGTGCAAGTGGATGGTAATCGTGTCTCCATCAGTGCTGAAACCAAGCAGGAAAAAGAAGAAAAGGAGGGCGAAAGGGTTATTTGCCGCGAGCTCTATCAAGGATCGAGCTCGCGGAGCTTTACTCTGGGCAGTGATGTGGATGAGAACAAATCCCATGCCAAATTTGAAAATGGGGTGCTGGAACTGACACTGCCGAAGAAAAACGGAAAAACTGCCAAGCAGCTCGAAATCAAATAACCTGGCCAGTCTTCCTGTTTGGGGTGAGAAATCATGATCGAGCCGTTACCCTGTGTGTAGAGGCTCGATTCGTGAAGCACGGCCAGCCTTCCTTTAAATAAATTGCATAAACCGACAACAAGATTCTTGCCGGCATGACACCTTCCGGAAGATATGACAGCCTAACCATAAAGTCATGGTCGAGAACCATTCTCCATGTAGTAAACATCATAGCCGTGGTAGCGGTAGAAATATTACCCAAGGCTGCAACCTAACTGGAGGTTTTCATGTCGGCAAAGAAAATCCCTCGAAATATGATTACTCGGCGAGATGGGCGGGATGGAGATGTAGCGAAAAACAACTGCCCCGACAATTCTATTAACCGTTACCAAAGGATACTGCTCACCATGGGAACTCAAAGCATCCCCCCCGATTTCCGCCAAATTTCCCGGCACGATGGTCTTTTCAAGGAACGCGTGCACGATGCCTACAAATCCAAGGACAAACCGCTGGAGCCATCGGTTTGCTCGCAGTGTGGCGCGGTATTTCATGAAGGACGCTGGCAGTGGCGGCAAGTGCCGGCTAATGCACATCGCCTGCAATGCCCGGCATGCCATCGCATCCACGACCACTATCCTGCCGGCTTCCTTACCATGAAGGGTGAATTCTTCCGGGCCCATCGCGACGAAATAATGCATCTGGTGCACAACCATGAGCAATGCGAACGGAAGGAACACCCGCTCCAACGCATCATGGCTGAGGAAGAAAAAGAGGGCGCAACATTGGTGACTACCACCGACATCCATCTGGCCAGGGGCATAGGTGAAGCGTTACATCATGCTTACCATGGCGAGTTGGAGTTCCACTACAACCCGGAACAAAATCTGTTGCGCGTGAATTGGACACATTAACCTGAGCACCCCGTAAATCATGCAATTGGGCTCCAATGCGAGTGTAAAAAAGGAGGCTGTCATGCCTATTGAAGATATTTGCAATCGCGAAGCCGTCGTGTTGCAGCGGGACGACACCGTTCTGGAAGCGGCCAAGCTCATGCGCCAGCATCGTGTCAGTGATGTGCAAGTCATCGAAAATCGCGACGGAGAGATGGTTGCGGTGGGGATCATCACCGACCATGATCTAGTGGTGGAGATTATGGCTCCGGAACTCGATTATATGGTCATTACTGTGGGGGATATCATCGATCTGCACGCTGTTTAGCGCCTGCGTGTTTGTTATTGATGATGAGGGTATTTTTTTTGATAGTGATGCCAGCCATCATCAAGATAATGATGTCCCTCAAAAAGCAGGATGCCTGGCCCTGAAAGTCTGTAACCCAAGATGGAGAACATGATGCCTGTCAGTGAAATTTGTAATCGGGAAGTGGTTGTTGTGCAGCGTAATGATACTGCCTTGGAAGCTGCCAAACTCATGCGCCAGCATCATGTTGGCGATGTGTTGGTCGTTGAAGATCACAACGGCATTCGGATTCCGGTGGGAATTGTCACCGACCGCGATCTCATAATGGAAATAATGGCTCCGGAACTCGATGGGTCGGTCATTACAGCGGGCGACATTATGTCGCAGGAACTGGTTACGGTGAAAGGTAGCACGGGCATATTCGAGGCAACTCAGTATATACGCCAGAAGGCTGTGCGGCGCTTGCCGATAGTCAATGAGAGTGGCGGGTTGATCGGGATCCTTACTTTGGATGACCTGTTGGAGTTGCTATCGGAAGAATTGCTCGAAATTGCCAAACTGGTGAGAAATGAGCAACAAAAAGAAACAAGAAGCCGTCGTTAGTCAGACTTATATTTAATTTCAGTGGAGGAAATTGTGCAGACACCCTTACAAATCACCATTCGCGATGTTGAACATTCAGAGGCGCTGGAAACACGTATTCGCGAAAAGGCGCAAAAACTCGAAGAATTCTTTAAACATATCATGTCCTGCCGTGTCGTGATCGAGGCGCCGCACAAGCATCATCATCAGGGCAAGCAATTTAATGTGCGCATCGACGTTGGTGTACCCGGTAATGAGATTGTGGTTAACCGCGATCATCACGAAGATGTTTATGTCGCCTTGCGCGATGCCTTTGATGCCGCCAAACGCAAACTCGAGGACTACGCACGCATAACGCGAGGGGATATCAAAACTCACGAGCCAAAGCGCTCGGAAGAACGCGACAATTCGATTTCAGAGTGAGTGGATGGGCGGTACGATCAAATCGTAGCGGCAAGAACCAAAAACTGCTACGTTGCTTATATTTTATTAACGGACCGCACTTTTGTAAATTTAAACGCCTCGTCGATCGCACCCATAAGCTCATTGAATTTAAATGGTTTTGTAATGTAACGAAAGCAGCAACTGTCAGCGCAATCTTTGAAGTTACTTTATGGGGAGCTATTTCTGAAGTCATTAAAAATGAAATTTTATTAGGGGCTGTCGGCCGACTGCCCTTGACAACATTCGTTCCGGTGCCTACGGGGACCGCTTCGCTACCGTGTCGGCTAAGGCCGCCACCAAGGCCTCCAACCCCGGCAGCCTTTTAGCGGTGGAACTTTATTCGGCTGGCTTGTTATCGTGCGGGAGTCACATCTTTCACCGCATTGGTTTTATTGGCATCGTCGTCGATCACTTGTTCTTTAATGCTGGAAAAATCGATGTTGTTCAACTCAATTTTACGAATCTGGCGGTTCCACATGGTGTGGTAGTAATATACTTTGTTGCTTAGGTCTGACGAGGAAGTGACTTGCGTAGCGCTTACAATGTCGCTTGACAGTTTTTCGTGGGGTACTTGGGCGCCCAAGGGAATATTAAAATTGTCGAGAATGCGAAACGATTCGTTGACGGCGTCGAGGGCATTGGCCAGCGGGCGACAGGTGGCGGTATACACGGCGGCTCGTACAAACCGCGATGGCGGGGTGAAATCGCCGGGCATGCCTATTAAGCCGGAGCCACCACCCAGTGGATTCACGTCGTATTTTCCGAATGATTTGTTTTTTCCGGGATAGGTACTGAGGTTTAAATAATTGCTTTGGTTGATGATGTGCCAATCGTAGGTAGGTGAATTGGTGATGACGCCTAAATAGGGATCGTAAATTTTCACTTCGCCGTTGTTGACGATTTCAACAATTTTACTTTTGCCGCTTGGGTCGACTAATTTAAAATGGAAGGGCAAATCGGCGCCGCCAAAATCTTTGTTTTCCACTTTAACCACGGTTACGTTTTTTAAATTGGCGATGGCATCGTCTACGTTTTTAAACGACGACAATAACCATTGCATTAAGTCGCCCACGCTCATCGACTCGGCGGCTTTGTGGGGGTTGTATGTAGCATAATCGGCATAGCCGGGTAAATAATACACGCCAACGTATAGGCCTTCCTCGTTTAAGCCATCCGGACCGTAGGATTGATCGTAAGCGGTTAAGCTTACAAAACCGTATTTTCCGGTCCATTTTTTACCGTTGTTTCCCTCGGGTGTTTGAGCAATAAATTGTTTGTCGCGGGGCACCACTAATATCTTGTTGTGTTGCGCGTCGCTCAAGGCCCATTCAACCGTGCGGGCAACCACCACGGCGCCATTTTTAGCGGTGAGGGTGATGCCGGTGCAAGCGCGTGCGGGGTTTAACACAGCGCTTGTGAGCACTGCTATAAATAAAACAAAAGTTCTTAGCATAATTGGTCTTTTTCTATGTGTTGGAGCATGGTACTTGACTGCTAAAATAATTATTGGGACGGTTAGCGGAAGTCTGCAATCATACAAAAACCAATACTAATCAATATATATAGTTTGTGTAGACTTTTAGTGTTTAATTAAAAATTGGATCGTTGTGAAGAGCTGCTGTTTGCATATTTAATATGGTAATTGTTGGACGCTGATTATCAGAACTGGTGATAGCCGGGAAAGCCGATGGCAAAAAAATCCGCTCTCTACAGGGGAGCAAAGAGCGGTAATGGAACCAACACAAATGCCATCCACTCTTAGTTAAAAGTACGAATGTACTTTAAGAGCTACAAATAACCATCGATAAATTATTTGCACCCATATTGCCAAAAATGGAAAGCAGTTAGATATTAAATCTTCTTACCCCAGATCATCTGTGCGGTACCGCACGTAGATTCTTCAATCAGCACAATTCGTCAAATTTGTATGTAGTTAGTGGTTCAGTTATCAACTTGGATATGCTATTTCTTGATTTTCCAATGATGTAATGTTGAAAGAAATGGATGGTGTAGAAATTAAGCTAAACATTAACAAAGGCGCTTGACATTATGTTGATTATTCACAATCAATAATATACCCAGCCATGAATAATGTTTTTGGCATTGATTTTGAACGATAAGCATTAG
>CAIRGS010000169.1 GCA_903878125.1 uncultured Nitrosomonadales bacterium | reverse complement strand
TTCTGCTTCTGGATCTTTTTGTCCTGCCTGCGCCAGCGTCATCTGTTGCAAGAAAGAAGTTAGCAGTTCACGTTCTTGGGGTGTCATTTGGATACCTTCTAGGTTCGTGTATTTGAGGGTCTTTTCCATGAATTACATGAGCGCGATTAACCGCGCCTTTTTTAACGCCTATCTTTGACCTAGAGTCAACGCGATCAGTGCATTTGACCTAGTCTGACAATCCTGTACCGGTTGGAGCCGAAATACTCTCCGACGGGTAACTGATATTTCGGGTGAGTGTGCTTGCTGAGCAATTATGGCAATCCAGCTAGATTCAAAAGATTATTCTGGCCTAATGCCAGTCGCTTTGACTACCTCTGGCCAGCGTTTGAGTTCACTTCGGATGAAAGCATCGAATTGCTGAGGAGTGCCACCGACTATCTCAGCCGCTTGGTTTTCAGTCAAAGACGTACGTACCGATGGTGACGTTAAAACTTGATTGAATATACTATTAATACGGCCTATTAGTGTTTGATCCATTCCAGCAGGGCCTACTACGCCATGCCAAACACTGACATCGAATCCTGGGAGCGTTTGACTGACCGGTGGCACATCGGGTAGCTGGCGCATGGGTCGTGTTCCAATTCCAGCCAGACTACGAATCCTACCTTCCCGTATTTGTCCCAATGCAGTAGATACGGTAATGATTGCCGTATCTGCATCACCGCGTAGTAACGCAGTCAGCATTTCAGCGCCAGATTTGTAGACAATATTTACTTGGTCTGTTCCCGCGCGGCTATTGAGATAGGCCATGTAAAGGTGGGTCCAGTTGCCTAGTCCAGCGGATGCATAGTTAAATTTCCCCGGCTGTTGCTTTGCGGCAGAAAGAAACTCCCCTAGCGTGGTGTAGGGCAAGTTGGCGCGGATCAATATAACTGCTGGTAGGTTGGCTACGTGAATAATTGGGCTAAAGGCAGTATGCGGATCGTAAGAGAGCTTTGTAAGGGTGTGAGAAACGGCGTTGGGGCCAACTTCTGCGAGAAATAGGGTGTAGCCATCAGGTTTCTCTCGAGCGACTGCTGTAGCGGCTATGGTGCCTCCAGCTCCAGGTCGATTCTCTACAATGAGCGGCTGCCCCCCGTTAAATTGATTGAAACCGTTACTGATGTTCCTCGCCAATGCATCAGCTGCACCACCTGGTCCAACTGTCACGACGAGCCGTACAGGTCTTTCTGGCCACTGTGCAATTGCATTAAATGCAACTGATGAGAGAGTGAAGAGTACTAAAGCAATAGAGAAAATTAAGCATTGCGTCGATAGTTGTTGATTGGATGCCATTTCGATGGTCCCCATTCAGATAAATAACTAAAAAAATGTAATTACCGAAAATTTCGGTGATCACTGATTTTGTGACCTAAGTGTCTATTTGGTTCTTGGGTCAGCATAGTACTTAGTATGATAGCTTGGCAAAATATGTGGTTAGTCTTTTGGTGGTACGAGAGATCTCTTGTCCATGTAGTAGGTCATGCACTACGCTAATTCTTTAGGAGATGCGTCATGCAACTATCAGGCAGCCTGGCATCCAAATTTTTAGTAATGCTCTTTTGCAACCTTGCAATAGTCGCGATGGCTGCATTGGCAGCAAACACATATGCGCAACCATCCCAGCTACAAGTTATGGATTTCCCTAGCAAGCCGGTACGGGTTGTTTCTCCCTATCCGCCTGGAGGTGTAGTGGATATTGCAGGGCGGCTACTGGGGGCGAAGTTATCCGAGTTCTGGAAACAACAGGTCATCGTAGAGAACCGTGTTGGTGGCTCTGGGGTGGTGGGGCTGCAGCACGTGGCAAAAGCTGCGCCAGATGGCTACACGATACTGTTGGCAACGGTGGGGGACTTTGCGGTCACTCCGCATGCGTACTCGAAGCTGAGCTTCAATGTAGCGAAAGATTTCGCGCCAGTCATCTACCTGACCGATACGCCCCTTGTCTTTGCTGCGCACAGCTCTACGCCCTTTAACAATATCAAGGAAATGATCGCGCACTCCAGACAACTCAGTGGTGGGCTGTCCTACGCCACGCCGGGGCTAGGAACTATCCAACACGTTGTTGCTGAACGCTTCGCTCTTGAAACAGGTGCCTTCCTGGTTCATATCCCCTACAAAGGTGGCGGACCGGCTGGTGCCGCACTCGCAGCTGGGGAAGTGCCATTAGGTCTGATGGGGATTTCCTCGGCTGCCCCGCACGTCAAAACAGGCAGAGTAAAGGCTTTGGGAGTCGCTACCGCCATCAGACTTGCATCCATTCCAGAATGGCCTGCAATCAATGAGACAGTTCCAGGATTTATTGCTTCGAATTGGGTGGGTGCGGTAGTGCCCACGGGTACTCCAAAGGCCATTATAGATAAGCTTAATGCCGATTTTAATCGCGCGTTAAAGCTAGCCGACGTACGAGAAAAGCTCAACGCTGTTGGAACCGAAACAGGAGGATCTACTGTCGAGGAATTCGCAAATAGACTGCGTACGGAATCAGAGCAATTCGCAAAGGTGATAAAGCAAATTAATTTAAAGCTTGATTGAAGAGAGAATAAAATCAGGCGCCAAATTCACAAAAACTGTCTCTCGCCTAGGTGATTTTCATCACCGCAGCAGCAATTTCAAACAAAAAATATTTTTTCTTATGCGTAGCCTTGACTGCTTTGGCATGCATCGGTTCTGGATTGAACAGGTGTCAGATTGAAGTAGTAGGGGCCAGGCATCATGGTTATTTTTCGGTATTGATCAGGCCTTTCCACGACCAGACCCTGGTCCAGCGTAGACCCTGGTCAGGAGCGGCGCAACTGGATCTATGCTTCATGGGAAGGTAGCCTGAGATCATCTAGCCGGCTTAGATGAGGAGCTTATTTGGTTTATTTCATAATCAGCTGCAGATATGTCCCCATGAACAGACTTAATCGCGTGGTCCAGAGAAAAATCTAAGATCTGGTTATTAAGCCAAGTAAGCGTTTCGTACCGCAAGTTAGCATTGCCTG
>CAIRGS010000168.1 GCA_903878125.1 uncultured Nitrosomonadales bacterium | reverse complement strand
CCCGTTAGGTAGAAGTTAGAACTACCGATGGTAAAAGGTTAAAATCTAAAGCATCGTGGCAGACAGGACTCGCGCTTGATTTCAATTGTTCCGAACGAACAGAGGTTCCATGACTTTATCCGTCGCCTCCGTAACAATCCGGCAGTTGCTGCTGGATTTGTGGAAACTGTAAACATCACACCCGAGCAACAGAGCGACTACATGAGTCGGTTCGGTGATCGTTACCTTGTCGCGCTTGTTGATGCTCAACCAGCTGGATACATCGGTTCAATTGACCGCGATATCCGCATCTGCGTTCATCCCAGCTATCAAGGACAAGGAGTAGGAAAGGCACTAATTGATGCCATTATGGAAAAATTTCCAGACTCGTATGCTCGCATAAAGACGGATAACAAATCTAGTATATCTCTGTTTGAGGCGTGTGGGTTTCACAGAGCATTCATCATCATGACGCGCGAGAACCGACAGGAAGTTTCGCAGAAGGATGAATAGCTAGCTGATCAATGATGAATGGCGGTCGCCGTTTAACTCCCTCAAAGCACTTACCAACATAAAGCCCAATCACACCTACGATGGTGATAGTAAGTCCAAAGAGCATCCAAATTGAGACCATTACGCTAGCGTAGCCCAACACGGTGATTTCTCCACGTGCAGCCGCATAAACAACAAATCCTGCAAAGACGAAGCCAACCACCGACACCAGGAATCCCGTTGACACTACCAGGCGAAGAGGTTTGTCCGAGTTAGCAAGGCAGATATCGATTGCAAGATTTAGTAATTTGTAGAGACTGTAGGTTGATCGACCTGATCGGCGGGCTAAGTGTTGAACATCGATAGATGTAGAGTTGAAGCCAACCCATTTCACCATAGTTGGTAAGTATCGAATAGATTCGGGCATGTTGTTTATTGCCTGAACTACGCTTTCGCTGTAGACACCGAAGTTCGCCACAGATGCATCCTGGCGTACCCCGGTGAGATAGGCCAAGAAGCCATAAAACATCTTTGACCCAAGCCGCTTAGATAGGCTGTCCCTGCGATTTGCACGTCTTGCCAACACCACATCAAATCCCTCTTTAGCCTTGGCTAACAATCGCGGGATTTCAGACGGGACGTCTTGAAGATCGCAATCCATGACTACGACCCATCGACCACTAGCAAACTGAAGACCCGCCGAGATCGCATAATGCTGTCCGAAATTTCTACTCAGTCTAATTCCTACGACCTCAGGATATTGAGATACCGCCGCTTCAATTCTGTCCCAACTCTTATCTGGGCTGCGATCTTCGACCAAAATGATTTCGAAAGGCATTCCAATTTCAGTCGCTACACCATGCACTTGCGCTATTAGTTCTCCTATAAGGGCTTCGGCCCCGTAAACGGGACTTACAATCGACAGCATTGGGACGCTTGTTGCTTTGTTAGACATGCATGTTTGCATTTGGGTTACCTGTACATGACTCGCAATAGATTCTTGCCTTAGCAAGGGGCACTGTACGTTGATCAGTAGGAAAAACTGAATTTTGAGAGGAGGCAGTCACACAATACCATTCGCCTTCTGCCACAGCGCAGGTCGCACTAAAATCTAGTGGTGTCGGAAGTTTATGCAGACCTCCTTATAGGGGGTAAAGCACCTTGGTAAATAGTGCCACCGCCTGGCCGTGCTTCGTAACAGGCACGTTCG
Organism: uncultured Nitrosomonadales bacterium; assembly: GCA_903878125.1. Lineage (GTDB taxonomy): Bacteria > Pseudomonadota > Gammaproteobacteria > Burkholderiales > Gallionellaceae > Nitrotoga. The sequence goes on along the minus strand of CAIRGS010000168.1, from coordinate 1,627 downwards.
CCGTGGGAGTCACGTTGGCGTGGCACACATAGATATGAAGCCTCCATTTCGAATGAATGACAAATTTTGATAGCTAACAGCTGAAGCGCGGCATGTGATTTCAGGCGAGTAGTACGGCAAGGACACAGCTACAGCGTGATTCGATTGCTGACCGTCGATCCTCCGAATTCAACAGAATTTCGAGTAATTATTGGTCCGTGATTTCTGATATGCCAGAAATACCGATTGCTTCAGCAAATGCAACCGAGCGAACCTCTTCGCGGCAGCGACACTGATGTAGTTCTTCCGTTGTGCCGATGTACGCTCTTACCAGGTCCAATGTCTTTGTTGATTTGTTGTGGACGCATCGCTGTGTGGCACTCAGAGTTGCTTACCACCGATCTGGTAGCGGTCGCCTGTGTGGCTGATGTTCCTGACGAAAAGCAGAGGGAATAGGGAAGCAATTCGGGATGATTAAACGAGCGGTCACTAACTGAGCTATCGCGAATGTCACGATTCATTTTTTTCACTAAGACTCTATGGAACGAGGTTCCCCGCCTTCGGCATCAACTCGCTCACCTGCTAGTCGGTGCTGGACATAAAGTACTGTTCTTGGAGAAACCATATTTCCCAGGACAGCGACAAATCCAGCGATCCGTAGCGTCGGCAGGAGTGCAGCTGCTTCGGCATGGTGAACTACTGCATCACAAATATCGGATCGGCCCAATTGCTCGTTGGGCCCATGCATCATGGACTAAGCATTCAATTGCCCAAACGGTGCAGGATTATGGACTTGATACCGATGATGTGGTCGTTAATTTCAACTATGACTACTATTTTCTTCGAAACTTGTTTCCTCGGAACACAATAGTCACGATCATTAATGACGATTTCATAAATGGATTAACAAAGGCGGGTAACAGATCACCAAGATTCGTCCGCTCGAGTTTGGCGTATGCCCAACGAATGACGTGCTCTATGAGCGACGCAGTACTCACTCCATCAATAGCACTGCAGGATCAACTGGCAGCGTATTGTTCGCCAGAGCTATTTATGCCATGGGCAGATATTGCTTACAGGCAGCCATCAAAGACCGATGGCCGAGACCTGATTCTTTATTGGGGGGTCATTGGGCGTCGGCTCGATTACCCTTTGATCAGCGCGCTCGCAGGTCGCTTAGCCAAGGAACAACCGACTAAACGTCTCGTATTAGTGGGGCCAACAGAGCACAGTACCGAGTTGCAATTACTGTTGAGGCTTCATGGAAATGTAGAACTTCATGGACCGGCTAACCTTGATGCTCTCCCGCTTGAGCGGATCCTTGGCGGCATCATTCCGTATGTACGCGGAGAACCCGAGGTAGACGCAATTGTCTTTCCGAATAAGGCGATGCAATTGTTAGCCCGAGGGTTACCGCTCTTGATAACAGGAATGCCCCGATTTATTGAGGAACCGTTTGTATTCCGCCTCGATGTTGGCGATGCAGTGAGCACAATTCGTCATATTGCTAACTGCTTCGAAGATTTGCAGCCTGCTATCAAGAAGTTTGTCGACATGAACGGTTCATCAGCTCGACTGGATCAATTCGTGACAATCGTCTGTCGGGCACAAAAAGTCCGAAGTACTGCATTATCGAAACACGCATTGG
>CAIRGS010000167.1 GCA_903878125.1 uncultured Nitrosomonadales bacterium | reverse complement strand
ATCAACTTTCAACCTCCCGCAGGAGCAGTAAATCCGTTCGTCCTGAGTATGATATTCGCCTGCAGGTCAAAAGGCGTTGGCAAGAAACAGGGCAGCCCCAGCCCCGCTCGTCCTGAGCCTGTCGAAAGATGAGCGGACGTTTAAAAATCCGTTCGTCCTGAGCTTGTCGAAGGATGGGCTAATGGTAAGCTGATTATTTCTTGTTGTTCATGTTGCACTCATCGAAGACTAACTCACTACGAATCACATAGTGTCATTCAAATATTATGCCGCAATGCGTTAATGATTGGCAGGCGCGAAGCTTTCCATGCCGGGTACAAACCTGCCAGTGCAGTAGTAATAAACGCGATCAGAAACGCAGTCACCATTACGTTCGGGGTAATCCGGATTCTGCCAGTATATCCCTCCTCCATGCCGGGTGGTGGTGGCATGGGGATACCAATTGCAGAGATCAGTTCGGCTAGTCCGTAACCGATGATTAGCCCCAGGGATGCACCGATCAGTCCGAGCAAAAGTCCCTCAATGGCAAACAACTGAAGGATTTTTTTCCGCTTGAAACCGATAGCCAGCAGCGTGCCGATTTCACCGGTACGCTCGAGCACATTCATCACCAGCATGTTGGAAATACTGAGCACGATAATGAAGCCAATAATCAGCCGCAACACGTTCATTTGCTGCGTGAATAGCGCCACTGTCTTGTTGTAAAAATCTGCTTGCTGGTACCAGGGCACAAACTCCAATTTGTCCGCTGATGCCGGGAAGCGGGTACGAAACTGCGCGAGAAAATCATCCGTGCGATCAGTGTCATTGAGCAGCACTAGCCAGACGTGGGCACCGTTAACGCGCAGCAGTGACTGTGCCAGGCCGATGGGCAGATACAAGGCGGAATCATCGTAAGCCTGGTTGGGACTGATAAACACCCCGGCGACTTTCATCTCGGCGGCGTTGATACCGCCACCTGAGGCGGTCGCCAGCAGCGCCACGGTATCACCCGGCCTCACGTCGAGGTTACGCGCCAGACCTCGCCCCAGAACGACCTCTTTTGCAGCCGCATCGGTGAGATTATGACCTTCCACAATACGCACGGCCTGGCTCAACTCCGCTTCCTTTTGTTTTTTAGGGTCGACACCTTCTGCCACAAATGCGACCGTTGTCTCGCCGTGGCTGATAAGCCCGGTTACCGCCAGCTTCGGCGCCACCAGCTTGACACCGGGCATAGACTCGATCGCACTGCGCTGCGGCGAATTCTCCGGCAATATATAAGCATAAGGGTTAGCAGCGCCCGCATTGAGATATCCCGGTCGCATGATTTGTATGTGACCTAATTGGGACTGAATGGTGCCTTCGCGCATACCCCAGAAAACCCACTGAATGAAGCCGTCGGCGAGCACCAGCGCAATAACGCCGACAGCTACCGTCGTCAGAGCTGTCAGCGCCCGACGCCGGTTACGTGCAAGATTTCGTACGGCAATCAGCAAGTTAGCCATGGCACTCCAAACCATCATAATTTTCTGCTGTATAATTCATAATCTATTCGGAATAGCTTTAGTGCTATGGCATTACTCTATCAGGAGCAAGTGTAATGCAAATTCGAAACAAGCCAGTTATTCTACTGGTTGCCGAAGCGGTTACGCTTGCGCATTTCGCGCGGATTGCGACGCTGGCGATGGCGCTCGATCCGTCCGAGTATGAAGTCATTGTCGCTTCTGATCCCCGCTATATGAATCTCGGCAAGCCTTTTGACTGTGCATTCCATCCCATTCGATCCATCCCCTCCGCCGAATTTGCTCATTCCCTTGCCCGAGGCAAGCCGCTGTATAGCGTCGAAACGCTCACCCAGTACGTTGAAGACGATTTGGCGCTGCTCGACAGCGTCAAACCAGATCTGGTTGTCGGCGACTTCAGATTGTCGCTGGCGGTGAGCGCCCCTTTGCGCCGCATTTCTTATGCCGCCGTGGTCAATGCCTACTGGAGCCCATTCGCAGACACCGTTTATCCGGTGCCAGACCTGCCCATGACCCGGCTTCTGGGCGTCCGCCTGGCGCAAAAGCTGTTCGATGCCGTGAGACCCATCGCCTTTGCCGTGCATGCACGACCCTTGAACCAAGTGCGCCGTCGCTATGGGCTGCCGTCTCTAGGGCCGGATCTTGGAAATGCCTACACTTGGGGCGATTACACTTTGTATGCGGACATCCCGGAAATGGTGCCTACCCGCAATCTGCCAGCCCACCATCGCTACATCGGCCCGGTGCTGTGGTCTACCAAAACGCCCCTTCCCGATTGGTGGAACAGCCTGCCAACAGACAGGCCGGTGATATTACTGACCTTGGGCAGCTCGGGCCAAGCCGAGATCCTGCCGAGGGTACTCACTGCCCTGTCGCGACTCCCGGTTACGGTTATCGTCGCTACAGCTGGCAAAATCGCACTTGCCGATGCCCCAGCCAATGCATACATCACCGACTACCTGCCCATGGATATCGCAGCTCGGCGCTCGTGCCTGGTAATCAGCAATGGCGGCAGCCTGACTGTCTACCAAGCGCTTTCCAGCGGAGTGCCGGTCATCGGCCTGTGTTTCAATATGGATCAATTACTGAACATGAATAGGGTGGAGCGAATGGGAGCCGGCATCACTTTACGCGCCGCGCAGGTGACTGACGCCGACTTGGTTGCGGCGGTAACCGCCATTCTGAACAATCCATCTTATGCACGCGTTGCCAAACGGGTTGGCCAGATTTTACTGCAGACGGATGTCGGGCAACGCTTCCGGGATATTGTGGCTGAGATTCTCCATAACGGCAGCAATCCCATATTGAACCAACACCAGAAGTAATGGCAACAGTATGGAGTGCATCCTGTACGAGCCATTCGAAGCAATTGTCGAAAAATTTTACACCTGAAAATGGGGCGCTAGCTCGCTGGCTGTGGATGGGTCATGCAGCAGAATGAGGAAATAAAAAAAGGCAAGGGAACGAACCCTTGCCCTTTAGTTAAACAGCTCGAAACAAGCTTATATCTGCTTGCGACGGCGGGCGCTAAAGCCCAATCCAACCAATCCTAATCCCAGCAGACCCAGAGTGGCTGGCTCTGGAACACGCTTTACGTTTTGGGACTCTGCCTGGGAAAGGCTGATGCTATACAAGCCCGCACCCAAAAAATTGGAATACGCACTGAAGCTGCCAAAAGTAGGTGCGGCTGAATAAATTTTATTTACGCCGGGTATTGTTGTACCTAAAGTAACGTTCAAAGCCTCTGCATCCAACAGTTCACAACCACCAACGATTGCGTTCCCACCACCTGCAGTACAAAGACCTCCTGAAGCGCCTAAAGTTTGACCGTCTGGGTTCCATACAAAGTCTGTTACGGTTAGGCCAGTAATAGCATCTTCATGGGTAATGGTAATGTTAAAAGTCAGGATTGCTTCTGCTTTAGAACCAGGGGTCTTTGCCGCGCTATCCAATTGTACTTCCGAGAATGGGTTTGCCAGAAAACTGAAGGCAATGCTGCCGCCACCACCACCCACTGTCACAGCATAGGATAGAGCCGATGTAGAGCTATTTGACGCGAAAGAACCAGCAGCACCAGTGCCAGTGATATTCCCCTCGGCGGCATTCCAAACTTCGATCAAAGAGGTGCTCAAAGGTTTGCCCTGCTCAGTAAGAATTTTTGCATCACCCCAAGAATAATCGGTGCCAAGCTGTCCGTATGGAGTATAGCCGGCCTCAGTGGGGCCGAGGGGTGCTCCACCGATCAACTCGTTTGGCCTCACAGGAGATCCCTGGGTTGCGGGCAAGGCATCCGGCGACGTAGTAGCGGTATTGGTATCAAGACTGCTGGCCCTAGTCATAGGCAACGGGGTTCCTGCTGTGCCGGTTATAGAAGTTGATTCGCCAAGGGTAGCCACTCCACCAGTTACTGTTAACTGCCCATCCTTAATATGGTCATAGGCTATGGCGTAGGCGT
>CAIRGS010000166.1 GCA_903878125.1 uncultured Nitrosomonadales bacterium | reverse complement strand
GAAGAATACATGGCCACTCATTTCACCTGCCAGCAATGCGCCGCATTCCTTCATTTTTGTCTTGATGAAGGAATGGCCGGTTTTCCAGAGTGTCGGTTTGCCGCCATGTTGCGTAATCCAGCCAAACAGCTTGCGCGTGGATTTAACGTCGAAGATAATTTCTGCACCAGGATTGCGTTCCAGCACATCTGCGGCGAACAGCATTAACTGCCTGTCTGGAAAAATGATGTTGCCATTTTTAGTGACGACGCCCAAGCGGTCGCCGTCACCGTCGAAGGCCAAACCCAGTTCACTGTCATTGCTGGCGAGTGCATGGATCAGGTCTTGCAGGTTTTCCGGTTGTGAAGGATCAGGATGATGGTTAGGGAAGTTACCATCCACTTCACAAAATAGTTCCGTGACTGTGCAGCCCAACTGGCGATACAAAGTGGCGGCAAAATCCCCGGCCACGCCATTGCCGCAATCAACCGTGATGTTCATGGGCCGTGCCAATTTAATGTCGGAAACAATGCGTGCAATGTATACGGGGCTTATATCGAATTGCGAATAGGCACCCGCACCATGGCTGAGATTATTTTGCTCGATGCGTGTGCGCAGGGCTTGTATGGCATCACCGGAGAGCGTTTCGCCTCCCAGTACCATTTTCAGTCCGTTGTAATCCGGGGGATTGTGGCTACCGGTAATCATGACTGCAGAATGCGTGTCCAGATGATAGGCGGCAAAATAAACCATGGGCGTGGCAACACGTCCAACATCAATGACGTTGATGCCGCTCTTCTGAATGCCGCGTGCCAAAGCAGCGGTAAATTCCACGCCAGACAGACGTCCGTCGCGACCAATCGCAATCGTGTGTTGGCCGCGTGCCGTGGCTTCTGAGCCGATGGCATGGCCAATAATTTCGATGATTTCCTGGGTCAGTGATTTCCCGACAATGCCTCGAATATCGTAGGCCTTGAAAATTTCTTTAGGTAAGTTTTGCATGGTTTAACTCCACCGATTGGATAGGAATGTGCGCATGACTCTAGCAAGGGGCACGAGACAATGTGATAGCGGGAATACCATATCCTGATGCAAGCGAGAGTTACTTAATGATGACCTATAGGTAACTCGCCCTTGAACTTGTATAGTGTGCCGCAATAAGGGCAGCGCGCTTCACCGACCTTGTCGACCGGGATGACCACCCTGGGATGTGCATTCCATAAGCTCGTATTGGGCATGGGGCAATAAAGCGGCATGTCTGCGGCGGTCACTTCTATATAGCGTAGCTTGGCATGTTCGGTTTGCATATAATTCCTCTTAAACGTGTGCTAACCAATCAGCATATTGCGGATTTTTTCCACTGACACAATCAAAAAACAGCGCTTGCAGACGCGTTGTGATCGGACCGCGCGACCCATTGCCTATGGTGCGGTTGTCCAATTCGCAGATCGGCGTAACTTCTGCCGCAGTCCCGGTAAAGAAAGCTTCGTCGGCACAATATACCTCATCGCGCGTGATGCGTTTTTCGATCAGCTGTATGCCAAGACCAGCCGCCAGTGTGATGATGGAGTCGCGCGTGATGCCTTCCAGGCAGGAAGTCAGATCGGGTGTATACAGCTTGCCTTTTTTCACAATAAAGATATTTTCGCCCGCTCCTTCAGCTACATAACCATCCACATCCAGTAGCAGCGCCTCATCATAGCCATCGTGCGCCACTTCTTGATGCGCCAAAATGGAGTTGGTGTAAGTACCGACTGATTTGGAACGGCACATATTAATGTTCACATGATGACGGGTGAAACTGGAAGTTTTTACACGAATGCCTTTTTCCATTCCCTCTGCACCAAGATACGCACCCCATGGCCAAGCTGCAACGGCGACATGGGTGCTAATAGCAGTGGCGGCGATACCCATGGCTTCTGAGCCATAGAACACAATGGGCCGGATGTAACAGGACTCCAAATTATTGGCGCGAACTACTTCGCAGTGCGCCTCCATCAGAGTTTCTTTGTCGAATGGCATCTTCATCTTGAAGATGTAGGCTGAATTGAACAGGCGGTCGGTATGATCCTTAAGGCGGAAAATTGCCGTGCCCTGGGTAGTCTTGTACGCACGCACGCCTTCAAATACTCCCATGCCGTAGTGCAGTGTATGGGTCAATACGTGCGTCGTCGCATCTCGCCAAGGCACGAGTTTGCCGTCATACCAGATAAAACCGTCGCGGTCAGCCATAGACATGGTTGAATTTCCTTAAAAATATTACAAAAACTACAATTCTAACGTTTTCCATGTACTTTAAGAAGCGATAGTACGTTTCAAAAATGAAACAATGGGTTTAAAAAAAGAAATTTTTGAGACGGGATGCGTCAAATAAAAGCTTCGACTTTATGCATTCTCAAGGCAACAGAGCGATGTTGGTCAGCGCTGTCATTTCAGGTAGGCCAAACATGATGTTCATATTCTGTATCGCTTGACCGGCCGCCCCTTTGACCAGATTGTCGATTATAGACAATACAACCACTGTATTACCTCGTTGCGGCCGGTGTACCGCGATACGACAGCAATTCGCACCGCGTACTGATCGCGTTTCCGGATGACTGCCGGCTGGCATGACGTCCACGAATGGCTCATTGGCATACCGCTGCTCATATAGCGCCTGCAGGTCGGCATCACATTGTATGCGCGCATACAAGGTGGCATGAATGCCGCGTATCATGGGCGTAAGGTGCGGCACAAAGGTCAGGCTGACCTCCTGCTGTGCCGCTCGCGCAAGTCCTTGACTAATTTCCGGTAAATGGCGATGCCCGGATACACTGTAAGCTTTGAAATTGTCCGCCACCTCGGAAAACATGATGCTAGCCTCTGCCTTGCGTCCCGCGCCGGACACACCGGATTTAGCATCGGCAATCAAGCTGCTGTAGTCCACAATCCCCGCTTCCAGCAGCGGAATAAAACCAAGCTGCACCGCTGTTGGATAACAACCCGGATTAGCCACTAGCCGTGCCTGTTTAATCTGCTCGCGGTTACTCTCTGGCAGACCATATATTGCTTCAGGAATCAGATCGGGGCAGGCGTGGCTCATACCGTACCATTTTTCCCACACCCCCACGTCTTGAATACGAAAGTCCGCAGCTAAGTCTATTATCCGCACCCCTGCATCAAGCAATGCCCGAGCATGATGCATGGCAATGCCATTGGGTGTGGCGAAGAATACCAAGTCACATTGATCCAGACGTGCTTCATCTTGATGGGTAAAACACAAATCTACATAGCCGCGCAAGCTTGGAAACATCTGGCTAACTGGCATCCCTTGGTCGGCGCGTGAGGTAATGGCGCGCAACTCCACTTGCGGATGTTGTGCCAGTAGCCGCAACAGCTCGACCCCCGTATAACCGGTGCCTCCAACGATGCCAACTTTAATCACTTCCTGCCCCTATTGAACTTTGCGTTATCTGCGGAATAGTACAACAAAAATGAAAAGCCGCCCAAAGGCGGCTTTTCCAAACACTCCAAATACACTTAACGCTTGGAGAATTGCTTGCGGCGGCGCGCCTTGCGCAAGCCAACCTTCTTACGCTCAACTTCACGTGCATCGCGAGTAACCAGTCCGGCTTTGCTCAGCACTGGCTTCAAGGTCGCGTCAAAATCTATCAGAGCACGGGTAATGCCATGACGCACCGCCCCAGCCTGGCCAGATTCACCCCCTCCGCACACATTTATCATGATGTCGAATTTGTTAAGCATGTCGGTCAGTTCAAGCGGTTGACGCACTATCATGCGACCCGTTTCTCTCGAAAAGAATATATCGAGTGGCTTATCATTTACCACGATATCGCCCTTGCCGGGCTTCATGAATACACGAGCTACTGCGCTCTTGCGACGACCGGTGCCATAGTTGTAAGTCACACTCATGATTAAGCTTTCAATAGATCAATAGGTTTAGGTTGCTGCGCCGCATGTGGATGTTCAGCACCACCATATATCTTAAGCTTACGCAACATGGCATAGCCTAACGGGCCTTTTGGCAGCATACCTTTGACAGCTTTTTGCAGCACGCGATCTGGATGACGTTCCTGCAACTTGGTAAAATTGGTTGTGTAAATTCCGCCAGGATAACCAGTGTGACGGTGATAGACCTTGTCATTCGCCTTATTACCGGTAACACGCAGCTTTTCAGCATTGACCACGACAATAAAATCGCCCGTGTCCACGTGTGGTGTGTATATCGCCTTGTGTTTGCCGCGTAGACGGGCTGCAATTTGGCTAGCTAAACGACCTAATATTACGTCGGCAGCGTCTACCAAATACCAGTCATGCTGGACTTCATGGGGCTTTGCCGAAAATGTTTTCATGGCACTTCCTAAAACAAAAATTAGTAAACTTCGAAGGGCGCGAATTTTATGCTAAAAGACCAACCCCTGTCAAACAAATTCAATTCTCTTCACTGGTTGGCAACTAAGTCAAGATCAAGCTGGTTGACATCATCATCCGTATTTACCTTGCCATTTTCACGCGCCGCTTCAATTTCATCGAGATACTCTGATGTGATATCACCAGTGATGTAATCTCCATCAAAGCATGAAGCATCAAAGTACTGAATATCCGGATTCGTCTTGCGCACAGCCGCTTTGAGGTCTTCAAGATCCTGATAAACCAGCTTGTCCGCACCGATCTCGCGGCAAATTTCCTCATCACTGCGGTCGGTGGCAATCAGCTCTTTGCTGCTCGGCATGTCTATGCCATACACATTAGGAAAACGCACCGGAGGTGCGGCGGAGGCGAAGTACACCTTGCGCGCTCCGGCATCACGCGCCATTTGAACAATTTCACGGCTAGTGGTGCCGCGCACGATGGAATCATCTACCAACAGGACATTTTTACCCTTGAATTCGACGCTAATTGCATTTAATTTCTGACGCACCGATTTTTTCCTCATTGCCTGTCCCGGCATGATGAAGGTACGCCCAATATAACGATTTTTCACGAAACCTTCACGGAATGAAATACCCAAACGAGTAGCCAATTGCAAGGCACTAGGACGGCTGGAGTCTGGAATGGGAATAACTACATCAATATCATGTTGCGGCCATTCGCGAGTGATTTTGTCGGCCAGGTTTTCACCCATGTTCAAGCGTGTCTCATATACCGAAACCCCATTAATCACCGAATCCGGACGCGCCAGATAAACATACTCAAAGATGCAAGGGTTAAGCGTGGGATTTTCTGCACATTGCTGACTGTGAAAATTTCCATCAAAGTCAACAAATACCGATTCACCTGGTGCAATGTCGCGCAGAAACTTGAAACCTAACGTATCCAGCGCTACGCTTTCCGAAGCGATCAAATATTCCATGCCATTTTCAGTTTGATGACTACCCAACACCAGTGGTCGGATGCCATAAGCATCGCGGAACGCCAGCAGGCCATAACCCGCAATCATCGCCACCACTGCGTAAGCACCACGGCAGCGGCGATGCACCCCGGATACGGCACCAAAGATGCTCTTAATGTCAAGGCGATAGCGCATTGTTGAATTGGCTTGCAACTCGTGCGCAAGCACATTGAGCAGCACTTCCGAATCGGAATTGGTGTTTACATGACGCCTATCTTCCAGAAACAATTCTTGCTGCAATTGCTCGGTATTGGTCAAGTTACCATTATGTCCAAGCACAATGCCGAATGGCGAATTGACATAGAATGGCTGCGCTTCATTGTGATCGACAGCTGAACCCGCAGTAGGATAGCGCACATGAGCTATTCCCGCATTGCCGCGCAGCGCTCGCATGTTACGCGTGCGGAACACGTCGCGTACCAGGCCATTACCCTTGTGCAGGTGGAAGGTATTTCCTTCGATAGTGGCAATACCCGCAGCATCCTGCCCGCGATGCTGCAACACTAGCAAGCCATCATATAGAATTTGATTGGCCGATGTTTGCGCGACAATGCCTAGAATGCCACACATATGTTAACCCCAATATTCATTTTTTCAATCCGAAATGGACACGGCGCGCCACGCTATCCGGCAACCAAACCAAGTTAGCCAGAGCCAAGCTTTCCAATGGTTTACTCAGCTTTGCCTCACGCCAAAATGGCTCCTTCGGCAAATCAGTCAACCCCGCCAGCAGCATCAAAATCAGCACTAATAGTGTGCCGCGTAGCATGCCAAATAGAGTGCCGAATAAGCCGTCTATCCAACCAAGGCCGGTCGATTTTATTAATTTCGATAACGACCATACCACGATACCACTGACGATCAAGGTAGCCACAAAAAGCAGGACAAAAGCAACCGTTACCTTGATCGCATCCACCCCCAGCCCTGCCGGCATTAACGCTGCCACATTAACTGCCTGCCAACGTGCCACTGCGTAAGCCACCACCCAACCGAGCAGGGACAGCACCTCATACACAAAACCACGCCACCATCCTAGCAACACCGACCATATGACGATCGCAATGACAGCATAATCAAACCATGTCATGCCTAATACGCCTGACTTAGAGTCGGTTTCAGTCCTTGCGCCTCCAGCTTTTTGTACACATTGCCTGCAGCTTCACGCGTGTCGTAAGGACCGGCGCGTACACGGATTTTGTCGCCTACCTTCTCGGTGTAGACCCTGATATTTTGATTACTCAATTTTTGCTGCCATTGGTGCGCGGTGTCGGCGTTGGCAAATGCGCCAACCTGCACCACAAAACCGGAGTGTGGCGTGGACTGCCTGTTCTCTATGCGCGCATCCCCAACAGGCTTGACTCCAGACTTGACTGGAGCAATCTTGCCTTCAATCTCTTGCGGTGCCGCGACCACCTGATTTGTAACGACAGGTTGGCTAGGGACTGCTGAAACAGGAATAGAGACGGGGGCTGACGGTATGCCCATCCTGGGCACAAACTCACCCACCTTATTCTTGTCTGGAATACGCAACTCAATATCCTGCCCCGCCAACTTGGGTTCGCTATCCAGCACCATGGGCAGCAATACCACAATTACGACGGCAAGCGCCACCGCGCCAATCAACCGACGTCTTGCCCGACGTTTCAGACTGACTTCATCATCCATGAGTTGTTTTGCCATCTTGTATCTCCGCGCAAATCAAGCGTCGCGCAGACTGCGCACGCATCACTTCTGCTACTGTATAGAATGAACCAAACGTCACGATTCTATCATTTTCGACGGCCTCATTACAGGCATGCTGTAGCGCATCTGTTACCGTGACAAACGTCAGCACCGCGCTTTTCACTCCCTCTGCATATAACACGCTGGATAATTCCGTGGCCGTTGCACCGCGCGGCGCGGCTATGCTCGCCACTAGCCAGACATCGACCTGCCCCTTGAGCGCACGCGCAACACTGGCCATATCCTTATCTTTGAGCATGGCGAACACTGCAAAAGTCTTATGACAGGGTGGCAAGTCGGCCAAATTTTGCGCCAGCGAGCGTGCCGCCTGGGGATTGTGCGCCACATCCAGAATCAGCATCGGCCTGCCGGGCATAACCTGAAAACGACCTGGCAGCACTACCTCGACCAAGCCGCGCCGCACCGCCGATATGCTCACCGGCAGTTCATTCTTGAGCGCATCCAGCGCCGCCAATGCAGCGCTGGCATTGTGCAATTGAAATGCGCCACGCAAGGCAGGATAAGGCAAAGCGCTACGAGTACCACTCACTCCGTGATAATTCCACTGTTGCGCGCCTGCCGTGAAACTGAATTGCTCACCCAGACACCATAGCTGCGCGCCGATATGCTGTGCCTGTGTGCGAATTGCAATGGGCACATCCAGATCGCCAAATACCGCCACTTGCCCAGCACGAAAAATTCCCGCCTTCTCAAACGCAATTTTTTCACGCGTATCACCGAGATACTCCATATGGTCCAAGTCTATGCTAGTAACCACCGCACAATCATGGTCGAACACATTAACCGCATCCAGCCGTCCACCCAGACCCACTTCCAGTATCGCCACCTCTACCGCTTGATCGATAAAACATAGCATCGCAGCCAGCGTGCCAAACTCGAAATAGGTTAACGAAATTTCTGATAAATCCTCATTGCCGCGCAAGCTGGCATCCATTTTTTGCGAGTGAGTAACAGCACACGCATGCCCTACCCGCTCGAACGCTGCGCACAGCTCCGCATCACTGGCCTGCCGATGGCCGATGCGAACGCGCTCGTTGTAATCCAGCAAATGTGGCGAGGTGTAGCAGCCAACACGATAGCCCGCCGCATGCAATATGCTTTCAAGCATTGCACAGACTGAGCCCTTGCCGTTGGTACCGCCGACAACAATGACAGGAAACGTTGGGTTGAGTCCCAGCCGCTGTTTAACTTTTGCAACGCGCTCAAGACCCAACTCAATGGCTTTGGGATGCTTGGTCTCAAGATAGACGAGCCAGTCGCTCAATGCGCGACACTCACCTGACATAGCGGCCTGGCTTTTGGTTTATTGCAGATTGGTGTGAGAGATTTTTCATTTCGGTAGCATACGTGTGAGCAATTTTGCCGCAGATATTCATCATCAAACAACACATAAATTCCACTCTGTCAGCCAGGCTTGATTTCCGGTCATCAGGATGAACAACTTACCACGACATGACGCGCCCAATCCGGTGCTGGCGCGGCATAATCTTCCATCTCTGGCTGCTCATCGAAGGGTCGGCTAAGCAATGCCAGCAAGCGATCTACTTCCGAAAAGTTGCGTTCCCGCTCAGCCATGGCTATCGCACTTTGCGCCATGGAATTGCGCAGAATATATTTTGGGTTGAACTTGTCCATGCGTGCCTTTCGCTCTTCGTCTGTTCCCGGCTCGCTGTGCAGGCGTGCACGATAAATTTCGGCCCAAGCGTCGAACGCCGATCGATCGATGAATTGATCGCGCAACTCGCTGTTTTTCTCATCCGGCGCTAATTTGAACAGGCCTAAACTGCGAAACAGATTGGTGTAATCCAGCTGGCTTGCGCGCATCATTTCCAACAGTGGTGGGATAAGAGCAACATCTTCTTTGCTGACGTTGGTTAGCCCCAGCTTCTTGCCCATCAGTTCAATATAGTGTTCGAAGTATGTCGGCTCGTAATTTTCCAGAGCCTCTTGTGCCTCCTCCAGCGCGATAATAGGCGTCAAAGCCTGCGCCAGACAAGACAGATTCCACAGGCCGATTTGCGGCTGCTGATCAAAGGCGTAGCGCCCGCCATGGTCAGAGTGATTACAAATAAAACCCGGGTCGTAGGTTTCCATGAAACCGAACGGGCCATAATCGAAAGTCAGCCCGAGGATCGACATATTGTCCGTATTCATCACGCCATGTGCGAAACCGACAGCCTGCCATTTAGCCATCAGCTTTGCGGTGCGCGTGATTACCTCATTCAAAAAACGCAAGTACTTGTCCGGCGCATCGCCGATGTCAGGAAAATGCTTGGCGATAACATAATCAGCGAGCAAGGCAATCGGTTCGTGCTGACCTCTATAAGCGAACACTTCAAACGAACCGAAACGCACATGCGACGGCGATAAACGAGTTACCACGGCGGCGCTTTCGATAGTCTCGCGGTACACCTCTGCATCGCTGCCCACAATGCACAAAGCGCGAGAAGTAGGAATGCCCAAGCCATGCATCGCTTCTGAACACAAGTATTCACGAATGCTGGATCGCAGCACGGCACGCCCATCGCCATTGCGTGAATACGGTGTGATACCTGCCCCTTTCAATTGAATATCCCAATATTCTCCAGCGCTGTTTTTTATTTCACCAAGCAAAATTGCGCGTCCATCTCCCAGTTGCGGCACGAAGTAACCAAACTGATGCCCGGCGTAGAGCATCGATAAAGGTTCACTGCCAGGTAGCAATCGGTTGCCGATAAAATACTCAGTAAAATCCGCGCGCTCCACTTCGGTTACATCCAGATTAATTAATTCGGCGGCACTCGCATTAAAACTAACCAAATAGGAGTGGGGCAAAGGCGTAGGATTCAGACGGCTATGAAAAATGTCTGACAGCCGAGAAAAAGTATTATCAAAATTCAGTTGGTCCAGTTTTTTCATTGCGATACTTTATATATAGTCGATAAATCCGGTTTCCCGAAATCCATACCAGGTTTTTTAAAAAATTTAGCACAGTAGCGCTCGCGCCGCCCATGAAAACCATCACCGCCGCCGTGATGCGCGCTTGCGCCATTCCCATACCACAATCGCATACCACAGCATGCGCACAATAAAATAACCCGCAATAGCAAAAATTAAAGCCAGAAGCGGCAAGCCGACAGCGAGGGGTTTACCCAATGACACAATCCAATCCAGCATGACGGTAGGCCAGTTAACCCAAGTCATTTCCGGCAGGGCAAGGTCAACGGGCGACTGGCCATTAATATGATTATGCCCGGTAACAAATACACCAAGCTGAAATGCCAGCGCATAGAGGGGCACGATGGTAAATGGGTTGGTGTACAGCGTGGTGGCCACAGCTACCGGCAAATTAACGCGGAACAGCACTGCCAGAAATGTTGCGCCTATCATTTGCAGCGGACCAGGAATCAGTCCGGCGAAGAGACCAACGGCTACGCCGACCGACACTGAATGGCGATTAAGATGCCACAGATTGGGATGGTGAAGCCAGCCGCCAAACCAACGCGCCCAACGGCTTTGTTTGAATGATTCATGGCTGGGCAGGAATTTTCTGAAATATTTTTTCGGCACAGGCATTCGTTAATAAGGCAAAATCAGGATAGTAGATTACCTGATTTTATTGAATATGCCAGCCCTCTTTGGAAGTTTGCACACGTGAGTCCGAAAATACCCGACCCAACTGATATGCGCGGCCTGACGCAGGCCGAAGCACGTCGGTTACTGCAAACTGAAGGTATGAATGAATTGCCCACAGCCAGAAGTCGCGACATCCCGGCGATTGCTCTGGAAGTGGTACGCGAACCAATGTTCTTGCTGTTGTTGGTGGCTGGAGTGATTTATCTGCTGTTGGGCGATGTCAGCGATGCACTGATGTTGCTGGGTTTTGTGTGCATGGTGATGGGGATCACCATTTATCAAGAACGCAAGACGGAACGGGTGTTGGAGGCATTGCGCGACATCAGCAGCCCGCGCGCGCTAGTGGTGCGCGAAGGTGTCGCGCAACGCATCGCCGGGCATGAAGTGGTGCGCGGCGATATCCTGATTCTGGCCGAAGGTGACCGGGTACCGGCTGACGCGTCGCTGATTTCCTGCAATGATTTTGCGACGGATGAATCAATGCTCACTGGCGAATCAGTGCCGGTACGCAAGATCGGCCAACCTGATGCCCTAAAGCTGAGCCCTCCCGGCGGCGATGATTTGCCGTTTGTGTATTCCGGCACGCTAGTGGTGCAAGGACGCGGCACGGCGCGCGTACTGGCGACCGGATCGCACACCGAAATCGGCAAGATCGGCAGGGCATTGCAGGTCCTGGATATCGAGACCACGCCGTTACAAAAAGAGATCAACAGGCTGGTGCGCAACCTCGCCATTGTCGGCGCGCTTTTAAGCTTGCTGTTGGTAATGGTCTATGGCCTGAGCCGTGGTGATTGGCTGCACGGGTTTCTGGCTGGCATCACGCTGGCGATGTCAATTTTGCCGGAAGAATATCCATTTGTGTTGATCGTGTTCATGGCGATGGGGGCATGGCGCATTTCGCGCCATCAGGTGCTGACCCGCCGCATGCCCACGGTGGAAACGCTGGGTTCGGCCACTGTGCTGTGTG
Organism: uncultured Nitrosomonadales bacterium; assembly: GCA_903878125.1. Lineage (GTDB taxonomy): Bacteria > Pseudomonadota > Gammaproteobacteria > Burkholderiales > Gallionellaceae > Nitrotoga. Next base: position 13,600 of record CAIRGS010000166.1, on the reverse strand, counting down.
TAGACAAGACCGGCACACTTACGCTCAATCAAATGACAGTACAGCAATTAATCGCTGGCGATGCATCGTTCGTAGTGACTGCATCGCACACTCCACTACCCGAGACATTTCATGAGTTGGTCGAGTTCAGCATTCTGGCGAGCAAAACCGATCCCTTTGATCCAATGGAAAAAGCCATCCACACGCTCGGCGAATATTATCTGGCCGACACAGAACATCTGCACCATGATTGGACGCTGGTGCATGAGTATTCGTTATCGCCGGAACTCCTCGCGCTTTCGCACGTATGGCGAGCAAGCGGCCGCAATGAATACGTAGTGGCCACCAAAGGCGCGCCGGAAGCAGTGGCCGATTTGTGCCATCTGGATGAACATCAATTATCCATACTTGCTACTCAGGTCAATGTTCTCGCGGCACAAGGCATGCGCGTATTGGGGGTAGCCAAGGCCAGTTATAGCGGTCGTGAATGGCCCGGTATCCAGCATGACTTCGAGTTCGAATTTATCGGCCTGATCGGGTTGGCTGATCCAGTCCGCCCTACCGTTGCATCGGCGCTCAAGGAGTGCACTGCGGCAGGCATCCGCGTGGTGATGATTACCGGCGATTATCCTGCTACCGCCGCCGCAATTGCCCAACAAATCTGTCTGCCCGGCGGGCACGACGGCATTATTACCGGTATGGAACTGAATCAAATGGATGATGCAACATTGCGCGAACGCATCCGCCACAACAATATTTTCGCGCGCATGGTACCGGAGCAAAAGCTGCGACTGGTGAACGCGCTCAAGGCAAACGGCGAGGTAGTGGCGATGACCGGCGACGGGGTAAACGACGCGCCTGCGTTAAAAGCGGCACACATCGGCATCGCCATGGGTGGGCGCGGCACCGATGTGGCACGCGAAGCGGCCGCGCTGGTATTGCTGGATGATGATTTTGCCTCAATCGTGCGCGCCGTGCGTATCGGGCGCAGCATTTTCGATAACCTGCGCAAAGCCATGGCTTATATTCTTGCGGTACACCTACCCATCGCCGGCTTGTCGCTGATCCCCCTGTTACTGGGCTGGCCAACGGTATTCGCTCCGGTTCATATCGTGTTTCTGGAAATGATCATCAACCCGGCCTGCTCCATCGCCTTCGAGGCGGAACCGGCAGAGCGAAATGTCATGAAGCGCCCGCCGCGCATCCCGCAGGAGCCGCTGTTCGGAAGACAGGTTATCCTGCTCAGCCTGTTACAGGGCACGTTGCTGTTGCTAACCACACTTCTGGTGCTGGGCTATGCACTGCATCATGGCGCAACGGAAGAGGAAGCCCGCGCACTGACTTTTTCGACGCTGGTCATCGGTAATCTTGGACTCATTTTGGTCAACCGTTCCTGGCAACTTAATGTCTTCAGTTCGCTCAACAGCCGCAATTCAGCACTATGGTGGGTAGTGGGAGGTGCGCTTTCCTTTCTTCTGCTGACCCTGCATTTACCATTTTTACGCGAAATATTCCACTTCGCGCCGCTTACCCCCTTTCAACTCGCGCTGAGTTTCGCTGCCGGTCTGTGCAGCGTGCTCTGGTTCGAATTGCTCAAGCTCATTCGGCGGCACTAAGCACGCCATGCGCTATGCCGTAATATTTTTTGCATTGGGCGTATGGCTGCTGCAACAACAGGCCGTGCTTCCCGACCTCGCCTGGGGTGGCCTGACTTTATTGCTCGCTGCTGCTTTGATGCTTCCACGTAGCACTCGTTTGCAGCGCACGGCATACCCAGTTCTTCTTGCAGCATTTGCCTGTTCCTTTGGTTTTTTCTACGCAGCATTTTTTGCGCAGCAACGTTTGTCTGATGCTCTGCCTGCCGAATGGCAGGGCAAAGATATTCAAATCATCGGTGTGGTGGGAAAGCTTCCCATGCAGAATGAACACGGACTTCGTTTTGTCTTCGATGTAGAGCAGGTGCTCACCCCCAATGCCATTGTTCCGCCACACATCCTGCTTGCCAATTACGCTATCGCCCAGGAATATCCTCTCGACATCCATGCCGGTGAACGCTGGCGATTCACAGTGCGCTTGAAGCAGCCGCACGGCAGCAGCAATCCTCACGATTTTGATTTTGAAGCTTGGATGCTGGAAAACAAGCTGCGCGCCAACGGTTATATTCATCGAACGCAAGATAACTTGCGACTGGATGCGTTAGTGCAATCACCTGATTACTACATCCAGAGCCTGCGCGAAAAAGTGCGCGACCGTATCCAGAAAACGTTAAATCCCCTCCCCAATCAGCTTCATCCCGTGCAAATCCCGCACGCCGCAAGTGGAAAATGGGTTCGCGATAGTGCTGAAGTGAGTGTCGTCGAAAAAAATAATTACGTCGGCGTGTTAACCGCACTTGCCATTGGCGATCAGGCTGGCATCCCGGCGGCGCAGTGGCAAGTTTTCACGCGCACGGGAGTTAATCATTTGATGAGTATTTCCGGCCTGCACATCACCATGCTGTCAGGGCTGGCATTTGCTTCAAGCTATTGGTTATGGCGGCGCAGTGCGCGCCTCACGCGCGCGCTACCGGCACGTAAAGCTGCTGCGCTCATTGGCTTGCTGGTGGCACTCGGCTATGCACTACTGGCAGGATACGGTGTGCCGGCGCAACGCACGGTGTATATGCTGGCGACGATCGCTTCCATGTTGTGGCTCTCACGCACTGTCGCACCGTCGCAAACTCTTGCCGCCGCCTTGCTCGTTGTATTGTTGCTGGACCCATGGGCGGTGCTGTCGCCAGGATTCTGGCTCTCTTTCGGTGCGGTAGCATTGATTTTTTATGTGACGGCGCACCGGTTGCGCCCTCCGCATTGGTTAGTAACGTATGGTCGCGTTCAATGGGCAATGAGTATCGGGCTGATCCCTCCGCTGTTGGCAATGTTCCAGCAAGTTTCATTGGTGTCGCCCATCGCTAATGCTTTTGCCATTCCGTTGGTCAGCTTTGTGGTGGTGCCGCTCACCTTGCTGGGCACAGTACTTCCCTTAGATTGGCTGCTGTCGCTGGCGCATCAGGCCATGGAAGTGTGCGGCACCCTGCTGGAGTGGCTGAATAACCTGCCAGAGGCGGTATGGACACAGCACGCACCGCCGACATGGAGCATAGCCATCGGCATGTTTGGTGTGCTATGGATGCTATTGCCGCGCGGATTCCCCGCACGCTGGCTGGGACTGATCGCCCTGCTACCGATGTTTCTGGTACTGCCCGCAGTGCCCCCAGAAGGTGCGCTACGCTTGGTAATTTTTGATGTCGGGCAAGGCTTGGCGGTAGCCGCGCAGACTCACAACCATGCACTGCTGTATGACACCGGCCCCAATTTTAACAGCGAGGCCAACAGTGGCAACCGCATCCTCATCCCGGCGCTGCGCGGCATGGGCATCGCGCAACTCGACGGCCTGATTCTTACCCACGATGACAACGATCACACCGGCGGCGCATTATCTATTTTGCAAGGGTTGCCGGTAAATTGGCTCTCATCCTCTCTGGCAGAAAACCATCCCCTGTTGCAACACGCTTCAAACACCCGGCGCTGCATGGATGGGCAAGCCTGGGAATGGGACGGAGTGCACTTTGAAGTGCTACACCCGACAGCGGAAAGTTATGCAGTAGAAAAAATCCGCGACAATAACCGTGGCTGCGTATTGAAAATCAGCACGGGCAATCACAGTGTGTTGCTCGCCGCCGACATCGAAAAAGAATCCGAATGGCGATTACTGAAACAGCATGAGGAGCAACTCCCAGCTACGCTCTTGGTGGTGCCACATCACGGCAGCAAGACCTCGTCGGTGAATGCTTTCGTAGCGGCCATACATCCGCGCTATGCTGTATTCACCGTTGGTTACCGCAATCGCTTCGGTCATCCCCGGGTAGAAGTAGTCGAGCGTTATCGTGAGATTGGCAGCGAACTATTGCGCTCGGACAAGGACGGCGCAATTGTGGTGGAAATGGATATGCAGAATATTAGTGTGGAGCGATATCGCAAAACCCACGCACGATATTGGCAGCAAGCTGTTGATGGTGTGCCTTGAATGAACGAGGCCTCAACATTCCTCTCTTGCTTTGTTCCCGCGACTAACCTAGTGGAGTGTTCCAGAAAAACCCTTACCGTTCGCCGTGAGCTTATCGAACCGTTAGTCCCGCGCCAATAACGGACTTCGACAAGGCCTTCAGTCCTGAGCAAAGTCGAAGGATCAGTCCGAACGGATTATTTGTGAGAATTCGCTGGAATGCTCCACTACTCAGTCACAATCGGTACGCGTGCCGTCAGCGCGCACAGCAGCTCATAGCTGATAGTGTCTGCTGCATGAGCTACCTGTTCCACTGGCAAACCTTTTCCCCACAACGTCACGCAACTACCCACGTCAGCAGCGGGTAACGCACTTAAATCCACATTCAGCATGTCCATCGAGATGCGCCCCAAGATGCGCGTGCGATGATCGCCCACCAACACTGGCGTGCCAGTTGACGCGTGACGCGGATAGCCGTCAGCATATCCGCAGGCGGCCACGCCAACACGCATGGAAGCCTCGGCTCGGAATATTCCGCCATAACCGATAGTTTCGCCCGCACGCAATTCTTGCACTGCGATGATACGGCTTTGCAGTGTCATCACTGGCTGCAAGCCGAGTTGTTGCGCGCTGACTTCCGCGAACGGAGATGCGCCATACAGCATGATGCCAGGGCGCACCCAATCGGCATGGGTTGCCGGAAAGCGCAACAGGGCAGCGGAATTGGCCAGCGAGCGCGCCATGCGATAGGGCGCGACCAGCGAATTGAATACGTCTAGTTGTGTAGCCACGCCGGTCGCTTCGTCAGCCTGGGCAAAATGCGTCATTAGCGTGATGTCGCGTACGGCAGGGTGGGCCTTGAGTCTTTCCAGCGCAGCGTGAACCTTGTCTGGAGCAAAGCCCAAGCGGTTCATACCGCTGCCGATCTTGAACCACACATCCAGGCTGCCACGGCTCGGATATGCCTCCAGCATGTCGATCTGTTGCTGGTTGTGAATCACACAGGCGAGGTTATATTCGGCCACCAGCGCCAAATCGTCTGGGGTAAAAAAACCTTCCAGCAGCAGCATAGTCTGATTGAACCCCGCGTCGCGCAAGCATATCGCATCGCGGATATCCAGCAGGGCGAAGCCTTCCGCTGCACTTAGTGCTTCAGCGGCACGTAATAAACCATGGCCATAAGCATCGGCCTTGATCACTGCCATGATGCGTGCGCTGCTCGCACGACGTGCGACTTGCAGGTTCCACTCTAACGCGGAAAGATCAATGCGAGCTTGGATCGGACGAGGCATGAATTCAAGATTGCGGGATGAAGTAGATTGCTGTTAATCATAGCAGGCATCCTATTTTCGTGATATAAAACGCGCTCCAAAAAATTGCGCCTCCCAATGAATCGCGGATTTTACATCATACTTTCGGCGCAGTTCTTTTCAGCACTCGCAGACAATGCCCTGCTATTTGCCGCCATCGCCTTACTTCACGAAGTACATGCGCCGGAATGGCACACCCCGATATTGCAAGCAGCGTTTGTAGTCTCCTACATCGTGCTGGCACCTTTTGTAGGCGCCTTCGCTGACTCGCTGCCAAAAGGTCGCGTGATGTTCATCAGCAACAGCATTAAGCTGTTCGGCTGTATCGCCATGCTGGCCGGGGTAAATCCGCTCCTCGCCTACGCAGTGGCAGGTTTAGGCGCAGCGGCCTATTCCCCGGCAAAATACGGCATCCTCACCGAATATTTGCCACCCGACAAATTAGTACTGGCCAATAGTTGGATGGAAGGATTGACTGTCGTCGCCATCGTGCTTGGTGCACTGCTAGGGGGCATACTTATCGGCCCGAATATTTCAGGCCAGATGCTGCAATGGTGGGACGTACCGTTGATAGATACCGGCATCGACTCCGCGCCGGAGTTGGCTATTTCCGTCATCACTGTTATTTATGTCATCGCGGCGTTGTTCAATCTCTACATCCCGCGCGTGCCGATCGAGCACAAACCGTTAAGCCGCAACCCAGGGTTCTTGGTAAGTGAATTCGCGCATTGTTTCAAACTGCTCTGGAAAGACCCGCTAGGACAAGTGTCGCTGAGCGTCACCACGCTTTTCTGGGGGGCAGGCGCCACGTTACGTTTAATCGTGTTGGCATGGGCCGTCACCGTACTTCACTATGATATGGGCGAAGCCGCCCAACTCACCGCTTGGGTCGCCATCGGCATCGCCATCGGCTCCGTACTAGCGGCTAAATTCGTCAAACTGGAACACGCGGTGAAAGTTTTGCCAGTAGGCATCACCATGGGACTCATGGTGCTGGCCATGATCCCGGTTACCAGTTCACCCCTTGCCATTGCCCTGCTCATCGTTATTGGCGCAATGGGCGGCTACCTGTTGGTACCCATGAATGCCCTGTTACAGCATCGCGGCCACTTGCTGATGGGTGCCGGCAGATCAATTGCTGTACAAAACTTTAATGAAAATATCAGCATTTTCGCCATGCTCGCATTGTTTGCCTTAATGCAGAAACTGGAATTAAACATTCAGACTATTACTTTAGTGTTCGGCCTGTTGCTCGCAGGCATCATGACGGCATTGTATAAAAAACACATTCATGATCAGGATACGGGGCAGATGTAGCTTTCTTTAATCTCAAACCAACTCCTGCATCGTAGCAACTGCCAGGCACAAATCGTCCCATGCTTTGGCTTTTTTCAGCGGGTTTTGCAGCAGATAGGCCGGATGGTAAGTGATGATGAGTGGAATTCCTTTCACCCAACCATTAGAGGATGAACCGCGATAGTCGTGCAACTTGCCACGCAGGTCAGACAACGTGGCGTCATGCCCCAGCAATAAGGCGGCGGTTTCACCCAGAGCCACGATCAGCTTGGGCTGGATGAGTTGAATCTGGCGTTCCAGATAAGGCGCGCATTGAGCAATCTCATTGGCTTCTGGCGCGCGATTGCCAGGTGGGTAGCATTTAACTATATTGGTAATGTAAACATTGTGGCCGCGTTTCAACTTGATTGCAGCCAACATATTATCGAGTAACTGGCCGGATTGCCCCACGAACGGCTCACCTTGAACATCTTCGTCCGCGCCCGGCCATTCGCCCACAAACAACCAGTCTGCCTGCTCATCACCCATACCAAAAACCGTCTGTGTGCAGCTCGCACGCAGCTTGCAAGCTGTACAATTTTTCACCAATGCTGTTAATTCAGGCCAGTTGCAACTGTCCAGAATTGGTAAATCTGCTTTTTCCATTACAGACTTGCTTGCCACTTGCTCTATCATGGGTTGAGCCGCCGTAGCCACTTGCTCAAGTACAGACGTGGCTTGCCCGCGCCGTTGCCACAGCGGATAGAGATTGAACTCACGTAGTATTGCTTCTTCTCGATTCACAGCAAATATTCCATCACGACTGCGTCTTCGCGCCCATTGTCTGTCGAATAATAGCCACGGCGCAGGCCAATTTCGCGAAACCCGACATCACGATATAGACCCAGCGCCGCCGCGTTGGAAAGACGCACTTCCAGTAACATGCGCCGCATGTTAATGGCGCGCGCAGTTTTCATTGTTGCACCCAAGAACCAACGACCCAACCCCTTGCGTTGATATTCGGCGACAATGCTGATATTGAGCAAGTGGGCTTCATCCACTGCAACCATGAGCACAGCATAGCCCAATATTTCCCCCTCTGCTTCACACACCTTGCACACATAATTACTTGTAAGCGCATCGGTAAAATTCCCGCAAGACCACGGACTAACATGCACGCGTTGCTCAATGCACACTATCCCAGCCACGTCAGCTGGATTCATATCGCGCAAGATGGTGTGGTCAAGCAATTGGGACAAACTCATCGCTCACTGGTTTTCAGCGCAACCTTGTCGCGTAAATAAAATGGCATGGCTTGAGCCGCATCCATGCCTTGACCAGCGGCAAATAGTGGCGCGGCAAATTCTGCAATGGCCATGGCCTGCGGCACGGCCAGCGTATCAATGCCAGCAATTTGCCCAGCATAACGATTATCCAATACCGCACCATACATGGCGAAACCACTGCCTGTGCCAAACCATCCAGAACCTTGGACCTGCTGAGCCAGTTGCGGCAAACACAAATTCGGCTCGCAAATCGTCACCCATGACCCCGCCCGTTTTTCATATACAGCATGATAAATCTCACCCATGCGCGCATCCAGTGCGGTGATCACTTTATCGTGACCAGCGGCTTGTGCTAATGCTTGCAGCGTGCACACGCCCACCACCGGCAAACCCGCTCCCAGTGCCAATCCTTGCGTCACCCCACAGGCAATGCGCACACCGGTAAATGAACCCGGCCCGGCGCCGAATGCAATACCATCCAATTCCGTGAGTTTGATACCCGCTTCATGCAATAAATTATCCAGTATGCCTATCAACAATTCGGAATGGCGCTGCCCAACCAGTTCGCTACGATTGACGACATTGCCGTCCTGCCATAGTGCGACAGAGCAATATTCAGTGGAAGTTTCCAGCGCCAATATACGCATCATTATTAAAAATCACCCTATTGAATAACATGCATTTAATCATTCCTGTTTATGCGGGAATGACGAAGTGATGACATGACATTGCCATAATTGATGTTGGGTCAGACTAACAATAGCGCGACCGCCTGCGCCGCGATACCTTCCCCGCGCCCGCTAAAGCCTAGGCTTTCAGTGGTGGTCGCTTTCACATTCACGGCATTCACCGCCACACCCAAATCAGCGGCAATATTCTCTACCATGCGAGGAATATGCGGTGCCATTTTGGGTGCTTGTGCAATGATAGTGGCATCCAAATTGCCTATGCGGAAACCCGCATTAGTTACCATACTCACTACTTCGCGCAATAAAATGCGGCTATCCATATTTTTAAACTTGGCATCGGTATCTGAAAAGTGACGCCCGATATCACCCAGTGCTGCTGCACCCAACAGGGCATCACAGATGGCGTGCAGCAACACGTCCGCATCGGAATGGCCGAGCAACCCCTTGTCATGGAATATCTCCACGCCACCAATAATTAACTTGCGCCCCTCGACCAATTGATGAACGTCAAAACCCTGTCCGATTCTCATATTTATTTTCTTCGGGTTAACAACAATTCCGCCAACTCAATGTCCTGCGGATAAGTTACCTTAAAATTGCTGGAACTGCTTGTCACGAGCTTGGGATGGAAACCCAGCGCCTCGACGGCAGAGGCGTCATCCGTGACATTCGGGGCAGTTCGTAGCGCCTGCAGCAATAGCCCGGCGCGAAACATCTGGGGAGTCTGCGCCTGCCAAACTCCCGCACGATTCTCGGTATGCACAATTCGACATTCAGCATCAGCACGCTTCAAAGTATCCGCCACCGGCACAGCAAGAATGCCTCCAACATCATCGTCGCGCAATGCTTCAATCAAGAATGCAAGCTGCTTACGACTCAAACAAGGCCGTGCAGCATCATGCACCAGCAGCCAGTCATCGAGTTCAAGTTCCGCAGCCATTAGTCCATTCAGCACGCTTTCTGCGCGCGTTGAGCCACCACAAAATAACGGCTGCAACTTATCTCCGAATATCGACCAGTCATAACTATGCCAGTACACGTCATCAGGCGCGAGCACTACAAAGACAATACTGACATCCGGGCTGGCACACAAAGTTGCAAGAGCGTGATAAATCATCGGCTGTCCGACCAGCGGCAGGTATTGTTTTGGTAACTCACTACCCATGCGAGAACCACAGCCAGCGGCGGGAACGAGTGCGAAAATTTCAGACATTGTTTGACGGGAAAATGTGAACCTGTTCAACAGACCGACTCAAATTCAATACGAACTGCGGCATAGCCCTGATCTACTTCAACGAGCGTAAGCACCAACTGGTTGCCACCTTTTGCAAACATTCTATCATCTTCATTTCTCGATGTACGCGGTCAATTTCTGACATAGTGAGGTAAGTTGAAAAAGTGGTCATGAACGTTTTGATAAACCCAAACGGAGGTGTCAAATTAAACAGGGAATTCCTAATGCGAGATATAGCAAATATTTTCAAAGTGCAACGGCCGCTTACTGAGCTCAAACTGAAGTTGGTAGGCGGAGCCTATGCTGGTTCCGGCGGCGGGAGGTGTCCAAGTATGTGTCGTTGAGTATAATAAAACCCTGAACTACCATTAGGTTTTCTAGTACGAATTTGAATCCGCCTTTACAAAGAGATGACCGATGAAACGAAAACTACTTTCTATATTTACTGTACTGCTATTGACTGTTGGTACAGGGTGGGCGGATACAAACGGTAATGCCCATGCTGCGTATAAGCGTGGCGATTACGCAGAAGCCTTAATGTGGTATCGACTATCGTCAGCACTGGGCGATACGGATGCTCAAAACATTCTCGGCGATATCTATGGCCAAGGACAAGGCGTTCCGCAGGACTACGCAGAAGCACTTAAGTGGTATCGACTGGCAGCAGCGCAAGGGCATGCAAGTGCGCAATTCCATCTTGGTGTGATGTATAGCAATGGGCAAGGTGTTGCGCAGGACTATGCAGAAGCAGTGAAGTGGTATCGACTGGCAGCAGCACAAGGGCATGCAAATGCGCAATTCAATCTCGGCGATATGTACGGCCAAGGTAATGGCGTTATGCAGGACTATGAAGATGCACTCAAGTGGTATCAACTGGCAGCAGCGCAAGGGCATACAAGTGCGCAATTCAATCTCGGCGTGATGTCTGCCAACGGGCAAGGCGTTATACAGGACTATGCAGAAGCACTAAAGTGGTATCGACTGGCAGCAACGCAAGGGGATGCAAGTGCGCAATTCAATCTCGGAGTGATGTCTTCTAACGGCCAAGGCGTTATGCAGGACTATGCAGAAGCACTCAAGTGGTATCGACTGGCGGCAGCGCAAGGGGATGCAAGTGCGCAATTCAATCTCGGCATGATGTATGACACCGGGAAAGGCGTGGCACAGGACTACACAGAAGCAGTGAAGTGGTATCAACTGGCAGCAGCGCAAGGGGATGCAAGTGCACAATTCAATATCGGCAATATGTATTACAACGGGCAGGGTGCTGCGCAGGACTACGCAGAAGCACTCAGATGGTATCAACTGGCAGCAAAGCAAGGGGATGCAAGTGCGCAATTCATGCTCGGTGTGATGCATAACTTCGGTCAAGTCATCGCACAAGATTACACAGAAGCTGTGAAGTGGTATCGACTGGCAGCACTTCAAGGGCATGCAAGTGCACAATTAAATTTAGGCAATATGTATCACAACGGGCAAGGCGTTGCGCAGGACTATATTCGCGCCTATATGTGGCTCAATCTTAGCGCTTCATCGGGCAAAACAGATGCATTGAAGAATCGAGACATCACTGCAAGGAAAATAACCTCGCAGCAAATTGCACAAGCACAGATTATGGCTCGTGACTGTCAGCAGAAAAATTTCAAAGGATGCGAGTGAAGCACATGCATGCTATGGAGCCAAGAAGGTACTCGCAATTCCTGAAGGTGGTTCTATGGTGCAACTGAGCAAGGAAGCAAAGGAGCTAATGGACGTGTTTTGGGAGAGGATGGAGTTCTGCCAATCAATACCGGAAGCGCGGAAGATAGCGGAAGAGATGGAGCATCAATTCATGCTGTTGACGACCAAGGAAGGCCAAGAGTTTATTACCACGGAACAAGAGACAACTTCTCGGCCTTCGGCGTAGACCATCCTATCATACTGGCACGGTAAATTTCCCCAACACATATTATGTTGGCGAAAGTAATTGCTGCTAACAGCAAGGAAACAGCAAGAGCAGGTGAGCGAGTTATGAGTGCCATGCCGTTCGATGCGCAGTGTAGGTGTGGCGGCTTACTTCCAGCACTCCACCAGCACCGTCCATTTGCGCGCTTCCTCGGCAATGTCGGCAATGCTCTTTTCACGCGAGAAGAATCCTCCGCCGGTTTTGTATGGTACTTTGTTGGCAGCGAGGAAAGTTTTGACGGTTTGGCCGTTGACCGCGAAGTTGACGTTTTGCGGAAGGGTGCCGGTGATACGCGCCGTATTCATATCCAGTCTTGAAGATACGACCCCCACCACATTTCCTTTCTTGTCCATGACCGGGCTACCGCTAGAGCCGCCCTGTATCGGCGCGGTAATTTGAATCTGGTTGGTATTATTCCCCGACTTAAACACATCACGAGGACTTCGTAAAGCAGCTACACTCTCTCGCCTAATGCTGTTGCACTTCAGAGTTGAATCAACCAACCCTGAACTACCATTAGGTTCCCTATTACGAATTTGAATCCGCCTTTTGAAAAGAGATGGCCAATGAAACGACTATTGCTTTCCATATTTGCTGTGCTGTTTCTGTCTGTTGGTACAGCATGGGCGGATACAAACGGTGATGCCTATGCTGCATATAAGCGCGGTGACCACACAGAAGCAGTGAAGTTATATCGACTACCGGCAGCGCAAGGGGATGCAATTGCTCAATTCAATCTCGGCGTCATGTATGAAAACGGTCGAGGCGTTGCGCAAGACACTGCAGAAGCAGTGGGGTTGTATCGACTATCAGCAGCGCAGGGGGTTGCAAGTGCGCAAAATAATCTTGGCAATATGTATAAAAACGGGCAAGGTGTTGCGCAGGATTACGCAGAAGCACTCAAGTGGTATCAAATGGCAGCAGCGCAAGGAAGTGCAAGTGCGCAAAACAATCTCGGTGTGATGTATGCCAACGGGCAGGGCGTTCCACAGGACTACGCAGAAGCACTCAAGTGGTTTCGACTATCAGCAGCGCAGTGGGATGCAAGTGCGCAAAACAGTCTCGGTTATATGTATAACAACGGGCGAGGTGTTGCGCAGGACTCCCCGGAAGCAGTCAAGTGGTATCAAATGGCAGCAGCGCAGGGGAATGCGAATGCGCAATTCAATCTCGGATTGATGTATTCCATAGGACAAGGCGTTGCGCAGGATTATGCAGAAGCTGCAAAGTTGTTTCATCTGGCAGCAGTACAGGGGAATGCAGATGCGCAATTTAATCTTGGTATAGCGTATGACACTGGGAAAGGCGTTGCGCAGGACTATGTTCGCGCACACATGTGGCTCAATCTTGGCGCTGCGTCGGGTGATGCATCTAGCGTGAAAAATCGTGACATCGTTGCAAGAAAAATGACCTACCAGCAAATTGCACAAGCGAAAATTATGGCTCGTGACTGTCCGCAGAAAAAATTCAAAGGATGCGACTGAAGCACATGCATAATATCTATCGTATTGGCACGTTTATTCCCTTAACTCATATTATGTTGGCGAAAGTAGTTGCTGGTAACAGCATAAAAACAGCCTGAGCAGTTGTTTGGGAACAATGAAGAAGCAAACAGACGGGAGATAGGATTCATGAGACTACGTTCCAATACTGGCGACATAACGCCGCACCAAACGCCTAATGCCTAATGCCTGCACCGCCACAGACTGCGACGCTCAGAAGGCCTTGCGCTCCGTTAAAGATTAACAGATAAGCGGTAGGGTGCCGCAAGACGACATAATGTAGTGGTCTAATGAAAACGGACACCTCGATAGGATTATTATTCACCTAGAGAGGAG
>CAIRGS010000165.1 GCA_903878125.1 uncultured Nitrosomonadales bacterium | reverse complement strand
TGGAATTTCCTTTCCAATATCCAGTTTTAATTCCTTAAAAATATTTAGCAAGGAAGGTGGTTTCGGAATTCCATCTGCCACAGAAAAACATAACCCATGAGCTTGTGCGGGACCATGATAAGGATCTTGCCCAATAATGACAACCTTCGTCTTTTCGAACGGGCAATTGTCAAAAGCATTCAATATTTGCTTTCCGGGAGGAAAAACAATATGGCTCTTGTATTCAGCTTTTACAAACTGAATGAGCTGCAGAAAATACTCCTTAGCAAACTCATCAGCTAGTTGAGTCCCCCAGGAATCTTCAATTTTAATTTCCATTTCATCTAAATGTATCTGTGAAACAACATTTGTTCGTTATTCCGGCGGATGTTGGCGCAACGCGCGGCGGCGTTCAAAAACAGATTGGGGATTAATAGCCTGCTCAGTCGGAGCTGCAACTGGTGAACCAGGCAGTGGCGTAGAGGGTGTGGCATGCTGTGTTGGCACACCTGAGCTGCCAGGCCGTCCCGGCTGACTCGGCCCTGCCTTGATTTTCAGTACCAATTCCTCGTGCTCATCGCCCTGTTTAAAGGTGATTTTATCACGCTCCAATTTCTCAATTTGCATGCCGTTTATTTCTTGGCCCAGCTCGACTCGTACCATCTTGCGGGTGGCGACTTCACGCAACAGTGCAATATTTTTGTCCTTGGTAATAATGATGCCGTCCAAAATAAACTGCCCTTTGCGCATGGTTGGTTTAGGAGGTTCTACCGGTACAGGCAAGGGGGGCGGGGGCGACGGGGGTGGATGTGCGGACGATGCCGAGCGCTGATGAAGAGCTAATTTGGGTGGTAGTGGGCGGCGGCTTGATACAAACAGTGGCCGTGCCAATATCTCTGTATAGGAGTGATTCAGTGACAGTAAAGCGAACTCCGGCTGCAATGGAAGCACTGCCGGCCTGATTTTTTGCGGCTTTGGCTGCGGCAGGGGTACGTTGACGCGGTTACCCCAATCAAGTTCGGTGCCTATCGTCCAGATCAGCAACAAGATCATCACCAACAATAATATGTTCGTGAGATGGCGAGGTTCGAAGGGCAATTTCATTTTCTATCCGCTACCAACGTATAACCAGATACATCAAACTGCGCTGTTAATTCCGGCTCTGTCACGGGTGTGCCTTTGCTCAAAGCATTGGTCTGCGAGCGTATGCTGACATTATCAAGCAGCAGATAGGGCTGCACTGTCTCTATGGCATAAAGAATTTTTCTTAGCGTGGGCATGTTGCTGATAAATTGGATATTGACCGTAACACGGCGATAACCGCCGTCATCCTTGAATGGCACCACCTGCATGCTGACCAGCTTACCGCCATTGTCCTCGATCAGACTTTTTGCGGTTTCCTGAATTTCCGAGGCGGCCAAAGCGGCGCCCGTGTTTCTGAGAAAATGCTGGCGGCCATTTTTTTCCTTCACTTGATCGAGTGCCGCCTGGACTTCGGTATGGGTCGATACCACGTGCCGGTAACGCCCCAGGTAATCGACCAAGCTATCCAGCGACTGGTCGTAATGGCGATGCAACATGTTAATCGGGATAAACAGCAGCAAAATGCCAACCGTCAGGCACAAGATTAACAGCCCAATGGCCAGGCTACGACTTTGATTTTTAGAGAGGGCGCGCATCAGGGTTTAGCCTCTGGATGAGAGGCCGCTTTTATTGCCTCTTTTTTAACTGGCGTATTCGAGGCTGGCAGCGCTGGCTTGAGGGCTGGGACTCGTAGCGGCAATGGCGAATCAAACTTCTCCGCTTCAAGCTTGTTGGACTCGGATATGGCATGCTCTGACTTACTGGCGCCGTTATCGGGCTTGCCTGATTCAGGCTTACCAGCGGGGGGGGGTGGTTGCAGTGCAGATTGTCCGGGCGCTGGTGCAACGATTCCGGCAGGCGGCACTGTCTTTATTTCTGCCACCAGATGGTAACGCTCGCTGTTTGGCATATTCCCCTTGGTCAGCGGCGAGCGAAAGTTGGCGTCATGCAAAATTCTGGCGGTCTCAATCAAGGCGATCAATTTCGACGAGGAGCCGGTTTCCCCCTGGATTTGCAGTTCTTTGCCTTTGAGATTGAATTGTTGCACCCAGGTATCGTCCGGCAACAGACTAGACAGCTCGTCCAGCAGTACCACTAGGGGCGGGACTGCCTGCTTTTTTTCCAGCATGAAATTATATTCTGCGGCCAGCCTCTCCTGCTCGCGCCGCAACACGTCAGTTTCTCTCGCTTGCTGCTTGGCACGGTCAACTATCGGCAGCAGGGCAATCACGGCTTCTCGCTTCTGCAAGATTGGGATGGTTATGGCGACCATTGCCAGGATCAGCGTTAACAGTAATAACCCAGGATTGGTTCCGCGCAGCTTGGAAGGTTGGGTAGCATTGCGCTCGGGCGGCATCAGATTGATGGCATCGCCGTTCGGCACAGCAAAGGCAACATAGGCAGCATTGGCCGGCGCACCCCAACGTTCCAGCAGGTCAAGTGAACCATCCATTTCTGAGCGCGGTACAATCACCAGCTTGACGGCAAGCCGGTTTTTTTGGTTATCCACACGCAGCACGCGAAAATCGAAATAGACTTGTTCCGCTTTGAAAGGGGTATGGCGATCCATTTCGAAACCTAGCACTTGGCGCAGATTTTTGGCTGCTGCCAGAGGTAGTTCGATCTGCTTGACCAGGCATTGAGTATCAGTGAGCCACAACGCAATTTGCTCATCGCGCTTATGCAGCTTGCTAAAAAGTGTCTTAAAAGCAATGTCTTGGGTATCACGGTCACCGGCTTGTCTATCGACTCGCCCCTGCTCGGCTAAGCTGCCTTGCAGCCAGCGCTGCAATACAACGGCTTGAGGAGTCACTTCTATCAGCAGCCCATTAGCAGCATTTGCACCGGACTGCCGCAACCATTGCGGCACGAGCGCAATGAGTTCGCCAGACCACCAACGCCAAAAGTGCCCAAGCGGGGAATTTTTGTCTAAAGTAAAGCGCGGCTGGCGCGCAGACTGAATTTTATTTGTCATCTAAAACTGAAGTACACCTATGGCGATTGCGCGATTCTTTTGGAAAGAGGATAAATCGCATGCAATCCTTACTTTATAGCTGCTTGCTCCCCAATGATCGGCTTTGGAGTCGCCTCCCCTTCCTTCCAGGAAAAAAAAACGAACTTGCGAACAGCGCCTTGATCAATTTTTACCACAGCTTCACGTATGAATACCGTACCATCCGGCAACGCCGCTTCGGCACGGACACTATACACGGAACCGTCGTCACCCGCTACGGCAGCGGCTGCTGGCGCAAACGGCGGTGGCGGTAAATTCTTTACCAAGGCTTCCTGACGCGCTATAAGATAAGCATCAACCAGCGCTACAGTAGCGCCGGGTAATGCCAGTAAAACTTTTCTTGGTGCAATGGCTGCATTTATTCCAGCCTGATGTGAATCTACAGTCAGCGCATCTGCCAGATTAGCGTACAAGTCCGGTGTCATACCCAATACCCGCTGCAATTCATTAACCGTTTCAAATGGTGCATTGGACGGGCGGTATTTCAACCCGGCAGCTTTGTATTCCGCAACCTCGGCCCCTTTGGGTCGTGGCAAATCGTCGCCATCGCGCCAATCTACAATAGCGTCCAGCAAAATGTTACTTTCTTCATCGGTCAGCCCGACACTTTTTAACAAGCCCTTCAGCAAATCGTCTGACGCGCTGTTGAGGTCAATTTTTCCGGACACATCCAGAACCATGATGCTGAGCTTGCCCCCCCCGAATTCCCACTGATGCGGCACGCCATCGCCCTTCCATCGCTGCAGATCGGCGATCGGCTTGAACATTTCGTAGAGCGCGCGCTGCACGCCGGCATCAGCCAGCGCCTGAGCACGTGCCGATGCTGCCAGGTTTTGTGCCAGCAGCGTATCCGTACGCATGCTGAAAGCAAAGCTGGCCGCAATCACCGTCAACAATGTGGTTGCCCACAGCACTAACACCAATGCAATACCATGTTGATGTTTTTTGTTGGTCACGGCCTTCATCCACTCACGCATTTATTGGCAGCGCTGTCCCACACACAGCCGGTATCAAGCCCAATCAACGGCGCTACTACCAAATCCGGCCAAACGCGGCCATTATTGAACTTGACCCGAACACGGATCAGGTAGGGTAACCGCTGCTGACTATCCCGATTCCCCCACTGGTCCCGCCATTGCGGTTCGGCATCTTTGGTTTCAGCACTGAAATAGGCGAAGCTTAATTCCTCCACATGATCCGCGAGCACGATTTTTTCGGCATTCTCCAATGCGCTAAAATCAATACTATCTGCCTCTGGAATAACGCGCCTCATTACCAGTTGACCAACATCATTATCCTGCACCAGCTCCAGGCTAATCAGAAACAGTCCACCCGTACCTAATCGCACGGCAACCGGAGCCACCAGCTTGATACTGTCTGGCTGACCGACGAACGCCAGATTCATATCTGCTTTTTTCTTCCAGTGAAATGGCGTTACCTGGCTTAATTCACGCCGCATAAATCCTTGCAGCAAAGCCAAATGTGTCGAATTTTCTGTACGTATCTCGCCGGCATCCCAGCTGCGTGAGCCCAAGCGCATGCCACCAAACAGCAAGGCCAGGATAAAACCGAGCAAAGACATGGCGATTAGCAGTTCCAGCAAAGTGAAGCCGGCAACTTTATGTTTGTTCAGGTTCACAGCGCCACCCCATTCACCAGTCGCAGCGTTTTAAGGCTGGCCGAGCGCGGCTGGTCGCTGCCGCCCCATAGCACCTGGATTTCTACTTCCAGCAGCGATACGGGCAAAATCGGCACTGGCAATCCAGTCTGGTCGCTAGCCTGTGTCGGAGGCACCAAGTAGGGTCGAATGCTAACTTGCCAACGGTAAACGGCATCGAATTCGCCATTGCTCTCGCTTACTTTCAGCGGCGTCTCGATGCCAACCGATGCCAACTTGCTTTGACCCAGCAACACTGCTTGCTGGTACTCGTCAACACGACTGGCATTACGCAAGCCGCCAGAAAAAATCTGCATCAATACGCCTAATATCAGTGCCAGAATTACAAATGCCACCAGCACTTCAAGCAGAGAAAAGCCACGACTGAATTTACGCATGCCCAAGGGGATTGTCAGCAAAGAACCTGAACATTTTCGTGGATCTTAACTGATGCAATGTCATATTAACTATCACTTGCAATATATACGGCCAAAATTTCCAGGTTCACATGCAGCCCTTAATTGAGAATGGAGACTTGGCCGGTCAGCCAATCGACATTGATATCGTATTTGCGGGCACCGGATTTTACCGTGATACGACCGCCGGTGGAGCTTCCATCCGGGTAAAAACGGATCGCGCCGACTTTGTCGGGCAGCAGTTCGGATTGCGCTGTGAATAGGCTGAAATCCACCTTTGCGGGCAAGGCGTAGCGGCGCTGGTCACCACTCACCTTGAAATTTCGCTTTTCAACATCCAGTGTCAATGTCGACTCTTCTTTTCGCGTAACGGCCAGGCTGCGCGCTTGGCGTAAGCCAGCCGCCAGTTGGCGCGCCGCGCCTTTTAGTTCGGTGCCGGGCATGCCGGCGGAGATCATCGGTACCGCCAAGGCATATACCATCACCATTAGCATCAGCACTACCAGTAATTCAAGTAAGGTAAAACCGGCGCTGGCACGCGATTTTATTCGCCCCAATTATTGATATCCTTGTTTTCGCCATCGCCGCCTTCACGGTTATCAAGGCCAAGTGAACTGATATCAAAATCTTTATTGTGCTGCCCCGGCGAAGCGTAATGGTAGTCGTTTCCCCACGGGTCTTTTGGCACCATCTTCGATCCCTTGATGTAAGGACCGTTCCAACCAGTCGCACCAGTTGGTGCCTCGATCAATGCTGACAAACTTTCCTGTGAGGTGGGATAGCGTCCTACTTCCAGCCTGAACAATTCCAGGCTCTGTCCAAGTTGCTCGATTTGCAGCTTGCCCGTTTTGCTTTTCGATGTACCCAGATAATCCATTACCTTTGGCCCCACTAAACCAGCCAGCAGGCCCAGAATTACCAGCACAACCAGCAACTCGAGCAAGGTAAATCCCTTTTCCCGCCGTACCTGACTCATCCTGTTCATAATATCTCTCTCCAAAAAAATACCATTTCTATTCCCTATGCAGTCGGACGCTCAATATCTGATTACATCGCCAAGTCGTTGACACTAAGGATGGCAAGCAGAATTGACATAATGATACCGCCAATCAATAGCCCCAACCCCAAAATCAGCACCGGCTCCATTAGACTTAACATGCGCTTGACTGTTGTTTGCACCTCATTGTCATACACATCTGCAACGCGCAGCAGCATTTCTTCAAGCTGGCCCGTTTCTTCGCCAACTACTACCATATGGACCGCAAGCTTGGGAAACAAACCCGTTTCCATCATTGGCTTGCCCAGCCCTAACCCTTGTTTGAGCTGATTCGCCACACTGTCGAGTCCTTCGGCCATGACGCTATTATTCAAGGTTTCTTTGATAATGAAGAGTGCGTTCAATAAAGTCACTCCGTTGCCTAGCAAAGTGCCCAAGCTACGACTAAAGCGAGCCACTTCGATCTTTGCCACCAGGTCGCCTACCAGCGGCAGGCGCAGAAAAATGCCATCCCAACGGTAGCGGCTAGTCGGGTTGTTCATTTGCTGTCGTAGCAGCGCATAAATGGCTAACGCACCAATCAGCAACATCCACCAGTCATGGCGTAGAAAGTCACCTGCGGCAATGACGATTTGCGTTGGCAGCGGCAGGGTTTTACCGGATTGCTGAAACATCAGGGAAAACTGCGGCACAACAAACATCAGCAACATCATCACAGAACTGACTGCCACCACCATCAGGATTGCGGGATAAATTAATGCAGATGTGACAGTCTGCTTGAGTGCTTTGGCGCGTTCCATGAATTCAGTGATGCGCGTCAGCACCGGACCAAGTGCGCCTCCAGCCTCGCCAGCACGCACCATATTGAGGTAGAAACGGGAAAATACGCCTTTCTGCGCTTCCATCGCTGCGGAAAGCGAAGCCCCGCCGCGCACGTCGTCCCGCACTTGTGTCAGCAGGTTACGCACTTTATCGTTTTCCGATAGCTCGACCAGAATTTCCAATGCGCGATCAAGCGGCAGACCTGCATGTAGTAACGTTGCAATTTCACTCGTGAATACGCCAATTTCTGCCTGAGTAACTCGACTGGAGCGTAGCCATCCGAACGAGGCATTTCCTGCATTTTTTTCCAGCTGCGCCAGTTCAACCTGAATTGGAATGTAACCCATCGCCTGCAAACGATCTACCACCGCTTCATTAGAACGGGCTTCCATTTCGCCTTCCAGCGCTTCTCCGTCCGCACTAACCGCGTTGTATTGAAACATCGGCAAAATCAAGTCTCCCGCGTCACGCGCAATACTTCTTCAATGGTCGTAACCCCTGCCATCACTTTGCGCAAGCCGTTGTCAAACATGGTTCGCATGCCTTGATCGATCGCCAGCTTGCGTATTTCTCCAGCAGTTGCATGCTGCATCACCAAACTGCGAATACCATCAGTCATCGGAAGCATTTCCACAATACTGACTCGGCCAATATAGCCAGTGTGAGCACAGTGTGGACAGCCAACCGCATGGTAAAGTTCAATCGGACGCGCTGCGGTAAAACGATGCAACTCCATTTCATCGACCACTTCGGGCAGCACTGTTCGCAATTGGCGGCATTGTTCGCACAAAGTGCGCACCAGACGCTGCGCCAGAATACCAATAACAGTGGATGTCAGCAGATAATCGTCCATGCCCATATCGAGCAGACGGTTGATCGTGCTGGCAGCATCGTTGGTGTGCAGGGTGGACAGCACCAAGTGACCGGTAAGCGCGGCCTGAACGGCAATTTGCGCGGTTTCCAAATCGCGTATTTCGCCGATCATGATAACGTCTGGATCCTGGCGAACTATGGAGCGAAGGGCGTTGGCAAAGGTAAGGCCGATCTGCGCTTTGACCTGAATCTGGTTGACGCCTTCCATCTGATATTCAACCGGGTCTTCCACAGTGAGTATTTTGACATCCGATTTGTTTAACGTTTGTAATGCGGTGTAGAGCGTGGTGGTTTTGCCGCTACCGGTTGGGCCGGTGGCCAGAATAATGCCATGGGGTTGCTGCAACACATCTACGAATACTCTGAGCACATCTTCGTCAAACCCAAGTGAGGCAAAATTTAGGGTGGTGCCACTCTTGTCGAGAATCCGCATAACCACGCTCTCGCCATGCATGGTAGGCACAGTGGAAACACGCAAATCAATTTCCTTGCTCTGGATTCGCAATTTGATACGGCCATCTTGCGGCAGACGCCGTTCCGCAATATCCAGGCTTGCCATGATTTTAATACGCGATATGACGGCAGCGGACAGTCGCCGTGGCGGCGACTCTACCTCGTGCATCACCCCATCTACCCGGTAACGCACGATCAGGCGGTTTTCGAATGGCTCGATGTGAATATCAGATGCGCGCGCCTCCAACGCGTGGCCAATAATCAAGTTAACCAGACGGATAACCGGCGCCTCGCTGGCAAGATCCTTAAGATGCTGCACATCGTCGCTCGCACCTTCTTCCTCGAGGGTTTCGATGTCGCCGACAATCTCCCCCATCGACGTCTTGCCACTACCATAAAGTCGCTCGAAAGCGCTTTCCATATCCTGCTGCACTGCCACACGGACACTGACCGAACGATGCGTTAGCAATCCAAAGGCATTAATGACGTATTGATCAAGTGGATCCACTAGTGCCAGCACCAATTCGTGCTCATCTTCATGTAGCGGCAACGCTTTAGACTCTTTGAGGAAACGCACTGACACACGCTCTTCCAGCAAGGGCACTGGGGGATAATCAGCCGGCTCTACCAGTGCGAGTCCAAGTTGTGCCGCCAATGCCTCTGCCACATCACGGGCGGAAACCACCCCCAGCTTTAGTAGCAGCATACCAATCCGCTCATGTTCGCCGACTTCTTCTTTCTGCAAGTCTAGGGCGCGCTCCAACTCGAGCGCATTCAGCTTCCCTTGCTCAACTAACCACTCTCCTAAACGTTTCCTCAACTTGATACTTTCTGTGCGAAAAAGTGCGGGAATGGTATCACGAACATGTGGATTTTCGCGCCAGGCTACCGAATTCGCTTTTAACCGAGCTATAACATAAAGCAGCACGTGCAATTTCAAGTCTCAAGTGCAAAAAACGCGGCATTTTGTTTGTTAGCACGCTTAAATATAACGATGGGCGCATTACTTAAGGATAAAACAAAAACAAGCGATATCCAGTTGGTCTAAGGTCGGCAGTATCAAGATGCAGTTTGATGCCAGCCTCACGGTTGGGTAGTAGCCCTTGTTTTTCGTCCTCGCTGGGTTTGAGATAGTCCGCTGGAGAGAAGATGCGACGTGCAAGCACCTCATCCATCGAGTTGGTGAGTGTAAGTTCGAGATTGGGATAGGTCTGCGCGTAAGACGCACGGTTTCGCAAGATAGCATTGAGCGCGATGGCGCTCGTTTGTTTCGGATCGGACTCCAGGTCAGAAGATTCAATGCTCAGCTGGTCAATTTTTTTCGGCAATGGAATATTGCAGTTGAGCAGCTTGCAATAAAACGCGAGTATTGGCTTGATACCTGGCAAATGTGCGGCGAGTTCGACACGAAAAAAATAGGTAGCCTGTGCCAGAAACACTATGGACAACAATAATGTGACTACCACCCACGACCAGTGAACATTCTTTTTGATGACTGAGGGACTGATTTTCAGTACCTCCTCTTTACTGGCCGCTGCTAGATGGCTGAAATCATATTGATCGTGGGTTGCTGGGATTTGCTCTGCCGGGCTTTCGACAAGCACTTGTTGCATGTCTTCCTGAGCCAGGGTCAGATCAAGTTGCGGGCTGGGTTCGTTATCATGCAATTGTTTTGTTGCGTTAAATATCGCCCGGCACCTTCCGCAACGCACCGTGCCCTGGTGCATATCCAGCTGAGTTTGGCTGACTTTAAAGCGGGTGCCGCACTCCGGGCATTGGGTGACTTCGTTCATCGCTTCATCCCAGATATGCATGCCCAACCTTCTTCCATAACCGGTGGCCTGAAGTCAAACCATTGACCATAGATTTCCATAACGTCTTCGGCCTGTTCGCTGAGCACGCCGGACAACACAATCTGGCCGCCTTGCCGCGTTGAGCCTGCGAGCAATGGGGCGAGCACTTTGAGTGGATTGGTAAGAATATTGGCTACTACAATATCGGCTTGTTGTTTCAGTGCGCCATCCGGCAGGTAGAACTGCGCGTCAACTTGATTAGCCATTGCATTGTCGCGGCTGGCTTGCACGGCTTGTGCGTCCACGTCCACGCCAGTGGCGCTGGCAGCGCCAAGCTTGAGTGCAGCGATGGCCAGGATGCCCGAGCCACAGCCATAATCCAGTACGGATTCACCTTCTTGCAAATGACTATCCAACCAGCGTAAACACAAACGAGTAGTAGGGTGGCTACCGGTACCAAAAGCCAAGCCGGGATCGAGCGTAATGTTGATGGCATTGGGATCAAGCGGAGTGTGCCAGGTCGGCACGATCCATAGGCGTTGCGAAATGCGGATGGGGTTAAACTGCAATTGAGTCAGGCGCACCCAGTCGTTGTCCGCCAAGGTTGAAATGACATAGGTTGGCGGATGTTTCAGCCCAATGGCGCGTGCCGCTTTCAGCATGATTGCGTCCATCGGCGTCTCTTCGTCAAACAGAGCTGTAACGCGATTGTGTGACCAAAGATGAGGAGCGGGTTCGCCCGGTTCACCAAACATGGCTTGCTCATTCGGTGTATCGACATCTGCATCATGTATGTCGACCGATAGTGCGCCAAGCGTCAGCAGAGCCTCACTCAGCATCTCCGCTTGGGATGCAGATGCAGTGATCGTCAGCGTAAGCCAAGCCATGTTATTTTACCTTGATGCGTTCGGCTAGCTTATGTTCCAGATAGTGAATACTGGTGCCACCTCGTAGAAAAGCAGCGTCCAACATCAGCTCCTGATGCAGCGCAACGTTGGTCTCAATTCCCTCTACCGCCATTTCAGATAGGGCAGTACGCATGCGGGCTATCGCCTGTTGGCGGTTGTCACCATATGCAATAATCTTGCCGATCATGGAATCGTAATGCGGCGGCACGAAGTAATTGGCATACACATGCGAATCCACGCGGATGCCAGGCCCGCCAGGAGTATGCCAAGTAGTAATGCGGCCGGCCGAGGGTGTGAACTTGTAGGGATGTTCTGCATTGATGCGACATTCGATGGCATGACCTTTGAGTGCAATATCATTTTGCTTGAAACTTAATTTTTCACCGGCAGCGATACGAATCTGCTGTTGCACGATATCTATGCCAGTAATCATTTCGCTGACTGGATGTTCTACCTGTAAGCGAGTGTTCATTTCAATGAAGAAAAACTCATCATTTTCATACAGAAACTCAAAAGTTCCCGCGCCGCGATAGCCAATCTTGCGGCAAGCTGCCGCGCAACGCTCACCGATTTTATTACGAAGACGAGTATTCAGCAGAGGCGCTGGCGCTTCCTCAAGGATTTTTTGATGACGGCGTTGCATTGAGCAGTCGCGTTCGCCTAAATATACCGTATTGCCATAAGAATCAGCTAGTACTTGAAATTCGATGTGGCGCGGATTCTGCAAAAACTTTTCCATATACACCACTGGATTATTAAACGCTGCCTGCGCCTCGCTACGCGTCATGACCACGGCATTGAGCAACGCAGCTTCGGTATGTACCACGCGCATGCCGCGTCCGCCACCGCCACCGGCGGCCTTTATAATGACCGGATAACCGATACTGCGTGCAATCTTTGTAATTTCGGCCGGACTGTCCGGCAGTGCGCCATCCACGCCCGGCACACAAGGAATACCCGCTTTTTTCATTGCGTTTTTGGCGGACACTTTATCGCCCATCAAACGAATGGTCTCCGGGCGTGGACCAATGAATACAAACCCGCTCTTTTCCACACGCTCGGCGAAGTCAGCACTCTCAGACAAAAATCCATAGCCAGGATGGATAGCCTGTGCGTCTGTAACTTCCGCTGCGCTAATAATGGATGGGATGTGCAGATAGCTGTGGAGCGAGGAAGCCGGGCCAATGCACACCGACTCATCAGCCAGCTTGACATACTTGGCATCTGCGTCAGCTTCGGAATGCACCGCTACGGATTTAATGCCCATCTCACGACAGGCGCGCTGAATTCTTAAGGCAATCTCGCCTCGATTTGCGATGAGAATTTTTTCAAACATTATTTAACCGATGACAAAAAGAGGTTGACCATATTCCACCGGCTGGCCGCTCTCAACCAGAATCGCACTAACGACACCGCTTTGATCAGCTTCGATTTCGTTGAGCAGCTTCATTGCTTCGATGATGCAGAGGGTGTCTCCCACGCTCACGCTCTGACCCACCTCCACAAAGGGTTTAGCGCCAGGAGAGGGGCTGCGGTAGAAACTACCGACCATCGGCGATTTCACTATGTGGCCATCTGGTATTGCGGGTTCGGTTGGTACAGCTGGCGCCTCGGCCAGCTGTGGAGCAAGCGTGGTCATGTGCTGTGGCGCAGCATAAACATGCTGCACCGCAGCACCAGAACGAACAATACGCACGCGTTCTTCGCCTTCACTGATTTCCAGCTCGGCAATGCCGGAGTTTTCAACCAGTTCAATCAAGGTCTTGAGTTTACGTAAATCCATGATTAACTCCTAACAGAATATTGCAGCGCGTATTGCACTGCGAGTTCGTAACCGGTTGCACCCAGACCGCTAATAACACCTATAGCGAGATCAGAGAAGTATGATTCTTTGCGAAACGGTTCACGTGCAAACACATTGGAAAGATGCACTTCAATAAATGGGATAGCCACCGCCGCCAGTGCATCGCGTAAAGCTACACTGGTATGCGTAAAAGCGGCAGGGTTGATGACAATAAAATCGGTACCGTCTTGGCGCGCCAAATGCACGCGATCCACCAAGGCGGATTCAGCATTACTCTGGAAATGCAACAAATTTGCACCTTGAATATGCGCCAAATGCTGCAATTTGTTGTTAATTTCGTCTAACGTAATATGGCCATATACGTCTGGCTCGCGACTGCCGAGCAAGTTCAGATTGGGGCCATGTAGAACCAGAATGGTTTTCATGAACGCAGTTTGCCGCAAATTGGGGTAAGTTGTCTATCTTTTAGAAGAAATTGAGCGGAGTAGTTAAGCGAGACGTTCTTCTTGCAAACGTTTACGTAATTCCTCAACGGTGAGAATGGAAGGGGTGAAACTTCCTCGCAATGCGAGCAAATCTTTTTCAACGCTCACCAGTGCATCTACCTTGGCTTTGTGTGCCACTGCCAAAAATACTTGGCTAAATACACCATGCGATGGCATCCAGTTGGATATGGAAGCTGTTTCACAGTATGGGAAAAAATCTTCCAGCAATAGATCCTGCTCAGCGATCGACAGATTGAATTTTGGGTAATTCAATGATTCGAACAGATCCTCCTTCGTTGCGTTACTGATCACCGGACGGATAGACTTCGCCTGCCAAGCATTTTTCAGCCAGGCCAAATTCCCGTTGGCAAACAACAAGGCAGAGAGTATTACATTAGTATCGAGAACAACGCGCATATTATTCTTTGGGCCGACGCGCCCAAGCACTGGCGTCTGCTACATCTTTTTCGGAAATACCTGATGCAATCAATTTGTCACGCACGTCTTCGGCACTTTGAGCTAAAACTGGCGTCAGAACGATGGCGGCACTGTCGACTTCAACATCGGGATTCTTGGCAACCTCCACTTGGGAAGTGATTTCATCTGGCGACGAGATATGGTTGATTGGAGTTATCTTGACGTGCATGGTGGCTACCTCAGCGGCAAGAAAAAATGATAAGGTAAATTATGACAAAATTGTACTTGAGAAAACGGACGTACGCAAGTCAAACCATTGTCAAATAAGGGGTAGGCGGGCTTTGCCGACCTTGCTATCATTGAAAAAGAGTGGAGTTTCACCCCATAAAGTGTGCTGCGTTTATCCAGGCGGTAAATAATAGTTTAGTCCGTGCGCAGTATGCGCACTCCGACACATGCGGGTGATGCATTTCAAACGGTTGCCCAGACTGATACTCCTCAAATGACTCGTTGGAAAACACGATTCTCGCAAGCGAACATTAGTTGTAAAACCATGAAATAATACTGATACCTATTTTTTTCCAAACATTATTCACGAACCGTAAATGGTACTATTTGAAAAAAGTAGCTCGTCTATCTCGGGCATTTCGATCATTTTCTGTTGGTTTGTGGAATGTATTCTCCTCAATGCCCATCACTGAATATTCGTTCGAATGCCCCTTTAGCAGCCATACCACTAACAAAAGCCTCGGAATGACTAGCCACCTTAATAAAAAATTGCTACTAACGGTAATTGCAACTCTGTCAGTTGTGGCTATTGCCGGAAGTGCTACCAGTCTTGTTTGGCCGCAACTAAAAATGTCGATGGCACCGCCAGTCTGCGAGGCGCGCGGCTCGGTTGATACGCCTAAAAGTGTCGATACTACCAACCAGGCCAGTATTGAAATTGGGGGCTGGGCAGCCGATGCTGCCGGAATAAGCCGTGTCGAGATGTGGGCGAATGGCAAGTTGCTCGCCAGTGTCAAACCGAGCGTCGTCAGAACCGATGTGACCTCAGCCTTTCCGCAATGCAAATTCCCGGCCGTTTCTGGATATACTTTTGTCCTTGCGCGCGGTGTTATTCCGCCGTATATCTCAGCGTTGGAAGTGCGCGTAGCAAATGGCGTTGGTAAAATATTTAACGCTGGTCGGGTGCTCGTTGATCTTTCAAAGCCGTTTGGGGTACTGGACGTAACCGAGCCGATCAAGGCTGATGGCCGCAATTTGATTAGCGGCTGGGTAGTAGCTGGGCGGGCGCCGGTAAAAATACGGGTATTGGCGCATGATAAAGAAATGCTGGTGTTGTTAGCCCGCAATCAGCGAAGTGACGTAGCAGAAATGTTTCCAGCTTGGCCGCTGGCGGCAACCAGCGGTTTCGAGGGGGTGCTGTCGACACATAAGTTGCCGCGCGGTCGTTATCGACTGAGAATTTTGTTCGAAGATGGCAAAGGATATAACAGCGAAATTGTCGGGCCACAGGTTATCAACGATCTACCGTTCGGCAAGATATTGGCGCAAAAAGACAAAATGATGTCGCCCGGTGCAGTAGAGCTGCGCGCATGGCTGGCCGATGAGCAAGGCATCCGGGCTGCCCATGTGGAAACTGAAACGGGTACGCCTCTTGGAAAAATGACGCTGATAAAAAAAGCGCAGTTGCTATCTGCTTTTTCAGACCCCCGCTTTAACCGAGACCAGGCGGGCGATGCGCCGCTTAAGGAAGGTGATCTGTATGGTATGACTGTGCCCTTCGCCGCCATACCGTCCGGCTTGCAGCGATTGCAGGTGCGGGTGGAAGATAATGCGGGCCATATTGCTGCATTGCCCGGGCCGTTGGTGCTTGATAAGAATCCAACCGCAAGACAAGCTTGCCCTGGCGAGAAATTGCGCGTGTTTTATCCCGGCGGGGCGGTAAATTTTCGCGATAATTTCCGTCAACTGCAGGAATTACGCGACATGGCACAAGGCGGCTGTGTCGAAATCGGTTTTCGCGGGCGGGTTGAATATATGCGAACCACAAAAGGTGAGCAGGCTGATTATATATTTGACCCTGATTTTCCTGAGCGCCTGCGCAATCGCAACGACAAGGGTATGACCGGTGAATCGTTGAGTGAGTTACTCGATACTGCGCTACGCTTCCGCGCACCGTCGATGATCACGCTGGATGGCGGTGTCTGGGCCGATGCCAAGTTCGCCGCACCGGATCTGGATATCGTCGATATGCTGGAGCAAGACGAACGCGCCGTGCAATGGAACCAGTTCGGCAAATCAGAACCAGACGGTGCCCTGAAAGGTTTGGCCGGCTCCACCGACAGCCCGGAATTGGCACGCATGATGAGCCTGAACCGCTACAACCGTCGCTTTCTTGATTACAAAAAGCGTAACCTGCAAGCCGCCGTGCGCGAAATCATCAAATTCAACCAGACGCATCCCACCAACTTTGTGATGATCAACCTCGACCCGGATGAGTATATCAATCCGTGGTTCTACCTGACCCAGTGGTACGACTACAATCCGGACACATTGCGCCAATACCGCGAATGGCTGTTCCACCTCGGCCCGTACGCAAATGGCGGCGAACTAGCCTTCTCGCGACACGAACCGGGGTTGACGCTGGCCGACGCAAACCGCCTCGCCAAGCGATCGTGGAAGGAAGTTGACGCCATTGAACCGCCACGCCTATCCATCAATTACGACGATCAATGGCAGCAGTTATGGACGCAATTCAGGCGCCATCTAGTGGCACGCCATTATGACGATCTCGCCGCCTGGGCAGTTGAAGCAGGCTTGCCGCCAGCGCGCATCTATACCAGCCAAACCTTTATCCAGGCGGATGTCGCAGTAAGTATCACCGATCATGCCAATGGCTGGAACGATCAGGCTGGGGTGTCGATAGAAGGTGCCAAGCCACGCCAAGGCCATTTGGGCGTGATTTTGTATGGCCCAGGCAGCCGCAACGAAGGCAAGCCGCGCAGCGGTAGCAGCCTGATCGACAACATCCGACGCGTTGATCCTGAATGGGGCGTGGTGGAATTCCATCCCGCCACGATTGCGTTTCCAGAAAAATTGCCGGATCACGCTGAATCGTATGCCACCATGCAGGCGCTAATAAACGGCGGTGCTCATTTTCTGTCACCGATGTGGGGCAGTTACGTGGGTGACCGCATGGTGCATCCAAATAACTTCAAGGCCTATGATGTGATGGAAGGCTCGGCCTATGAGTACCAGTTCGTCTGGTGGCTGCGCGCAATGCAAGCGTGGCCGGTCGGCAGCCTGTTTTATCCGTTTGGCAATGATTTGGTGAATAGCAGCGATGGCTGGATTCCGGCAGCAGAAACACATCTGACAAGCGGTTATGGAGAGCTGCACCTGACGGGCGAAGGTGAGCACATTGGTCTGGTTTCACCGCAGTGGGAAATGCGCTATTTGACGGCGCCGACTGAACTTGTTGTAACCGGCAGTTGGCCGCAACAAACCAGAGCATCAGCCGTGTTATTGCTGGAGAATGGAGAAAAACTGTCCTGCTTACTCCAGTCAACCGGCCAAAACAGGGCGCGCTGCCTATTCCCTGCGTCTCAAAAACGGCAGATGTCGCGCTTGACGCTGCAGTGGCAGCTATCTGCTACGCAACAAAAAGCAGGTGTCAAGATAAGTGACATAACGCTTAAGCTGGTTGAGTATCGTTGATTTAATTTGTACAAACTTGCAACAACCTCGAATCAACTTCATTTAGGATGCCATTTTTAAGAGTTGAGATTTTTCTCCGGTTTTTGAACCGTTATGTAGGGTTCTTCTACAGCCAAGTCCAGAATACTATACGGCTGTAACGCTGCATCATACTCAACCACTTCGCTGGTTCTGATTGCCGCGCGAAGTAGTATGTAGCCATAGCTACGCAATTCTTTTTCAAAATCAGCCAGGCGAATAGGATTAAGTTCTTTATAGAAACGCCAATAATCTTCATTGGTGACATTAAAACCTGAACGATCCATTATCGTAGGCTTTGTGGTCATTACCATTTCCTTCAAATCAGCTTCAGGGATGCGCAGATGCAAATGTGGTGTTGGATCGAATTCGCCCAAGTGGCTACCTATCGCCGAATAGTACAAACCAGGGGCGACGAAAAACAAGCCACCCGGTTTCAACACCCGATAAACTTCATCCAACGTTTTTCGATATCCCCCTGCAATATGTTCAAGCGAGCCCCACGAGATCACCACGTCAAAACTCTCATCGGCATAGGGGATTTCCTCGCAGCTATGCTGTAAAAAAGTAAAGTTGTCAGGCATTTTTTGCAAAGGCAATCCATTTTCCCGTGCAACTCTGGGTAATTCTTTTATGTAATCCACAATATCCAAAGCGACGAGTTCTTGCGGCTGATAGCGCAGAACGATGCTCAAGTCTGTAATTCCTTCGCCCGCACCGATATCCAGAATTCTGCCATGCAGTTTTTCAGAATTAGCGAGGCAAAGTTCGCCAATGACTTTTGCGGCATGACAAAAATGACGATGAAACCAATTAGTCATACCTTGACGCCATGACAGCTGATTTAAAAGTGTGTCCGTTTCCGGGTTAATACTCCACGTTCCCAACAAAATCTGCTGTGCGGACGCCGCCCCGTGAATGGAAAACAATTGTAATGAGTTCGGTGCGCGAACCTGGCTTACCGTTCCCCATGAAACGCCCAGTTCATAATTGCCCGGAGGAAGTGATACTGGCCATTCAAAGTTGAAGCAGAACTCGCCGCATGGCAACCAAGGCAGGAATATTCCACCTTGATGCGTATCAGAAGCCACCAAATAGGTGTCAGCCCCCGCATGACGAATGAACAAGCGCATTACCGGATCAAAAACACATATGTCCAGAATATGAAGTCTCATCTGAACTTTTATGATCTGCCCTTCTTGATAAATGTTAGCGATAGGCTGGACAATTAATTCTGCAGGATCAATATTGTCTGGTTGATTCATTTGGATTCTTTGATAAATTTAGTTTAATAAAAAGGTCTGGGATTCGTTTCATTGAAACCTGGATTTTGAAGGCTAAGTTCTGGCCGTATTCCTGGCAAGAAACGCGCGAATTTTTTATAGCAACCAACCCATGGCCGGCAGAGATGAATGCTATTTGCCGTATGTTCTTGGTGCAAGAACAGGTGTTATTTTTGGGGCACTCAAATAAATCAAAGATAGCTGTGTAGTCTGGCGGGGCAGCTTTTTTGCTATACTGTGTCCTTGTTTTTGGCATTTGGCATTGCGTTGATGTCTGCTCTGGTAAGGGCTGAGGCGCGTCTCGTTTTAGCTTGCAAAAAACTGTTTCACTTTCTTTCCCTTGTTCGCGCTCGCCGCAAATTATATACGCAATCACTGCTATCCGGAGATTTGAGTGTCCATACTCAATAACGCACACTATCTCCTGGTCAGATAAATAGTGAAGGTGGTTGTTTGAGAAAGCAGTGAGATGTTGCACTTTGAATTCAGGATTCGCATCTGATTAAGGCATCAAAAATGCAAAATGAAAACCTGCCAGTTCCTTCTAGCGCTTCTATTCAGCCAGAGGTTCTTTATCAGTTGGGATTGAAGACTTTTAGTTCAAAAAATTTCGAACAAGCAGAAAATTATTTTAATCAGGCAATACAGGCTGATTCAAAGCAGCCACATTATTGGCTTGCTTTGGGTTTGGTCTCGCAGGCACAAGGAAAGTTTGACGAGGCAGCAGGATATTTCTGTAAAGCACTTGAACTGAATCCAGATTTTGCACACGCCTATAACCAGTTGGGTACGATATATCAAATAAAGGGGAGTCTCGATGAAGCAGCTGCCAACTTTAACCTGGCGTTAAAATTTCTTCCCGACTTCCCCCAAGCTTGGAATAATTTGGGAAGCGTACTTAATTTGCAGGGGAAGATTGACGAGGCAACCGTAGCCTTTCTCGAAGCAGTTCGGTTAAAACCAGACTACGTGCTCGCTTACAACAATTTGGGCCGCGCATATCAAGCACAAGCACGAATGGAAAAGGCCGAGAGCTGTTACCGTAAATCCATTGAGCTTCAGCCGGATAATATTTATGCCCATTTTGGCTTGGGGCATGCCCTTCTTGTGCAGTTGATGATGGAAGAGGCCGAAAAAATATTACGCCGAGCGCTCTTTCTCGACCCAGATAATATTCAAGTGCTAAACAACCTGGCTTATTCATTAAAAGAACAGAGCAAGAATGTCGAAGCAGCATCCGTTTATCAGCATGCCTTGTCATTAAAGCCCAATGACTTGAAGGCATTCATCGGCGCCCATCTGATGTTGCCCGCGATTTATTCCAATGCCGCAGAATTGTCCGCAGTACGCAAACGTTACACTGAGGGTCTGAAGACTTTACGGGATAACACCGAAAATTTTCTTGGAATAGAATCAAAAGAATTGTTGTCGGGATTGAGCTGGACAAATTTTTATTTGGCTTATCAAGGCCAAGATGACAAGTCTTTGCAAGTGGAATACGCACATTTTGTGGCGGATATTCTTCAGGTTGCAACGCCAGATTTAATGCAGCCCATAAAGCAGGATCCCACAGCCAGCCAACGGCGTTTGCGCATCGGTTTCCTGTCGAGTTTTATGCGCGATTGCACCGTAGGGTCGTATTTTAAAAGCTGGGTTACTTCTCTTGACCGAGGAAAATTTGAAATTTATTGCTATTACATTGGGCATATGCAGGATCAAGTAACTCAAGAATTTACCAATGCTTCGGACTGCTATAAACATCTTGTTGGCGAGGTTGATTATATTGGCAGGGAGGTCAAGAAAGACCAGCTGGATATTTTGATTTATCCGGAAGTTGGTATGGATACGGGGGCATTTGTATTGGCAGCCATGCGCTTGGCACCAATGCAATGTGCTGCCTGGGGACATCCGGTAACCACCGGCCTCGCCAATATTGATTATTTCTTTTCCAGTGCTTTAATGGAGCCACAAAACGCGCAGGCGCACTATAGTGAGCAATTAATATTGCTGGAGGGAATCGGAACGTGCTATTTAAAACCGGCACTTCCTTCTCCAGCCACTCGCTCAGACTTTTCATTGCCAGAGGAGCGAGTTCTTTATCTTTGCCCGCAATCGTTATATAAAATTCATCCCGATAACGATAAGCTGCTACTGGAAATTCTGGCACGGAATAAAAATGCTGTGCTGGTATTTTTTCAGGCCACTGATATTTCAATTACCCGTGCCTTTATGAAGCGGCTTGAAGGTGCATTGGATGAAAGCGGGATGGAGAAAGGCGGTCAAATTAAAATTTTGCCACGCATGGGCCATGAAAATTATTTGCGGGTCAATATGCTGTGTGACGTAATGCTCGACACCCTGCATTGGTCCGGCGGCAATACAACTCTGGATGCGCTGGCCTGCGGTTTACCAGTGGTAACGATGCCAGGAAAATTCATGCGCGGGCGGCAAAGCTACGGTATGTTGAAGTGTATGGGCTTGAATGAGCTGATCGCGCACGATCACAAAGATTATATAGAGATCGCATCCAGACTTGGCACAGACAAGGCTTGGCATCAGCAAATTGTGCAACACATAACCACAGCTAGCGATGCCATCTTTGCGGTGGAGACGCCATTGCGTCAGATGGAGCAATTTTTTGCAGCGGCATTACATGTTCGACCATTAATTTCAGCTTCTGATAACAATTGTAATTAATCATCCATGAATAATCCCGACCAATTGTTTCAACAGGCAGTGCAGCATCATCAAGCAGGACGGCTAGTGGACGCCATGATGGTCTACCGGCAAGTTCTGGCGCTGCAGCCCAAGCACCCACAATGTCATTACAACTTGGCACTGGCGCTGCAATTCCTGAATCAAACCGATGCAGCAATTGCCGGCTACCAGCGCGCCATCGCAATCAATCCAAAATTTGCCGAAGCACACAACAATCTGGGCAATATCTATCAAAATCT
This sequence comes from uncultured Nitrosomonadales bacterium, assembly GCA_903878125.1. Classification (GTDB taxonomy): domain Bacteria; phylum Pseudomonadota; class Gammaproteobacteria; order Burkholderiales; family Gallionellaceae; genus Nitrotoga. The sequence continues at coordinate 659 of CAIRGS010000165.1, read as the reverse complement.
GGAGCGACTGGAGGATGCTCGGCAATCCTACGGCCGTGCCTTGGCAAGCAACTCCAGCCTGCCACAGGCAGAATTCAATTTAGGTCTGATACTTAAAAAACAGAAACGGTACAGTCTGGCGGTGGAACACTTCCAGGCGGCGCTAAACATTGCACCGGACTATGAGGAAGCTCATGACAATCTCTGTTCACTGCTGAAATTTCTCGACCGCACCGAGGAATGGTTGGATGCATTCAAGAAATATGAGCGCCTGGACAAAAAAACCGACTGGTTTTTTGTTGCCGGACTTTCCGCGTGCCGCTATCTGGGCGATTTCACCCGCGAACAACACTACCTGCAAGCCTTGTCGGCACATCCACTCAAAGATGGCGACATCGGGGTGCTGGATAACATTTTAGGCTTGGCGCAGTACTTCGATCTGCCACAAGCGCAACTACTGCGTTTGTACCATGCTTACAACGAGGCAGTTAAACGCCAACATTTCTCCGAATTCCCGCTGGTTTCTCCCTATCGGACGCAGCGCACAAAATTGCGCATTGGCTATTTGTCGGCGGATTTTCGCGTACATGTGATGGGCAAACTTATGTATGAAGTGCTGACGCGCCATGATCGCAGCGAGTTTGAGTTGTATCTGTATTCACTGGCGAGCCAGGAAGATG
>CAIRGS010000164.1 GCA_903878125.1 uncultured Nitrosomonadales bacterium | reverse complement strand
CGATCCAGCGTTTCATTCTTCGACAATCGTTGGCGTGCCACCTCAACTGGAAGGTCAAACAACAATGTCAAATCCGGCTGAAAACTTTCATGTACCCAGCATTCCAATTGTTCCAGCTTTTTAACTTTCACCCCCCTGCCCCCACCCTGATAGGCAAAACTGGCGTCGCTAAAACGGTCGGAAACCACCCAAGTTCCCCGTTGTAAAGCTGGCTTGATAACCTGCTCGATATGTTCAAAGCGAGCGGCGAACATTAACAGGGCTTCCGTTTCTGCGCGCATGGGCTGATTTAGCAGAATTTCACGCAAACACTCGCCCAATGGGGTACCGCCCGGTTCACGGGTTACAAGCACCTCTTTGCCGCGTTTGCGCAAAGCCTCGGCAAACCAGGCCAAATGGGTGCTTTTACCTGCCCCGTCCACCCCTTCAAAGGTAATAAATTTTGCCTTATTCATTTACTTTATTTTTCCAAAAAAATTATTTTTCATGGTGTGGTATGCATTTTCCAGACAGCAAGCTGGCTGAAACAATCAGCAGTGCACCGATAATATCCTGAAGTTCCATTTCCTCATCCGTCAATAAATATGAAGATACGGCTGCAAACACCAGTTCGGATAGAAACAAAACAATAGCTTGGTTGGCGGGCAGATAAGTCAGTCCATATTGCACCGCAAAACTAACGGCACATAACACCAATCCAACCAACGATAGAAACCACCACGCTTCCGGCGTGATGTTCTGCAATTGCGTTATGACATGACCCTGGAACAACAGCAACACAGTGGTGAACAATATTGTGCCAAACCATACGCTGGCAACTTTGAAATTAACGCTCAGATGTTGCGTGCGACGTACCATTACATTCAATAAAGCAAAACTAATCCCCGCTGAAAGACCTATCCATTCCGCCTGATTTTGCGGCAGCGGCAAACCATGCTGCGTATCCCACAGCATAACGAACGCGCCACCCAATGACAGCGCAATAATGGCGTAGCCGTAATGATTTAATTTTTCACCAAGCAGCCAGTATGAAAAGAATACCGTCCACAATGGCGCGAGATAGAACAGCAGCAACACACGCATTACTTCGCCGTCCAACATCGCCAGAACATAACCTAAATTAGTCCAGCCAGCACTCGCCATCAAAACAATACTCAGCCATCCGGCAACTCTTAGCTCACGCCATATCGGCCCCAATAACAGAAGGCCTAATATCATGGCCATAGAATAGCTGAGCAACGTAGATAATTCGCCGCCTACTCCCATATTTTGTAATGCGCGAAATGGATACCACATCAGCCCCCACACCAGCGCACCGATCAACAGGCCTATCACAGACAAAATTTTTTGTTTTGATGCCACTCGCTACGCCTTTATAATTGTGTCTACTCAGTTTAAGCAAAAAATTATGAATCCTGATCTTGATCGTCTGCAGCCCTACCCGTTCCAGAAACTCGCCAATTTATTTAGCTCAGTTGCACCCAATTCAACCTATCGGCCTATCAGCTTGCACATTGGGGAACCAAAGCATGCCACTCCGCGATTCATTAGTGACGCATTAAGCGGCAATCTGTCGGGACTTTCGAATTATCCCACAACCGCAGGCAGTGACGCGCTACGTGGCAGCATCGCCCGCTGGCTTGAGCAACGTTATGAACTTCCTGCATTGAATGCAAAATCACAAGTTCTGCCGGTGAACGGCAGTCGTGAGGCGCTATTTGCTTTTGCCCAAGCGGTAATTGATCGTACGTGCGACAACCCAACCGTGATTTGTCCTAACCCGTTCTATCAAATATATGAAGGCGCAGCACTGCTGGCTGGTGCCACGCCCTATTTCCTCAACACCCTGCCGGAAGATAACTATGCGTTGAATTTTGATCAATTGCCGCAGGATGTTTGGCAGCGCACGCAGCTGATTTATGTGTGCTCGCCTGGCAACCCGACCGGGCATGTAATTGAACTTGCAGAATGGAAAACGCTATTCGATCTGGCCGACCGTTACGACTTTATCATCGCTGCCGACGAATGCTATTCTGAGATCTATTTCGAAACGCCGCCGCTCGGAGCGCTACAAGCAGCGCAGCAACTGGGACGCAGCGATTACCGCAATTTGGTGTCTTTTTTCAGCTTGTCCAAACGCTCCAATGTGCCCGGCATGCGTTCCGGCTTTGTGGCGGGCGATGCAAAAACAATAGAGAAGTTCACGCTGTATCGCACTTACCACGGCTGCGCCATGAATCCGGCAGTGCAAGCCGCCAGCGCCGTCGCCTGGCAGGATGAAGAACATGTCGCCGAAAACCGCCGCCTGTATGCGGAGAAATTTTCACAGGTTATCAGCATCCTGAAACCCGTGCTGCCAGTTGCTCTGCCGGATGCCAGTTTTTACCTGTGGCTACGGGTACCCATAGCTGACACCAGCTTCGCGCAATATCTGCATCGAGACTATAATGTTACAGTGCTGCCCGGCAGTTTCCTGGCGCGTGATGCACATGGCGTAAATCCAGGCAAAGATTTTATCCGCATCGCCTTGGTAGCAGAGCTGAGCGAAACTTTGGAAGCCGCGCATCGCATCGCCGAATTTACCCGCAAACTTGACTAGGAATATCATGGAACAACTGCAACAGATTATCGAACCCGCCTTTGAACGCCGTGCCGAAATTACACCGCGCAACGTAGATGCGAAACTGAAAGATGCGGTGGACACCGTTATCGGCCACCTCGACCACGGCACTCTGCGAGTGGCGGATAAAATAGACGGTCAGTGGGTAACCCATCAATGGCTGAAAAAAGCCGTGCTATTGTCTTTTCGCATGGAAGACAATGCTTTCATCAAGGGCGGCTTTACCAATTATTACGACAAGGTGCCATCCAAGTTTGCCGACTACAACTCGCGCGACTTTCGTGAGGGCGGCTTCCGCATTGTGCCGCCAGCTGCGGCGCGCAAGGGTTCCTTCATCGCCAAGAACGTAGTCTTGATGCCCTCTTACGTCAATATTGGCGCTTATGTGGATGAAGGCACTATGGTTGATACTTGGGCGACGGTCGGTTCGTGCGCGCAGATTGGCAAGAACGTGCATTTAAGTGGCGGGGTCGGCATAGGCGGTGTGCTGGAACCGGTGCAGGCCAACCCGACCATTATCGAGGACAACTGTTTCATCGGTGCACGCTCTGAAATTGTCGAAGGCGTGATTGTTGAAGAAGGTGCAGTGATTTCAATGGGTGTGTACATCGGGCAAAGCACCAAGATTTTCGATCGCGATACTGGCGAAGTGCATTTTGGTCGCGTACCGGCAGGCTCAGTGGTAGTGTCCGGCAACTTGCCCTCCAAGGATGGCAGTTACAGCCTGTACTGCGCCGTGATCGTTAAGAAAGTGGATGCAAAAACCCGGGCAAAAGTTGGTATTAATGAGCTACTGCGTGGGATTTAAAGCGAGATTTAATCCGGGGCAAAGATTATGATCATTACACCTTTTCTAAAGCTGGCAGCCGACAAGCAGGCTTCTGATCTTTTCTTCTCTGCGGGTGCTCCAATCAACATCAAGATTAATGGCGTGGTTATGCCAGTGAACGCAGAGAAACTGGATAGCAAAACTATTGAGCGCATCGCCTATGAAATAATGACACCGGAACAAATCGCGACCTTCCAATCCAGCATGGAAATGAATTTTTCCTATCGCGTCTTGGATACCGGAAATTATAGGGTCAATATTTTCCGCCAACGAGGCAGCATTTCCATTGTCATCCGTTATATACGGTTTAACATTCTTAATATCGAGGAACTGAATCTGCCACCGGTATTGAGTCAACTTATTATGGAAAAACGTGGCCTGGTATTGGTTGCGGGTGCAACTGGATCGGGCAAATCCACCACAATGGCAGCCATGATTGAGCATCGCAAACTCACTGTCTCTGGTCATATTCTGACTATTGAAGACCCCATCGAGTACCTGTTTAAACATAATAAATCCATTATTAATCAACGTGAAATCGGTACCGACACGCTTTCCTATGGCAGTGCACTGGAAAGTGCCATGCGCGAGGCGCCTAATGTACTAATGATAGGTGAAATCCGCGACCGTGAAACCTTCAAGCATGCGCTGGTCTTTGCCCAGAGCGGCCATTTGTGCCTGTCCACGCTGCACGCTAATAATAGCTACCATGCACTGAACCGCATCGTAAATCTCTTTCCACGAGATACTCGTCAAGCAGTACTCGCCGACATTGCGATGAGTTTGCGGGCTGTAATTTCTCAACGTTTGGTACCCAGCTTGCATGGCACGTTGGTGCCTGCTGTGGAAATTTTACTCAATACAACACTTATCTCAGAGCTAATTAAAAATGATGAGATCGACAAAATTCGCGATGCTATCGACCAAAGTGTATCGCCCGGTTCACAGACCTTTGAACAGGCGTTGTACAAGCTGTTCAAAAAAGGTGAGATCACCAAGGAAGATGCTTTGCTCAACGCTGACTCGGCCAGCAATTTGTCATCCTTGATCCATTACTCGTAGTTCACCACGTCAGATTGCATGCGACTTCGACGATGTCAAATGTCAAACTGATCAAATTAAAAATTTTTAAATATGCCAATTAATTTAACAAGATGAAATTGTATGGCATTGCAAATTGCAACACTGTAAAGAAAGCCCGCACTTGGCTGGAGCAGCATTGCGCCGAGTATCAATTTCACGACTTTAAAAAACAGGGGCTTGAAATGGAACTGGCACAGAGCTGGCTGCAACAGATAGGCTGGGAAAGTCTAATCAACCGCAAGAGTCTGACTTGGCGCGGCTTGTCGGCAGAACAAAAACAAATTATCAAAGATAACACTAGCGCATTGCCACTGCTGCTGGAAAAAACCAGCGTCATTAAACGCCCGCTATTGGAACATGATGGCAAGCTGCTGCTTATCGGCTTCGACGATGCCCGCTACGAAAAAATTTTCAACTTCAAGTCTTAATCTATCTATGTCCACCACCTTGGAACTTGCCAAACAACTTATCGCCTGTCGTTCACTCACGCCGCTGGATGAAGGCTGTCTGGCTATCATCGGCGCACGCCTCGAGCCACTTGGATTCAAGCTGGAAACGTTACGTTACGACAATGTAGACAATCTGTGGGCTCGGCGCGGTAGCAGCGGTCCTGTGGTATGTTTTGCCGGCCACACCGATGTCGTGCCGACCGGCCCTCTGGACCAGTGGACCAGCAATCCATTTACTCCAACCATACGCGATGGAATGTTATATGGGCGCGGCGCTGCCGACATGAAAGGTTCACTGGCTGCCTTCGTTACCTCCATTGAACAATTTGTGGCAGCGCACCCGGGCCATGCCGGTTCAATTGCCTTGTTGCTGACTTCCGATGAGGAAGGCATAGCCGTAAATGGCACAGTTCGCGTGGTAGAGCTATTGAAAATGCGCGGCGAAAAAATGGATTACTGCATCGTGGGCGAGCCAACCTCATCGGCCAAAACCGGCGACACCATCAAAAACGGACGACGCGGTTCGCTTTCAGGCACGCTTACGGTGAAAGGGGTGCAAGGCCACATCGCGTATCCGCACCTGGCCAATAACCCCATCCATCTTGCCGCTCCGGCCATCACAGAGTTGGCCGCAATGACATGGGATCATGGAAACACCTATTTTCCGGCCACTACCTGGCAGACTTCCAACATACGCGGCGGCACCGGGGCAACCAACGTTATTCCAGGCACGGTGGAAATTGTATTCAATTTTCGTTTTTCAACAGCGAGCACAGTGGACGAACTAAAAGCCAAGACCCACGCCATTCTTGATCAGCATGGGCTGAATTATGATGTGACCTGGTCACTGTCCGGCAAGCCCTATCTCACACCACGCGGTGATCTGGTAGATGCCGTGGGCGCTGCCATCAAGGAAGTAACGGGTATCGAAACCGAACTTTCCACCAGTGGCGGCACATCGGACGGGCGCTTCATAGCCGATATCTGCCCGCAAGTGATTGAGTTCGGTCCGCTCAATGCAACGATACATAAACTCAATGAATGCGTATCCGTGACCGACTTGGATGTATTGTCCGAAATCTATTGCCGCACACTGGTCAATCTTCTGGTTAATAAAACATGAGTGCATTGCACCATTTCGACTGCACCAACGAACTTCACACCGTACGTGACTGGCTGCGCTTTACGGTAAGCGCATTCAACGAAGCAAAGCTCAGCTTCGGACATGGCTCGACCAGCGCATATGATGAAGCAGCCTACCTTATTCTGCACACTCTGCATCTGCCACTGGACACACTAAATCCTTTTCTCGACGCGCGACTAATTGCTGAAGAAAAAAATGCATTGCTCGCATTGCTCAAGCAGCGTGTAGACAAACGAATTCCTGTCGCCTACCTGACGCATGAAGCTTGGTTAGGTGACTTCCGCTTTTATGTGGACAAGCGCGTCATCGTGCCACGCTCATTTATCGCTGAACTGATACGGGAGCAATTTGCGCCCTGGATAGCCGATACAAAGATCGTGACCGATGTGTTGGATCTATGCACTGGCAGCGGCTGCCTCGCAATTTTGGCTGCGCACGCTTTCCCGGATGCCGTAGTTGATGCTGTGGATATTTCTCCTGACGCATTGGAAGTTGCACAGCGCAATGTTGCTGACTATGGCTTGGAAAAACGAATCAATATAATAAAGTCAGATCTATTTTCTAATCTGAAGGGCAAGCAATACGACGTCATCATCAGTAACCCCCCTTATGTGGATGCGCCATCCATGACCTCGCTACCGCCTGAATATAGGCATGAACCGCAGCTCGCATTGGGCAGCGGCGCAGATGGGCTGGATGCTACACGCGAAATATTGAAACATGCGGCCGACCACCTCAACCCCAATGGATTGCTGGTGGTCGAGATCGGCCATAATCGTCCCGCACTCGAAGCCGCATACTCCAACCTGCCTTTCATCTGGCTAGAGGTATCAGCAGGAGACGAGTTTGTATTCATGCTGCGGCGCGAGGATTTAGGGCACCTCTAAAAAAGTCAGGGTTAGCGGTTTTGATAGTGGTGTGACCCAATATTACATTCTCTCCATCACCGCGATCATTCGCCAAACCTGCGGATAAACCAGGTCTTCACCAACTGGGTCAAGATCATATAGCACAGCAACATGACCCCCAGCAGCGGCCAGTACAGCGGCGGCAACGCAACAAATCCGAGCGATTCGGCCAGTGGCGAAACCGTCAGCAACGCGCCCACTGCAATGATTATCAGCGAAGTGGCAATCAGCTGCCAGCTGGCCCGGCTTTCGATAAACGGAATCCTGTTTGTGCGAATAACGTGGATGATCAGCGTCTGGGTGAAGATGGATTCCACGAACCAACCGGTATGGAACAGTGCCGGATTTTGCCAGCTGTTGAATAGATACAGCATGATGAAGAATGTAAGGTAGTCGAAAATCGAACTGATCGGGCCGAAAAACAGGATAAAACGCTCGATCTCACCGATCGCCCACTTGCGCGGCTTGGTCAGCCAGTCGGCGTCCACCTCGTCGGTGGGGATCGTGGTCTGCGAGAAATCGTACAGCAAGTTGTTGATCAACACCTGGATTGGCAACATCGGCAGAAAGGGCAAAAACACGCTTGCCCCGACCACGCTTAACATGTTACCGAAGTTGGAACTTGCCGCCATCTTGATGTACTTGATGATGTTGCCGAATACCCGCCGCCCCTCCAGCACGCCCTGCTCCAATATCAACAGGTTGCTTTCCAGCAGGATGATGTCGGAAGACTCCTTGGCAATGTCGACCGCGCTATCCACTGAAATACCTACATCGGCAGCCTTGAGCGCTGGGGCGTCATTGATGCCATCGCCCATGAAGCCGACTACGTGATCCTTGCTCTGCAACGCGCGGATGATGCGCTCTTTGTGCGCAGGAGCAAGCCGAGCAAACACGCTGCTTACAACTACGGCAACAGCAAGTTCGTCATCGCTCATTACCTCAATTTGAGAACCGAGCAACAGATGCTCGACCGGCATGCCCACTTCATTGCAGATGTATGCAGTGACAATTTCGTTATCGCCGGTCAGGATTTTGACGTCCACGTTCAGTCTGTGCAGCCGCTTCAAGGCCTCGGCAGCGGTGTCCTTGGGTGGATCGAGAAAGGCCAGAAAACCGAGCAGGATCAGGTCAGACTCATCCTTGATCGCATAAACCGGCTCATCCGATGCGCCCTGCATTTGCTTGTAAGCCAAGGCAATCACGCGGAAACCTTGACCATTCAGCTCATCCGCAAGCTGCCGCCGTCTGGTATCATGCTCGGCCTGAACAGCAATGACCTCGCCATTCAGTTCCACAGACGTACACAGACTCAGCACTTCTTCGACTGCGCCTTTACAGATCAGCATATTCAATCCGCTTTTATCTTCCACCACAACCGACATTCGGCGCCGCACGAAGTCAAACGGAATCTCATCTATCTTCCGGTACTTCTCCTGCACTTGAAGG
>CAIRGS010000163.1 GCA_903878125.1 uncultured Nitrosomonadales bacterium | reverse complement strand
TTCGCTAGCACCATCACTTTTTTAACGACAGAACAACCGAAGGGACGGGGACCATGCTATCCCCATATTCTTATTCAAGTTATTTCTATAATAATTACTTAACACTTCCATAAATTAAATATAAACAGAGAGATATGATTTTATTTTACAATCACTAAGTTGCCCACCCGGCGACCATAACTGTGCATTAATCACTTCACATAATTTATAAATTATTTGTATCCAATTATAAAATACAAATATTAAAATTTACCCATGAATAACGGCCAAAAGAACTCATCGTGCTATACATACCTCACCATGTTTATCGATATTCTCAAATAAAACCATGGCGAATATCGCATCCGCATTTCGCTACCCGGAAGAACGATTTTTAATGGATTGAAGACCCATTTTAGGCCCGCCGAATTAACAACCACGAACTTTGTATAACTTATATGAGATTTTGAGCTCCCAAAACGCGTTTCCCCCACGAATTGATCTCCATTTAACATCCTGACTTTTGAAATACGTCTATGACACCAACTATGAGCTGCAAAGATGTAAATCGGGGGTGTCTTTCAGCCTTTCCGCCTTTCAAAGCTAAAAATAATCATGATAAGGATATTTCTAGTTAACGTGCATCTAACATCTCGCGCGAAAGGCGAATGCATGCCTCTTTAAAAATGAAGATGTGAACATGCCCGCGTTGGTGGCGGAGATCCAGGAATTGGCTTTTTCCATAAGGTATCTTTGTTTATTTACAGAAATAGCTGCTAAAAACCGAGAAGACTACCTTTGCCTAAAAAATGGCTATAGCTTCCATTATTTTTAAAATCATAATAGATAATGTAATAGGCTATAAAATCTGTGTAAAATATTTCACAAGTTTCTGACTTGTTATTCTTTTAGAAATTACCTTCTAGTCCCGTCTACACCAGCGAGTCCGTTTTCTAAATATATCAATTTTTGAGCAATATTTGATCATTTTAAGGCTATTTTACTCATTTTAAGCCTAAATCTACCGTTTTTGAATAATTTAGCAACTGACCCAAATCGAAAATTTACATTGCAGTTGAGTCTTTATTTCTGGTTAATTCTTACCCGCTAAACTAAACAAGTGCGATAACCCTTAACTAAGGCGAATGCTTGGACCTAAAACAAATTAAACAGATAATCGACCTCATGAAGCGCTCAGAGCTATCAGAGTTCGAGTTTGAGGAGAACGGCTTCAAGATTAAGATAAAAAGAGGTCCTAGTGGACAGCCGATCTTTACTACAGCCCCGATAACTTCGCTCCCGGCAACCACTCCTCAGTCATCGAGCGAAACCCTCAATACGATCAAACCAGCGGGGCAATCAAACGACCATGGCTCGGATGAAGCAGGATATACTTATGTAAAATCCCCAATGGTAGGGACTTTCTATAGATCTCCTTCTCCAGAAACACCGCCGTTTACCGATGCAAACGCGAAAGTTGAGGAAAAAACAGTGGTTTGCATTATTGAAGCGATGAAAATTATGAATGAAATTCAAGCCGAGACCAAGGGAACGGTTGTAGAGATACTGGTCGAAAGTGGCCAGCCGGTTGAATACGGGCAGCGACTATTTAAAATTAAACAAGGCTAACAAATATACCGCGTAACTAGGCGGAGCATTGCTACATTTTAATATATAATTACCAGCATGATAAAAAAGATCCTCATCGCCAATCGCGGTGAAATCGCACTCCGCATCGTTCGGGCATGCCGTGAAATGGGGATTAAGAGCCTAGCCGTCTATTCAGAGGCCGATGTCCAATCATTGCATGTTCAACTCGCCGACGAGGCTATCTGCATAGGTGGGCCTAGAAGTTCCGATAGCTATCTGAGAGCTGATCGCATCATCAGTGCGGCGGAGATTGCAGACGTAGATGCGATTCATCCAGGCTATGGATTTCTTTCGGAAAATGCTAAATTCGCTGAGCAATGTGAATCATGTAATATCAAATTTATTGGCCCTAAATCTAAGAGCATCAGAATGATGGGCGATAAGGCAGTCGCCAAGGATACGGTCCGAAAAGCGGGTGTAATCACTGTCCCCGGATCAGACGGTCCCGTCGATAGCGAAGCAGAAGCGGTCAAAACGGCCCGCAAAATCGGCTATCCCGTCATTATTAAAGCAGTGGCTGGTGGTGGTGGCAGAGGAATGCGCATCGCGCATAATGACATCTCTTTTGCGAAGGAATTTCATGTTGCCCGCAACGAAGCAGAGAAGGCTTTTGGCAACGGATCGGTCTACATAGAAAAATATATCGAAAAGCCACGGCATATTGAATTCCAGATTCTTGCTGATAGCCATGGGAAGGTGCTGCATTTAGGGGAACGTGATTGCTCGGTACAGCGCCGGCATCAAAAACTTATTGAAGAGTCTCCCTCGCCTTTCTTGACCCCTGATTTACGTAAAAAAATGGGTAAGGCGGCTATTAAGGCGGCAGAGGCGGCAGAATATCAAAATGCGGGAACCATTGAGTTCCTCGTCGATGCGAAAGGTAATTATTATTTCATCGAAATGAATACTCGCATTCAGGTGGAGCACCCAGTGACAGAAGAAGTCACCGGGATCGACCTGATTAAACAGCAGATCAATATAGCTAACGGGGAAAAGCTAAGCTTTGACCAAAGCGATATCAAATTCGAGAAACACGCGATCGAGTGCCGGATTAATGCCGAGGATCCCGCGCGCAATTTCATTCCATCCCCCGGCACAATTAGCCTCTACTACGCGCCAGGTGGATTAGGGGTGCGCGTTGATTCACACGCGTACAGTGGCTACTCTATCCCGCCGTATTACGATAGCATGATCGGTAAACTCATCTGCTATGGACCGACTCGCAAAATCGCTTTGCAACGATCCTATCGGGCGCTGAGCGAATATTTAGTTCGTGGCATCAAAACAACGATCCCTCTGCATAAGGCGATTATGAGTGATCCTGTTTTTATTGAAGGCAAGGCCACCACCGCATACATGGAAGACTTTATGTCGCGGACCCCCACCGATCTGTTCTGAGGGCGAAGGAGAAATTTTTAGCTTACCCTGCCATAACCGCGATAATCCATCCTCGCGGTTAATTTCTCCATCCCGCCCATGATCCGCCGTGCGTATTGGATAGCGGGATTAGTCTTTGTTGCCCTCATTTTGTCTAAATGGAGTCCTCGAACAGGGTTTACACCGCTGATTCGTTTCGGTGAAAAATGGCAGGAACGCCGTTCTAGCCGGCTGCAAGATTTGCCGATTTCGACAGTGCCTCAATCGAGCGGTTATGATGGGCAATTTTATGCAGCGATCGCGCTAGATCCTCTGCTTGTTAGCCCTGAACTGGATCGAGTTATTGATGCTCCGGCTTATCGCGCACGCCGCATCTTGGCACCGACCGTCGCTGCCTTCATTGGATTGGGTAATTCTTGGCTTACCCTTTAGGCCTATGCTTTACTGAATATTCCTTGCTGGTTCGCGCTCGGCTGGCTTCTGCGTCGCCATCTAAGCGGTAATGACTGGCAAAGTTTTGCCCGCTGGATCGGTTGCATGTTCAGCATCGGGGTCTTAGATAGCGTCCGGCAATCGCTCGTGGACCTACCGGCCCTGCTCTTTTTAGCTTTAGCGGTAGAGGCCCAGCTAAGTGAGAAAAATTCAAAATCGACCCTGTGGTTGGCTTTAGGCAACCTGACTAAGGAAACCAGCGTGCTCGGGACCATCGCGTTGTACGGAAACAGCCTCATCGGCCCAGCCCGTCGAAGCGGCAGGCGACTTTTGCTCTTCCTTGCTGTTCTCCCTCTAGCCCTTTGGGCGCTTTACGTGCAACAGCGCTTCAGCGGCGTGGGGCAGGATACGAGTTGGGGTAACTTCAATTGGCCGCTAATTGGCCTGTTTGCGCAGATTAATCTATCGGCAGCGGAAATATTTAAGGGCAATTTTAATGGGCGCTATACCTTTGGACTTTTGGCCATCCTAGGCCTGATGACCCAGGCTTGGGTAGTATGGCGCCGGCCACAATGGTCGGCCCCTTGGTGGCGGATCGGAGCAATTTACTCTCTTTTACTCATATTTCTGAGCTCATGGGTTTGGTCCGGCTATTGGGCTGCCTGCCGGAGCGTCCTCCCGTTGACCATCTGTTTTAACTTACTCTTACCAATCAATCGCTGGTTTTGGATTTTGTGGTTAGCAGGGAACCTCACTTTGCTGCACGGTGTCTGGCGGTTTATCTGATCTCATGCGCACCTTTCTATGTTTTTTAATTAGCGGATTTTTGCTTGCGCCAAAAATAATTGCTGGGGCCACAAGCTTGGAGCGATTGGCGACTGCCATGATCGGCTCATTTACCACAGCTGAACAAGCACTCGCTGATCAAGATTTTCGTAATATCACTTTACACGTCAGCCGCATTTGGAGCGACCGCTCCGATGGACGATGGCTGTATCTTGAACAGGCGCTCACGGATGCTCCGGAGCATCCCTATCGTCAGTTCATTTATCAGTGCACCGCAAGGGAGGATGGCGATATAGACGTCCACATCTTTAATTTACCGGACCCCATCGCCGCCACAGGCGCCTGGAAAAATCCTGCCCTAATCGATAAACTGAGCCCGACAGATTGCACCTTACAACAAGAAGGCGCTTTAATAATTCAGGCCCACCCTGATGGCACCTTTACGGGTAAGACGGCGGGACGAGGAGGCGCCAGTGAGCTTCGGGGGGCCAGCTACGCCACCACCGAACTATCAATAGGACCCCAGCAAATTAAAGTTTGGGACCGCGGCTACAATGCCCGAGGAATCCAAGTCTGGGGTTCGATCAACAGCGGATATTTGTTTAAGAAGTTCGAGTAAGCGAAAGGTCGGCCCATTCACCCAAGATACGGGTCTCAATCCGCCAACTAGGGACAAGCACGGTAAACTCCTCACGGACTTGCGCTAATTCTTGGCTCAAAATGCCACTAAGGACTAATTGGCCGCTGGGCGCCACCGCTGAGCATAGCTGGCGAGCATAAGCGCGTAGCACATCAGCCTGAATATTGGCTAAAATTAATTCGGCTTGGCGCCCGACTAGACCAGTTACGAGGTCGCCAGTATAAAACTCCACTTTTCCGGCGAGTCCATTCAAGGCCGCATTCTTCTCACTCACAAGAATAGCCTCGGCATCATTATCAAAGCCGCTCACGGCTGAAAAACCCAGCTTGGCAGCCGAAAGGGCCAAAATCCCTGAACCGCAACCAGCGTCAATGACACGGCCTTGACCATTATTGCCCTCGGCAAAGCGCACCAGACGTTCGACCACCAGTCGAGTGGTCTCATGATTGCCAGTGCCAAAGGCCATCCCTGGATCAAGCCACAAAACCTCCTCCCCAGTTGGCAGCACAAAAATATCCTGTTCCCAAATAGGCACCCAGTTGAGGCGGCCAAATTTCCACGCTTTAAAATGAATCTTATAGCTATTCTTCCAGTCCTCGTCAGCGAGCAGTCGCTCCATGGGCTGCCCCACGGTCATTCCAGCCAACAAGAGGCTCAACTCAGTCCACGCGGCGCTCGCTTCTAACGCATCACAAAAAATACCAACGATCCAAGCACGTTTTTCGATAATATCCTCCAATAAGCTCCAGCCCGCCACGCCCAGATCGAGCAAGATGGTTTCTAGGCTATCAATCGTCGCCGCATTCACCTCTATCTTTATTTCAACAAGCTGCATGCCAGAAAATTCTGGCCGGCTACAGTTGTCCGCAAGGAGATTTCTTCCGCTCATTTTAAGCTAATCGAGAGCAACCAATACTAGCGCGAAAGGGCAGATGATCTAAAATTAATATGGCACTGGAATGCTCAGTATTTCCCTACAACAACCAGCGTTTGCTTAATCATCCGAGGCGCGGCATGCGTTAGAGTCGACTTTTAACCATTCGCCGCTATAGATTTTAAAAATCAGACTTATGGAGTCATGGCTGGGCCCACCATAAAAGACTGAGTCTCTGCCCTCATACCCACTAACCAACTTCCTGTTTTATGAAAATCATCCGCTATTCTAATCCCCAAGGCACCATCCACTATGGGTCTGAACAGCCTGATGGTTCATCTTTTCGCATTGATGGAAATATCTATGGCGATTTCAAGGTGAGCGCCGAACGTGCAGTCATCACCAAATTATTAGCCCCGATTGCTCCAGCCCAGATTTTGTGTATCGGCCTCAATTATGGACGACACGCGGATGAAACCGGCGCCAAGCGTCCCGAACGCCCGATTCTTTTCGTCAAGGGGATCAATGCCCTGCAACACCCCGGCGATCCCATTGAAATTCCGACGCACCTGCCGAGTACAGAAGTCGACTATGAATGTGAACTGGCGGTCGTGATCGGCCGTGTCTGTAAAAATGTCTCCCGTGAACATGCCCTTGTTTATGTGCTTGGGTATACGTGCGCCAACGATGTCTCGGCTCGCGATCACCAAATCAAGTTGGGC
>CAIRGS010000162.1 GCA_903878125.1 uncultured Nitrosomonadales bacterium | reverse complement strand
TACTGCGGCGCGCTGTAAAACCCGCTGGTGCGCTTCATGCGCATGTCTTCGATAAAGGCACGGTTTGACGCTTCTGCAGTGGATTGAAAGCGCCATGCGTCATTTTCTGACTGGGCATGGGCCGGTGTGGCAGGCACGACGAAGACAGCGCATGCTATCCCCAATACGACCTTTGCTAGAACTGTTGGTTTCATGGCGATAATTACTCGTTTGCTGGTGAGATGAACGAATTATTGTAGTGACATGATATCACTATATTGCATAGTAAACGCCATATCTTACTAAATGACAAACAAGATAATTGCCGATGTGACGGCAAAGGGGTGCCGTGACCGCTATCCCAAAGGCCAATTCGAAAGAGATTCGGCCTTTAGATGCTGATAAATATACAAGATTCACGCACCGGAGGGGTTGAGGAATTGACAGGATTACTGCCATTTTGGCGCGAATGACCGTTGACAATTTCGTAAGATATGGTTAATTTGTTGCTCATCGGCATCGCACCACAAGGTAGTTAGCGCTGAGTTTTGTAAGTTCTCATCGCTGACGCGGGCTTTTCTGGAGCTTGTGGACGTTTTCGTTTGACCTCATCGACCTGTGCTTCAAACTGGCGAGAGATTGCAAAAGTAAGCTGTTAAACAAGGCGCGATTTATGGAACCATTTCCGTCCAACATTTGCATCGTTGACGACGACGCAGACTTTGCCGAATTTCTGGCTGAATATCTCAGGCTCCGCGCCGGGAGTTGCGTCACGTTCAATTCCGCAGAAGAATTGATACGGTCGGGCACTATTGAAAGTTATGATTTCTTTGTAATTGATCTTGGATTGCCCGGGATTGATGGGACTGATTTGACAGCCCTTATCCGCGGGCGCAGCACAGCCGGTATTTTGGTTGTCAGCGGACGGCTTGGACCCGATGCCTTTAACTCCACATTGGCTGCAGGGGCCGACATGTTCGTCAACAAGCCTGTCCGGTTAGATCAAGTGACACATGCCGTCTCATCGATATGGCGGCGCTTTGGCGAACCGCGCGTGCGGACAACATCATGGAAGATTTCACATGATTTTATGGAGCTAACGTCGCCGGCGCAGTTAAGGGTGGCGTTGAGCCGAATAGAAAGCAAATTGATCAGAAAGCTATCCGAAGACGTCGAGGCATCGGTTAGTCGCGCAGATTTAGCCCGCTCTTCAGGGGTTACTGGAGGCGATGACCATCGCAATTTAGATGCCGCGTTTTTCCGTTTACGCCGAAAGATTGAACGAGAGGCCGGCTGCCCATCTCCATTTCGTACCGTGCACGGAATAGGCTACCAGTTGAACGAAGTTATCGAAGTGCTGCCTGCCAATGCGGGGTCAAGATGACGTTCGAAGGCGCCCTGCCATGGACGTATATTTTCCTTGGCGAAATTATCATATTTTCATTTTGCATAATGTTGTGGGGTGCATGGAGCAGGTCGGTACATATCTGGCTCGCTTCCAATCTTGTCAGTGTGACCGGCTGCCTATTGATTGCAGCATCATTTGTAACGTCAAACGAGACTTTGGGCGCGCTAGGAGGCGGCATTACGATTATGGCGGGAAATCTGAAAGGCATATGCTTTTCAAGTTCTCGCCTGTGGCGTAATTCAAATCTTATTCCGAATGCCTTCACAATATCGGGATTTGCCTTTGGGCTGGCTGTCATCATATTTGTCGACACGCCCTTGCGTTTTTTATTCATTACACTTGGAGGCATGTCAGGAACGCTCGCATGCCTGTTCTACATGCACGCCAACAAAAGATGGGCCGGGCTTCGTCCAGTATATTTTACAACTGCAGTGCTGATCGCTTCATTGATAGGCTTCCTGTATCTTTTATTTCACGCCTATCCAATCGGCAGCAATACTAGATTTGCAGAAGAAGGCAGAGGCCCCGCCGTACACCTTATTCTTCTGTGCATTTTTATGTTCCTTTTTCACATGGCGTTTATCGGGCTTACCGTCGCGCGGCAGAGCCGCGAACAAATGCAGCAATTGCGAAGATTAAATCGCGTACAGGCGACGGCAGAAAGGTCTAAATTTAAAGAACAACAAAGCGCGGCGCTTGCAGAAGAGCGCAATCAGCTTCTCAAAATGCTTACCCATGAGGTACGCCAGCCGCTAAATACCGC
>CAIRGS010000161.1 GCA_903878125.1 uncultured Nitrosomonadales bacterium | reverse complement strand
TTTCAGACTTGTTACCAGTTGTGAGAACGATAGAGCCATATTTATTCGATAATGCCATTAGCAGCGTCCCGCGAATCCTCGCCTGCAGATTCTCTTCCACGTTATCTGTCCTACCGGTCAGTGCGAGCCCATTGAACTCTTCGGCCAGTGTGCTCAAAAAACCCTCGAAAAGTGATTTGATAGCGATCTCACTGTAGCTAACGCACAATATTTCTGCCATTGACCGCGCATCCTCTCGACTCATGTCAGCGGTATATTGAGACGGCATCATCACCGCTCGTACTTTGTTGGCACCCAACGCATCCACCGCAATTGCGAGCGTCAATGCGGAATCAACCCCTCCAGACAGCCCCAGCAATACGCCTGGAAACTCATTCTTGCCAACATAGTCTTTCACACCGAGGCATAGTGCGTGGTAGATGCTTGCCTGCGAAACTTGTCGTGGCTCGATCTCTCCCGGTAAGGGTATGCCATTCTGAAGTTCAATCAATCCAAGCGCTTCAGTGAATTCACCAAACTGATGTGTCAGCTCACCCTGGCGATTCATGGCAAATGAAAACCCATCAAATACCAGCTCATCCTGTCCACCCACTAAGTTAATGTACACGATGGCCATACCCGTTTCACTGATGCGTTGACGTATTAATTGGTAACGCGTCGCTTGTTTGTCCATGTGATAGGGCGAGGCATTCATCACCAGCAGAACATCTGCGCCAGCTTCCTTTGCACGAGTGACAGCGCTCTTTTCCCAAACATCAGCGCAAATATTGACCCCAAACTTCGTGCCCGCTACATCGAAAACACAGGGATTGATGCCGGCTTCAAAGTAGCGCTGCTCATCAAATACGGTGTAATTGGGTAGTCTATTCTTGTGATATGTGTCAACCACCTTGCCGTCACGTACCACTGAAGCGGCATTGTAGATTGCTCCATCAATGAGATGTGGGTGCCCCACCAGCAGCGTGATGCCAGTTATTTTAGATGCGAGGCTAGCGAGCATGTTTTTACACGCCAGATGAAAGCCCTCTCGTAGCAGCAAGTCTTCGGGTGGGTAACCGGATAGCGCTAGCTCCGGTGTAACAACCAATACGGCCCCTATGTTTTTTGCTCTATTGGCAAATGCCAGAATTTTTTCGGCATTGCCGGTGAGATCACCGACTATACAATTGATTTGAGCAACAGCGATCTTCATGTCGATTTATGATGAGGGGGAATGGACTTCCATTGTTCAGCCTTCGCTAAAAGCCTGCTGGATCATAGCAGAATACACCACTACCGGCAGGCTGGTCTGTCGCGATAAGGGCTTCAATTCGCAATTGGCACACTCGTCCCCATGTTAAAATTCACACGATCTTACAGCTCACTTAACAATGCATAAATTCCTTCAAAAAATCCCCTTATGAAATATTGCAGTGATTGTGGCAACCCGATCGACCTGCGTATTCCCGCAGGCGATACCTTGCCGCGACACGTGTGCCCAGCATGCGGCACTATTCATTATCAGAACCCTAAGATGGTGGTTGGTTGCATTCCCGAATGGGAAGACAAGATACTGCTCTGTCGCCGCGCCATTGAACCACGACACGGCTTTTGGACCCTGCCGGCGGGGTTTATGGAAAATGCGGAGACCTTGGTCGAGGCTGCGTCACGTGAGACGCTTGAAGAGGCCAACGCCCGAGTCAAGATGGGTGAGCTTTATGCTATTTATAACCTACCTCATATCAATCAGGTGCATA
>CAIRGS010000160.1 GCA_903878125.1 uncultured Nitrosomonadales bacterium | reverse complement strand
GCAGCATGAATTTCATCCAAGCGGCTATTCATCCCAAGTTCTGGATGGTGGTAGCGAATGCTTTGGCCATAGTTTCGCAGCCTCCCGGCACGTTGTGCAATAGCCTCATTATCTGTAACGAGCATACCCGCATCGCCTGGAGCCCCAAGATTTTTGGTCGGGTAAAAACTGTATGCTCCCGCCATACCAAAACTACCGGCGACCTTGCCCTGCCATGTCGCCAGATGTGCTTGTGCACAATCTTCGACCAGCTTTATTCCATGCCTGGCGCAAAAGTCAGACCAGGCTTTCATATTGCGAACCTGGCCGTAGAGATGCACTAGTAGCAATGCCTTTGTCTTGGGTGAAACACACCGAGCAGCACTATCAATCGAAAGCAGTGCTGTTTCAGGATCAATATCCGCAAGTACAGGAGTTGCACCCGCACGCAAAATGGCGAGCACGGTAGCAAAAGCGGTCATCGGTGTGCTGATAACCTCATCGCCCGGCCCGACATCGAGTGCACGCAACGCAATCTCAATTGCATCCATGCCATTCCCCACACCCACGGCATGGGACACACCACAGGCAGCAGCCCACTGCTTCTCAAAGGTTACCACTTCATTACCCAGCACATACCAACCGGACTCCAGTACACGCCGTGCCGCACCCAACATTGCTTCACGCAACTCAGGTGGCTCAGCCTTAAAATCATTCATCAAAATCATGCTTCTCTATCCCAATAGTGGCGGTAGTGCGCCTGATAGTAAGCCATTGTCCGCTGCAATCCCTCACGTAAGCCGACCTTCGGTTGCCAGCCCAACTCTTTTTTGATGAGCGAGAAATCACTATAGTAATCGCCAATGTCTATTGCCTTGCGCTCCAGCGGGAAAGGGATTAGCTCAAAAGCCCCCCCATAACCCAGATCAACCATCATCTCGGCCAGCACCTTCAATCCAACCACTTCTGTACTGCCCAGATTGTAGATCTTGCCATTGGCGACATCACTTGCCCCCGCGAGCAACAAAGCCTCGACGCAGTCGTTCACATAGTTGAAGTCACGCAGCTGCAGGCCATCGCCAAAAATCTTAAAGGGTTTACCCTCCAGCAGCATTCGAACCCAGATACCCAAAAAGGTTTGCCTGGCATCCTTGACACGCATGCCTGGCCCATAAGTATTAGTCAGCCGAAGCGCGCAGGCGCGAATACCGTACACATTGTTATAAAGAAGGTGGTAGCACTCCCCTGCCAATTTATTAATGCCATTGACATCCACAGGACGAATGGGGTGCTTCTCATCGACGGGCAGGTAATCAGACTTACCATAAAGCTGCCGGGTACTCGCGAAGACAATCTTGATGCCGGGGTTAACCTTACGGCATGCCTCAAGGATGGAAAGTTGAGCAACTGCGTTAATTTCCAGATCGGTCTGCGGATCAGACATTGAGTCCATGTGGCTCGTCTGCCCGGCCAGATTAAACAGAAAATCTTTATCTTTAAGCAAATAAGCCATAGCAAACGGATCGCGCACGTCACACACATTCACCGTGACCTTATCGCGGATGCCTTCTATGTTAAATGAGTTGCCCCCGTATTGCGGGATAAGGCTATCTACCAATGTGACTTCAGCACCCTGAGCCACAAGTGCACGGGCTAAATTCGAACCGATGAAACCAAGGCCTTCGGTGATCAAAACTTTTTTATTCAAATATGAATTCAAGAGGATTTCTCCGCAAGGACTATATGGTCAAGAAAGAGATCGGGATTGTCGGGCAACATTCGGCGGGCAAGCAAACCCATTACATTAGCGATTGCCATGACAGATGCAGTAAACAGCAGCTTTGATGGCCTGGACCAACCTTGCGTAACCTTGAACAGATAAGCGTTCGCAAGCTGAAAAAGAATGGACGCATCGGCGCCAATTTTTTTATGATGAACAATTTTCAAGCCCTGCTTTTCCAGCAGCGCGCGCAAGCCAAAACTGGAATATCGCGCGTAATCGTAAGGTTGCTCATGCTCATCCCACACAAAAGGCACGGTGAGCAATAGTTTCCCGCCCGGCATTAATACCCGCACAATCTCTCCCAGAAACTCATCAGGGTTAAACACATGCTCCAACACTTGATTACAGAGAACTGAGTCGAATGAAGCATCGGCAAACGGGAACGTATTCCCATCGTAGTGATGGTCAGCAATTCCGCGCTTACGCGATGCCTCGCCATCAATATCCAGCCCAACGTAAGCGTCAACGGTGAATAATGACTGATAGGGCTTTGAACCACACCCCACATCGAGTAACCGACCTGACAGCATCGGCGCAAGCTCAATCATTGCATCGCGCAAACCTGATCGCGCAAAGTAAAAAGGGTTAACAAAAATAGCAAGCCACCCCGGAAAAAACATTTGATGTCGGTAAACTGCCTTTAATTTTTTGTTCATAATTTAACCATTGACATGGCTAGCGAAATATCGAAAATATTTCCTCTGCACCCCTCAAGCAAAAAAGCGAATAATTTATCTGTCATTTCGAAGTACTACCAAGTGAGTCTGGCCATCAATTCGTTCACGACCATTCAAATAGGTCAACGGCGCAAGCATTCTAATTAACAACGCTTGCAGCTTATTGAATAATCGACTTCTCCAAGTAGGCATAGATATATTGGCATTACCGCTAATTAAATACTGCAAATAACCATGATAATGCACATATCTAAGCGGCTCCTTCTTGTACTCCAGCAGCGTCAAGCCATACAGAGTCTGTAGCTGTTCAAAACACTTCAAACTCCAGCTTGAGTTGTGATGGGGCGGCATATCCAACAAATTTATATCCAGCTCCTTCAAGTATCCGTCTGGATTCGGCACTGCGATAATTAGGTAACCACCCGGTCGAATCAGTTTCGTTGTTAAAAATTCAAAGAGTTCTTTCGCG
>CAIRGS010000159.1 GCA_903878125.1 uncultured Nitrosomonadales bacterium | reverse complement strand
TGCTGTTTCTTGAAAACAGAGATATGCCTGCCCCAGGTGCGAGCGAGGTTGTTGTCAAGATTGGTGCATGTGGTGTCTGCTCCTCCGATGTTCCGCGTGCATTCAAGGGTAGGACTTATCACTACCCGCTTGTGATGGGGCATGAGTTTGCTGGGGTAGTCGTGGATGTTGGTGCCGACGCTGAAGCTTCACTGCTCGGCAGGTTGGTGACGGTTTTCCCTCTACTTCCCTGTTTTCGATGTGAGCCATGCCTACGAAAGGCATATGCACAGTGTATCCAATACCACTACTATGGTTCGCGAAATGATGGTGCTTACACGAAGTATCTTGCAGTGCAGCAATGGAACGTTTTGCCGTTACCTATGGGCGTGGATGTTAGTGATGGGGCTCTTACTGAACCTGTGGCGGTAGCGCTGCATGGCTTAAATCGCTTGGAGCTATCAAGAGGGGTGGGGGTGAAGCGGGTGCTCATTGTCGGCGCGGGGTTCATTGGCTTGGTGGGGGCAGAAATGTTACGAATGTTGTGCCCTGATATTTTGATTACAGTAGCTGATCGCAACCAATACAAGCTCGATTTGATCTCTGATCCTATGACCGAGAAGGTTCTATTAGAGCCGAATGATGGTCTAGAAGGCTCGTTCACAAAGCTTATCGGTCAGTTTGATGTTGTAATTGAGGCCACAGGTGCTCCATCAGTATTTTGCGAAACAATCCGTCTTGTTCGTCCAGCCGGGCGTGTGCTGTGGATGGGCAATATAGAAGCTGATCTGCTGTTTCCGCAAGCGCTGGTTAGCATGATTCTGCGTAAGGAGATTTCAATCCTGGGAACCTGGAATTCAAGTTATGCTGGACGTGAGCCGAGCGATTGGACCCAAGCCCTAGAGTTGATGGCCAACGGACTTAGGCCAACACGATATGTCTCTGATTTTATTTGTCTGAGGGATGTGCCAGATATACTCCTCAGGCTTAACGAACGAAAAACTAATAAAATAAAAAATAACATCACTAAGGCTATTATTCTCCCGCATGATGAGTGATGCAAGTAGAGCTCCTGGCGCACAGCCGCTGAATATTCCATTGTTATCGCTAATAATCCCTTGTTATAACGAACAGCGGAATCTTCCTGGGTTGGTAGAAAAATGCGCCAACCTAGTAAAGGCGAAGGCGATAGAAGTGATCCTCGTCGATAACGGATCCACCGACGACACGCCGAGATTGCTTTCTGAGCTGATTTCTGCGAGAGATGGTTTGCGTACGATCCGAGTTGAGGTTAATCAGGGTTATGGTTTTGGTATTCTGTCGGGGTTGAGGGTGGCGAGTGGAAGCTATCTCGGTTGGACACATGCGGACCTTCAATCTGACCCACTGGATGCGTTGCATGCTTTGCAACATATAGAGACGGAGGGATATCCTAGTGACCTTTACTTAAAAGGAAGTCGTTATGGCCGTGATCTAATTGACGTGAGTTTTACGGTCGGGATGACGCTGTTTGAGCGGATAGTGCTGGTATGCTGGCTGTGGGACATAAATGCCCAGCCAAATATTTTTCACCGCACATTTTTCGAGGGTTTGAAAAATTTTCCACAGGACTTCAGTCTGGATTTATATGTATTCCATGAGGCCACTCGCCAAGG
>CAIRGS010000158.1 GCA_903878125.1 uncultured Nitrosomonadales bacterium | reverse complement strand
CATGCACGTCACCCTTGACCGTGGCGATGACGATCTTGCCCTTGGGTTTGTTGTCGCCCGAACGCGCTTTTTCCGCTTCTATGTAGGGTACCAAATGCGCTACTGCCTGCTTCATTACGCGCGCGGATTTCACCACTTGGGGCAAAAACATTTTGCCCGCGCCGAACAGGTCGCCGACCACGTTCATGCCAGTCATTAAAGCGCCTTCGATTACCTCGACCGGGTACGTCGACTGTAACCGCGCTTCCTCGGTATCTTCCACGACATAGGTGTTAATGCCGCGCACTAGCGCGTGGGTCAGTCGTTCCTGCACCGTACCCTGTCGCCATGCCAGATCTTCCACTTGAACCTTGGCGCCGCCGGTCACATTTTCTGCCATCAAGACCAGCCGTTCGCCTGCATCGGGACGGCGATTCAGTACTACGTCTTCCACTGCCTCGCGCAAATCCGTGGGAATTTCATCATATACGCCGAGCTGACCGGCATTGACGATCCCCATGTTCATGCCCGCTTGCACCGCGTGATAGAGAAACACGGTGTGAATGGCCTCGCGCATCGCGTCGTTGCCACGGAATGAGAACGATACATTGGACACGCCGCCGCTAATTTTTGCGTAAGGCAGATTTTTTCTGATCCAGCGCGTGGCTTCAATGAAGTCCACCGCGTAGTTGTTGTGCTCCTCTATGCCGGTGGCAATGGCGAAAATGTTCGGGTCGAAAATAATATCTTCCGGCGGGAAGCCGACCTGGTTTACCAGAATGTCATAGCTGCGCTGGCAAATTTCGATTTTGCGTTGTTGCGTATCGGCCTGTCCCTTTTCATCAAATGCCATCACGACTGCAGCT
Source organism: uncultured Nitrosomonadales bacterium (assembly GCA_903878125.1). Taxonomy (GTDB): domain Bacteria; phylum Pseudomonadota; class Gammaproteobacteria; order Burkholderiales; family Gallionellaceae; genus Nitrotoga. Next base: position 13,207 of record CAIRGS010000158.1, on the reverse strand, counting down.
GCACCATAGCAGCGTACCAGCTTGGCATATTTGATGAACTCGGCTTCGCCCTCCTTCATGCTGATAGAGTTGACGATGGCCTTGCCTTGTACGCATTTCAGCCCGGCTTCGATCACCGACCACTTGGACGAATCAATCATCAGCGGTACGCGCGAAATATCCGGTTCCGATGAGATCAGGTTGAGGTACTTCGTCATGGCAAGCTGCGAATCCAGCATCGCTTCGTCCATGTTGATGTCGATAACCTGCGCGCCATTTTCCACTTGCTGCCGCGCTACGTTGACGGCGGTCGGGTAATCGCCGGCGAGGACGAGGCGCGCAAACATTTTGGAACCGGTAACGTTGGTGCGCTCACCGACGTTCACGAACAAGGAATCATCGCCGATGTTGAATGGCTCCAGACCGGATAACCGACACTTCTTTTCAAGCTCTGGAATGCGGCGGGGGGGGGCATCTTTCAATGCCTCGGCAATCGCCTTGATGTGTGCGGGCGTGGTACCGCAGCAGCCGCCCGCGATGTTGAGGAAGCCGCTGGCGGCAAATTCCTTAACCAGCTTGGCGGTATGTTCCGGCGATTCGTCGTAGCCGGTTTCCGACAGAGGATTGGGCAAACCGGCATTGGGATGCGCACTTAGATAAGTGGTGGCGACGCGCGACAATTCCTCGACATAGGGGCGCATCAGTTCCGCTCCCAGCGCACAATTCAGGCCTATGGATAACGGCTTGGTATGTGACAGCGAATTCCAGAATGCTTCAGTCGTTTGGCCCGACAAGGTGCGCCCGGAAGCATCGGTGATGGTGCCGGAAATCATGATCGGAACGCACACGTTATGGCGATCGAAATACTGCTCAATGGCGAACAGTGCGGCCTTGGCGTTCAGCGTATCGAAAATGGTTTCCACCATCAGTAGATCTGCGCCGCCATCCAGCAGGCCTCGTATCGCTTCGGCATAGCCTTCCACCAGTTGATCGAAATTGATGTTGCGGAAACCGGGATCGTTTACGTCCGGTGAGATGGATGCGGTACGCGTTGTTGGCCCCAACACGCCCGCTACAAAGCGCGGCTTGTCCGGCACCCGATTTTCGAATTCGTCGCACACGTCACGCGCCAGCTTTGCCCCAGCCACGTTCAGCTCATATACCAGATGTTCCATCTGGTAATCAGCCATCGACACGGAGTTGGCGTTGAAGGTATTGGTCTCAAGGATGTCCGCTCCCGCTGCCAGGTATTCTGCATGGATGCCGCGAATGATGTGCGGCTGCGTCAGCAACAGCAGATCATTGTTGCCCTTGAGGTCGAGAGGGTGGTCGGCGAAACTCTGACGAGGCTCGGTATTGTCGCCATGTGCGGTTACGCCGCGATAGTGATCTTCGGTCAGCTTGTATTGCTGAATCATCGTTCCCATCGCACCGTCCAGAATAAGGATGCGTTGTTCCAGCAAGCGTTCAATAAGATGGGGTGTGGGGTTCATAGTGTCAGACTTGAAAATGAGAGCAAATTTTACCATGTCTCATGCAAGACGAATTTCCTACCCCTATATCGTCTTGTGGAATCGAAAAGAAATTAGACAGGAAATTGACTGGTCTCATTCAGAACCGCAAATAGGTTGCTCTAATCGCAGTTTGCGTAATTGCTTTTCTTGCAATCGCGAGCCAATTTTTGCGCTTCATCGATTTGGGCCGGTGTCATGCGTTGAGCCACGTTATCAAGATTTTCCTGTGCGTCATGTTGACGATTGATTGTTGCGAGATTAAACCACATATGTGCGTGAACATAATTTTGTGCCACTCCTTGGCCGAGGTCATAACTTAAGCCAAGGTAATATTGTGCTTTCGCATGTCCCTGTTCGGCCGCCGAGCGAAACCACTTTACGGCTGCCAGATAATCCTGTGCAGCGCCTTGGCCGTTGCCGTAACTTACTCCTAGGTTAAATTGAGCTTTTGCATGCCCTTGCTTGGCCGCCAAGTGAAACCACTTCACAGCTTCCTGATAATTTTGCGCTGCAATTTGCCCTTCAAGATAGATTAAACCAAGGTTGTATTGTGCGACTGCATCACCTTGTTCGGCCGCTGAACGAAACCACTTTACCGCTTCCGGATAGTCCTGTGTAACGCCCTGTCCGTTGGCATAATTTATGCCGAGGCTGAATTGTGCTTTGGCATGTCCCTGTTCGGCCGCTGAGCGAAACCACTTTGCCGCTTCCTGATAGTCCTGTGCAACGCCTTGGCCGTTGCCGTAACTTAAGCCCAGGTTAAATTGTGCATTTGCATGCCCTTGCTTGGCCGCCGAGCGAAACCACTTTACTGCTTCCTGAGAGTCTTGTGTAACGCCATCCCCATAGAGAAATATTTCACCAAGGTTGTTTTGTGCAGTTGCATCACCTTGTTCGGCAGCCAAGTGCAATGCTTCGTTATCGTGCACATATTTTCCATCTGCCTTCCCCTCATCAGGATGAGCTTTGGCCAGGCCACTGCTCATTGCCAATATTACTGTTAAATAAAAAACCAATTTTTTCATTAATTTCTCCAGAGAATTTACGCCCGCATGTTGCTTACCTTTTGATCATTATAATGGCATTCAACACGCGCAGGCACTCGCCGGTATAGGCCGCTTAAGGCAACGCTGAACAAGTTACCATGTTTAAAATAAAATCGATGAAAGTAATGCTTCACTGACGCAGGCAAACACTTGTTCACCCGGTTTAATTGTCTCCGGAAGATGGCGGAATTCGAGTAGCGTGGTGGCGTCAGGTAGGGCTACGCATCCAAGATATGCTGTTTCATTGCGGCCTGTCATGTTTGTCATCCATCATGTTTATTATGTTTCATAATGGCATTGCGTTTACTAAATCAACGTTGCCTTAGTGCAGTCTATCTGGCATAAGTGACAAATGCTTTTTGTGTTCCGAAATTGAATCTGCGTCAAAATTTATGCGCGTTGGTTAACTGCTTTTTTCGATCTGCAGCGCATTCAGAAAGAATGGCCACAATGACAACTTCAGAGAATAACTTGCCCCGATTTTCGCGCCATCTCTGCTGGACGCTGGGCTTGCTCGTTGTTTTCGTCGCAACCTTTGCCGTTTATGCTTGGGCAGAAAGGGAGATCGGTCGCGCTAATAAGTTGCGGCAGCAGTCGTTCCTGCTGGCTGACGAATTGCGCCAGTCGTCTGATGACCTTACACGCATGGTTCGCACCTATGTGGTGACTGGAGACCACGTCTACAAGCAGCACTACCAGGAAATTCTTGACATCCAAGATGGCAGGAAGCCTCGACCAATTGACTACCACAACATCTACTGGGATATTGTGCTCGGCGATGACCAGCGTCCGCGGCCGCCGGGACTGGCGGTTCCCTTGCTGGAGTTGATGCGGGGGGCTGGTTTTACTGAAGAGGAATTCGCCAAACTGGCGGAGGCGAAAGCCAACTCGGATACGCTCACGCGTACTGAATTTGCCGCAATTGAACTAATTGAATCACTCAGCCCGCTGATTGAGGTAACTCGCGCCAAGGCAAGCCTAATGCTGCATGACGTAGCCTACCATCAAGCCAAGGCTAGCATAATGCGGCCGATCAACCAGTTTCAAAGAATGGCTGATCAGCGCACGCTGCAGACCGTTCATGCTGCCGAAGTCCGCGCCACACTAATGCGTGCTATCTTCATCATGTTGGGCATGCTGCTCACTTTTTTACTCTGGAAATCGCAGCGGAAGTTGCATGCAACTCTGGGTGGCTCAGTGAACGAGCTGCATACGCGCATCGCACACCTTGGCAGTGGAAATTTTTCATCCGCCATCTCGGTCGCCAAAGGCATGGAAAATAGCGTGCTGGACTGGTTATCGGAAACGCAGATCAGTCTGGCTAGAATCGATGCTCAGCGCAAAGAAGCCGAAGCAAAAAATCAACGCTTGACCAAGCTTTACTCCGCTTTGAGCAAGTGTAACCAGGCCATCGTGCGCTGCACCAGCGAGGAGGAGTTGTTCGCGCAAGTTTGCCGCGTTGTAGTGAATTTCGGCGGCATGGATATGGCATGGATAGGCGTACTTGAAGAACATGGCACACATATAAAGCCGATCGCATCCTTTGGCAGTGGTGTGGAATATCTGAGAGGACTGCAGATTTCAGTGGAAGCCAATGAACCATACGGACGTGGACCGACCAGCTCGGCGTTCCGCGAAAACTTGCCATTTTGGTGTCAAGATTTTCAGCAAGACCCCGTCACTACGCAGTGGCATAAGCATGGTGCGCGGTTTGGGTGGGCGTCATCTGCCGCGCTTCCGCTTCATCGTAATGGAGAGGTAGCCGGGGTTTTAACCCTCTATACCGATGTGGACAACGCGTTCGACGAAAATGTGCGTAATTTGCTGGCCGGGATGGCGATGGACATAGACTATGCGCTGAAAAGCCTTGAGCACGAGGCACAGCGTAAGCGGGCAGAGGAAGCACTGCGGGAGAGCGAACAGCGCTTGCGAACTATCATCGAGACGGAGCCGGAATGCATAATGGTCGTAGATAGCGGTGGACTAATCAGGGAAATGAACGCTACCGGTCTTGCCATGCTCGAAGCAGATTCGATAGAAGAGGTGCAACAGCATAATCTCATAGACTTTATTCTTGCCAAATATCACGATTCCTTTATCGCCACGCATAAGCGCGTGATGAGTGGAGAAAGCTGTATTTTCGAGTTTGAAATCAAAGGGGTCAAAGGATCTCAGCGCTGGCTTGAAACTCATGCCGCTCCGCTCAGTGATGCGGATGGCAAAATTACGATGTTGCTTGGTATTACCAGAGACATTACCGCGCGCAAGGAAGCCGAGAAACGTATTCAATACCTGGCGCATTTCGATGCGCTCACCGGACTTCCAAACCGTGTCCAACTGAACAACCACGCCAAATATGTCATCAGTTTGGCGCAGCGGAATCAAGAGCCAGTGACGTTGATGTTCCTCGATCTCGATCACTTCAAGGACATTAACGATACTCTAGGCCATAGTGTCGGTGATGCTTTGCTGGTCGAGTTATCCAAACGACTGCGCTTGGTGCTACGCGAGGAAGATATGGTGTCGCGCCTTGGTGGGGACGAATTTATTTTCTTGTTGTACGGCGTCGATGCACATGAAGCGTCCCATGTGGCGCAGAAGCTGCTGGATGTCATCGCCGAACCGTGCCAGATAGAACAGTATGATCTGAACGTAACCGGCTCGATCGGCATTGCACTTTATCCGGGTGACGGGGCGGATCTGGAGAATCTTTCCAAGAGCGCCGACTACGCCATGTATCGCGCCAAGCAACAAGGCCGTCATGGTTACTGTTTTTTTACTGCGGAAATGCAGATTCGTTCGGAGCGGCACCTGACACTGGTCAATGCACTGCGCCAAGCGATTGAACGCGACCAACTTCAGATCCACTACCAGCCGCAGATATCCGTGAGCGACGGTCACATCGTCGGGGCGGAAGCTTTGCTAAACTGGACACATCCAGTGTTAGGTTCAGTTTCGCCAGCAGAATTTATCCCCTCCGCAGAGGAAAGTGGACTGATTCTACCGATTGGAGAGTGGGTGCTGCGGCATGCGGTGCGGCAGGCAAAATCCTGGATGCAGAATGGTTTGGCCCCACTGGTTATGGCGGTGAATCTTTCCGTAATTCAGTTCCGTCATCCCGACTTGCCCAATCTGATCACGCGCATCCTTGACGAAGAGGGCTTGCTGCCGGAATATCTAGAGTTGGAGCTGACCGAGGGCGTAGCGATGCACGATCCGCAAAAGGCGATCGCCGTTATGAATAAACTGCACGAGCGCGGCGTGCGCATGTCGATCGATGATTTTGGTACCGGTTATTCCTCACTGAGCCACCTGAAGAAATTCAAGGTGTACAAACTCAAGATCGATCAGTCCTTCGTGCGCGATATCAGTACCGATCCGGAAGACAGGGCTATCGTTAGCGCCATCATCAACATGGCGAAGAGCCTTGGATTGCAAACCATCGCCGAAGGAGTGGAAACGGCAGGGCAGCTGGCGTTCCTGCAGGAACAGGGTTGCGATGAGTTACAGGGCTATTTTTATTGCAAGCCATTGCCGGCCGAGCAGTTTGAGGAGTTTGCTCGATCAAAGGCCTGATAGTCTTAAAATTATGAGAAAGCGACATTGTAGTAATGGGATCGAGAGTTTTTCGCCTGACTCCATTGATTCGCGGATTCAAATTTGAGTTGCGATCGCAATAATCCAGTAACGCGCGAATTTACCTATCGCCATGAATAACGCAGCGTGCCATGGATTAAGCCTTAGCCATCCGGCAGCAAGACACAGCGCATCACCAAGTAATGGCACCCAAGCAAGCAATAATGCGGGTGTGCCATAGTGCTGAATTTTCTCCACATGTTTGAGCTTATGGGTTTGCGGTAGCAGCCGACCCATACCGAATGACACCATGCCACCAAGCGTATTGCCGAGAGCCCCGAGCAAAAGTGCAGGCCAAAATAATTCCGGGTACAGTTTCAGCACGCCGATTAGCACAACTTCAGAGCCGCCGGGAAGCAAGGTGGCGGCGAGGAAGCTGCTAATGAAAAGCGATAATAGACTGGTAGATTCAGTCATTTTCAGGCAGTCGGTGGATTCTCAAAAACATCAATGGTGTGAGCATGTCTGGCAGCAAGTACGGTAAAGGCAAATAGGGAGCTTTGAATCATATGTCGAGGCATGATGATATTTCTTCTGTAAGAATTAGTTAGAAAATTTCTATGTAACTATTGTAAAGTCTTTGGGAAGCACGCAGATTTAGTATCAAGTATATTATTTCAGTGTGGTAAAAAGTGCGTTGGAGGGGATGCATAACTCTCCTGCATGGTGAAACTGAATCCACGTTAGCATTTTTCGCTGGATTAATTTGAATTAGTGCATTCATGCAACTATTCTTGCCTACTATATTTTGTGCAAAGCCACCAAATTTACTTGGAGTCAATATGAGCGAACCGCTACTGATCGCTAAAAATAACAATCAAGAACTTTTTCTACTGCCGCAAATGGCTAATCGCCACGGGTTGATTACAGGTGCGACAGGAACTGGCAAGACGGTCACCCTGCAAACACTGGCGGAATCCTTTAGCCGCATTGGTGTGCCGGTATTTCTTTCTGATATCAAGGGGGATTTGTCCGGTTTGAGCAAGACAGGTGGCAACAATAAAAAAGTTGCCGAAAGAGTCGCGCAACTCAATCTGGAAAATTATGCGCATCGCGCCTATCCAGTAACGTTTTGGGATGTGTTCGGAACCATGGGCCATCCACTGCGTGCCACCATTTCTGACATGGGGCCGCTACTCATCGGGCGTATGTTGAATTTGAATGAAGTGCAGCAGGGCGTGCTGGCGCTAGTGTTCAAAGTCGCCGATGACAATGGATTATTGTTGCTTGATTTGAAGGATTTGCGCGCGATGTTGCAGAACGTTGGTGACAATGCAGCAGATTTCACGACGGAATACGGCAATATCTCCGCCGCCAGCATTGGTGCGATTCAGCGCGGCCTGCTGCAAGTTGAAACGCAAGGCGGCGAAAGTTTTTTTGGTGAACCGATGCTCAATATTGACGATCTGATGCAGACCGACGTTAACGGCTACGGCATGATTAACATTCTGGCCGCCGATAAGCTGATGTCTTCGCCAAAAGTGTATTCCACCATGCTGCTGTGGTTGCTTTCCGAATTATTCGAAAATCTGCCGGAAGCGGGGGATCTCGCCAAGCCCAGGCTGGTATTTTTCTTCGACGAAGCACATGTGCTGTTCAACGATGCCTCTCAAGCGCTACTCGATAAAATCGAACAAGTGGTACGTCTGATTCGTTCCAAAGGCGTAGGCGTATATTTCGTCACCCAAAACCCCGCAGATGTGCCGGACAAGGTGCTGGGCCAGCTCGGCAATCGCGTGCAGCACGCGCTACGCGCCTTTAGTCCACGCGACCAGAAGGCGGTGAAGGCAGCAGCTGAAACCATGCATGATAATCCCGATCTGGATGAAGAAGTTGCCATTACTACGCTGGGCGTAGGCGAAGCTCTCGTTTCATGTCTGGACGAAAAAGGCCGCCCGGGTATTGTTGAACGAGCAATGATTGTTCCGCCACAGGCTCAAATCGGCCCGATTAATGAAGCGGAACGCAAAGCCATTATTCAAGATTCCCTGCTTGTTGGTCACTATGAAAAAGTAGTGGATCGTGAATCGGCTTACGAAATTATCAAGAAACGCGCCAGTAATAAGTCCGCGGAAGATGCAACAGCGCAGGCTGCTGATCCAACGCAAGCAGGGGCGAGTGGTGGCGCTGGATTTGGCGGGATGTTGGGAAGCATATTTGGTGGCAGTACAACAAGAAGTCGTGAAGGTATCGGTGAGGCGTTTGTCAGGAGTGCCGCCCGTGCCATTGGCTCATCAGTTGGGCGGCAAATTGTTCGTGGGGTACTGGGTTCGATCCTGGGTGGTAGACGATAAATATTATCGTATAGGGCACCTCTAAAAATCCAATTTTCGTCACAATACGATGTTACTCGAAAAAATTATCGCTTACATATAAACTATATGCCGCGCTCCAATTTTTTACTCGCGCCTTGTCTTGCTTAGAAACTTGAATTTATAGAGGCGCCCTGTAGTCATTTCGCGTCCTTTAGGCGCCTCCAGATTTTTTAGAGACGCCCTTATTTTTTGCGCGGCATGTATAGGTCAGTAATACTGCCTTCGGCAATTTCTGCTGCGAAGCCGACAGTTTCCGACAGCGTGGGGTGCGGGTGGATAGTCAGACCGATGTCTTCCATGTTCGCGCCCATTTCCAGCGCAAGCACGGTTTCGGCGATCAATTCCCCTGCATTGCAGCCCACGATGCCTGCACCGAGAATACATTTCGTTTGTGGGTCATACAGCAACTTGGTAAGACCTTCTTCACGCCCCATCGACAGTGCCCGGCCGCTTGCTGCCCATGGAAAGGATGCCTTCTCATAGGCGATGCCCTGTGCTTTAGCCTGCGTTTCGGTCAGACCCATCCAGGAAATTTCCGGATCGGTATACGCCACAGACGGAATGGTAAGCGCATCGAAGCTGGCTTTATGCCCGGCAATAACTTCCGCCGCCACTTTGCCTTCATGTGTTGCCTTGTGCGCCAGCATGGGGTCGCCAACGATGTCGCCGACAGCGTAGATGTGCGGCACATTGCTGCGCTGCTGTTTATCCACCGCGATAAAGCCGCGCTCATTGACCACTATACCTGCCGCTGCTGCGTTAATTTCGTGTCCATTCGGACGACGTCCTACGGCGAGCAGTACACGGTCGTATAGTTGCGGCTGTGGTGCATTGTCACCTTCAAAGGTTATATTCAATCCTTCCTTCTGTGCCTCAATTTTGGTGACCTTGGTCTTCAAGTAGATTGCTTCGTAACGTTTTTCGATACGCTTGTGCAACGGGCGCACAAGGTCACGATCAGCACCGGGAATCAGGCCGTCGGCCAATTCGACTACAGAAATTTTGGAGCCCAGCGCGTCATATACCGTGCCCATCTCCAAGCCGATGATGCCTCCGCCAATAATCAACATACGTTCAGGGATATCCTGCAACAGCAATGCACCGGTGGAATCAATCAAGCGTGGATCATCGTAAGGAAAGCCGGGAATGTGCGCTACGCTGGAGCCTGCTGCAATGATGGCATTATCAAACGTGATGGTTTTGTTACCGTCGCTGGTTTCCACCGTGATGCTGTTAGGCGAGCTGAATTTCGCCACACCGTAAACGACTTGAACTTTGCGCTGCCTGGTTAAAGCGGCTAAACCACCGGTTAGCTTGGCGATAACGCTGTCCTTCCAGCTGCGGATTTTATCAATGTCGATGGTCGGTTTGCTAAAAGTGACACCATGATGCGAAACGTCATCTGCCTCGGTGATAACCTTGGCGACATGCAACAGCGCCTTTGATGGGATGCAGCCTACATTGAGACACACCCCGCCCAGTTTGGAGTGGCGTTCAATCAGGATTACCTGTTTGCCCAGATCAGCAGCACGGAAAGCTGCGGTATAGCCACCGGGGCCGGCGCCGAGAACGACTATTTCGGCGTGAAGATCACCTTTTTCAAATGAGAGCGGGGTTGGGTTAGCAAATTCCTGAGTCGAAGATGAAGCAGGAGTGCCATGTGGCATAGATGAAATTTCCCCTGTGCTCATCCGTTCCCCCGCTCTTTCTTTATCGGGTGAGGGGGTTGGCTCTTCTTCTGAAAAAGGGGGAATGGAAGCGACTGGAGTGGATTGAACAGATGAGGAAATGGCTCCTTCCGCTGCCGATTCTGCTTCCAACATTAAAATCAAGTCGCCTTGGTTGACCTTGTCTCCAATCTTGATCTTTAATTCCTTCACCACCCCGGCAACGGGGGAAGGCACATCCACAGTTGCCTTGTCGGTTTCCAATGTGATCAGAGATTGCTCTGCGGTCACGGCCTCGCCTATTTTTACCAGCACCTCGATAACAGTTACATCCTTAAAGGCACCAATATCCGGCACGTTAACTGCGATGGTTTGTTTCATAATTTTCTTTCATGATCATTTCAGGCAAGTGCATAGACACATAAACTCCTGGTGAGAAATGTTCCTGCTAATTTCTTATCTGTCCGCTGCCCAGTACAATAAATTTCTGCGAGGTTAATCCTTCCAACCCTACGGGGCCGCGCGCGTGAATTTTGTCAGTTGATATACCGATTTCCGCGCCTAATCCGTATTCAAAGCCATCGGCAAAGCGCGTTGAAGCATTCACCATCACCGAGCTGGAATCCACTTCGCGCAAAAAACGCATCGCATTGGTGTAATTTTCGGTCACGATGCTGTCGGTATGCTGTGATCCGTAGGTATTGATATGCGCGATCGCATCATCCAGCCCAGCCACCACACGCACGCTCAAAATCGGCGCAAGATATTCAGTGCGCCAATCTTCTTCCGTAGCAACTGCCATTTGCGTAACAAGTTTACATGCTGCCTCATCACCGCGCAGCTCCACGCCCTTGTCTAGATATATTTTACATAATTGAGGCAGCACTTGTGCCGCCACACTGGCAGCCACCAACAAGGTTTCCATTGCATTACACACGCCGTAACGATGAGTTTTGGAGTTGTCGGCAATACGGATGGCTTTTTCCAAATCTGCCTCGTCGTCGATATATACATGGCAGATGCCGTCCAGGTGTTTTATAACCGGCACACGGGCTTCTTTCGAGATGAGCGCGATTAGACTTTTTCCGCCGCGCGGCACGATCACGTCCACGTATTCCTGCATGGTAATGAGCTCGCTTACTGCTGCACGGTCGGTAGTGCTGATCACCTGCACCGCACTCGCCGGCAAGCCGGCTTCGCGTAGCCCTTGCTGCACGCATGCCGCAATTGCATTGTTGGAATGAATCGCCTCGGAGCCACCGCGTAAAATGGCAGCATTGCCGGATTTTAGACACAGCCCTGCGGCATCAGCCGTCACATTAGGGCGCGATTCATAAATGATGCCGATAACGCCAAGCGGTACACGCATCTTACCAACCTGGATGCCGGAGGGACGATACTTGAGCTCGCTAATCTCACCGATGAGATCCGGCAGGGCAGCTATCTGTAATAGCCCTTCCGCCATGCTGTGCACGGTTTTTTCAGTCAGGGTGAGACGGTCGATGGAGGCGGCATCCAACCCGTTAATACGCGCAGCAGCGGTATCCTTGGCGTTTGCCGTAATGAGTTGTGTGGTGCTGCTCAGGATAGCGGCAGCAATATTTTCCAGGGCACGGTTCTTTGCCGCAGTACCGGCTTGCGCCATAATGCGCGAAGCGGCACGGGCCTCCTGTCCGACCTGTTGCATGTATGTTTTTATGTCATCCATTTTTACCTCATCATTCAAGCGGGGCCAGTATATGGGCAGAACGTAGCGATACTGCTGCGCTTCACCTATCTCAATACTGTTTGGTTAATGAAATTCCATTCGCCCTGACCCTTCGACTTTTCTCAGGACTGAAAGCGTTGTCGAAGGGCTTTGGGTGAGCGGCTGGTGGTTCTACAAGCTCACCACGAACGGTTAAGCGAACAGTATTATCACCTATCTATAAGTGCGCATTTTAGCATTGCACTTAAGTTAAAATGCGAGCCTTGTTTATTAGGATCCGCCATGTCTGACATTCTGCAAAAAATTCTTACTGTTAAGGCGCAAGAAATTGCTGCCGCAAAAGCCAATTGCTCATGGGAAACTATGCGCGCCAAGGCGGAGCAAGCCTTACCCACTCGTGATTTTGTTGGAGCAATTCGCAGCAAAATTACAGCAGGTCAGCCCGCAGTGATAGCCGAAATTAAAAAAGCCAGCCCAAGCAAAGGCGTGTTGCGCGCGGATTTTCGCCCAGCAGAGATTGCCGCCAGCTATGCAAATCACGGTGCGGCCTGCCTGTCAGTGCTAACTGATGCGCAATTTTTTCAGGGCAGTGCCGAATATTTGCAAGCAGCGCGGGCCGCTTGTTCAATCCCGGTGCTGCGCAAGGATTTCATGGTGGATACCTACCAAATTTATCAGGCTCGTGCATTAGGAGCAGACTGTATCCTGCTGATTGCGGCAGCATTAAATTTGGCGCAGATGCAGGAATTCGAAGCTTTGGCGCACAGCCTGGGACTAAGCGTGCTGATAGAAGTGCATAACAAAACAGAATTGGACGAGGCATTGAAACTTACCGCCCCGCTCATCGGCATCAATAACCGCAACCTGCGTACTTTTGAGGTAAATCTGCAAACTACGCTGGATTTATTGCCGTACATTCCACAAGAACGTATTGTGGTAACCGAAAGTGGCATCCTTCAAGCAGAAGATGTACAGCTGATGCGCAACAATCACGTCAATGCATTTCTGGTAGGCGAGGTATTCATGCGTGCGCCCGAGCCAGGCGTTGCATTAGCTCAGTTGTTTGGGTTGTGATGCATATCACCCCGCATCAATAAAAAACGGGCACCTGCGGGTGCCCGTTTACGATCAAACTATTAATCTTCTTGCGAAGACGATAGTTTAGAACGAATGTTTCACACCAGCCGAGAAAGCAGAAGGTGATTGACCAGTGTCTTGACCGCTAATGGAAGTGCCACCGCTGTTCCAGCCAAGGGCGTAATCAGCATTACTATCAATGTCCAACTTGGTGTACAAAACATACAGCGTAGTGTGAGTAGTCATTTTGCGGTCATAACCAACT
>CAIRGS010000157.1 GCA_903878125.1 uncultured Nitrosomonadales bacterium | reverse complement strand
GCCAGTTGCTGCCGTGCCTTATTGGCGCGTTCCCGTGCCTCTACAAGCGAGAATGTAGGGTATGCCCCCAACCCCATTTCATGTTCCCGGCCATGAATGCTACAGCCGTAGCGAAAGAGCCATGACTTGCTGCCGGTAGCCCCGACCTGCAAATATAAATTGTTGCCGTCTGGATAATATCCAGTTGGCCGCTTGCCACCGACAAATTTGTCGGTGAGCCTGTTTATTTTTCGCGCCATGTTAATCTCCTCAAATAGCCAACGGGAACCGAACCGTCGATAAATGCAGGGAGTCGAACTCAATTCCAAAAAGTTACCCACGCACCAACCCACGTCGTAGGATGCGATTCTACGCTATTATTTGAGACGATGTAAGATTAATATTAGTGCGTAACAGCAATGATTTATTTGAGAAATTAGACGTAATGAGATAACATGATTTTTTGCCTTGAGCGGACGTCCACTCCGCCACATTAAGGCGAACGAAAGTTCGCCTTTTTTTCATTTATTGTAAATAAACTTTATCGGGCGCTTATTATGTTTGATTTTGTGCATGGGAACAGACGGTTCGTACAAATTGTGTTGTTGCTCATCATTCTTACGTTTACCTTTTGGGGTGTGGATTCTTACAACAAGTCATCTCACAACGAGGCTTTAGCAACGGTGAACGGTGAAAAAATCAACCAAGCGGAGTTCGATCAAGCTGTTCGCCAGCAGCAGGAAAGAATGCGTAAAGTGATGGGTACTAACTATGATCAAACTATGTTTGATAAGCCCGAAATAAAACACTCGATTCTGGAAAGTTTGGTTAGCCAACATTTGTTGATGTCGCAGGCGCGATCCATTGGGTTAACCGTAAGTGAAAAATCTTTGGCTCAGAGTATCGCTGGTATTGAGGCATTTCAGAAAGATGGGAAATTCGACAAGCAGCTTTACGAATCAGTATTGCACCGAGAGAAAATGTCGCCGCTGACATTTGAGGGAAATGTAGCAAGAGAGTTATACATGCGTCAGTTGATTGATGCTTACATGCGAAATGGTTATGCATCACGTATGACTGCGGATAATTTGATACGTTTGAATGAACAAAAGCGTGTTGTAACTGTGGCAAAAATTTCTTTTGAATCATATGTAAAACAGGCGAAAGTGGATGAAGCTGCGATCAAAAGTTATTATGATATGAATCTAAAGGAGTTTCAAACCGATGAGCAGGTGCGGGTGGAGTATGTGACATTTTCATCCGATGCATTGCAATCACAAGTGACAGTTGATGAGGTTGCAATCAAGAAATATTATGAGGAGCATCAGAATGAATTTGGTTCACCTGAACAGCGCCAGGCGGCGCACATTCTGATTGCGACGGCTGCGAAGGCATCCGATGCAGATAAGCTGGCTGCTAAAGCCAAGGCGGAGCAGATATTGCAGCAGGTTAAACAGTTACCGGCTAAGTTTTCCGAGTTGGCTAAACAACATTCCCAGGATCCCGGTTCCGCTGCTAGCGGAGGCGATCTCGGCCAGTTTGGGCCCGGGATGATGGTCAAGCCCTTTGACGAGGCAGTATTCAAGCTTAAGGTAGGCGAAATTAGCGGTTTGGTACAATCCGATTTTGGCTTTCATATTATCAAGCTGCTGGCGGTGCATCCTGCTAAAACTCTTCCCCTGGCCGAGGCAAAGGTTGCTATTGCGCAGAGGCTGAAACTGCAAAAAGCAAATGATAAATTCGGCGAGTTGGCAGAGAAATTCAATAACATTGTGTATGAGCAGAGCGATACTCTAAAACCAGCTGCAGAGTTGGTTAAAATGCCGCTACAGCAAAGCGGTTGGTTGAAAAAAAATCAGGTTGGAGCATTACCTTGGACGGACAAAGCTTTGCAAGCCGTGTTTGCTGAAGATGTAACGAAGAAGAAGCGTAATAGCGCTACCATTGAAATCGCACCCAATACATTGTTTGCGGCACGTTTGTTGGAATATAAGCCAGTCAGCACACGCTCGTTGAAGGAAGTGGAGGAGGGTATTCGTCAGAAACTACTGCGCAAGCAAGCATTAGAGTTTGCGGTCAAACAGGGTCAGCTAGTGTTGGCGCAGTTGCAACGGGGTGAGAAGGTTAACGTGGAATGGTCAGCGCCGACTGTCATTACTCGCGAACAACATGCCGAGCTTGATATTAGTCTGGTTCGTCAAGTATTCCAAACAAAAGTGACTGTTCTTCCGGCTTATGTAGGCATAGAAAATACACAGAATGGCTATTTATTGGTTCGTGTGGATGCAATCCAAGAAGCTACTGCCATCGACGATACCAAGCGTACCCGTTATATGCACCAACTGCGCCAAATAACTGGTGATGAAATGTTTCAAGCATATCTTGCGGATGCCAAAAAACACGCTGACATTACCATGAAATCTTTTTCAGCAGACGAAAATAAATAATCTGCTTCCTCACCGCACTAAGATAGATTTTAGCGGCAAGAATTATATGGCTGGCAGCCTATCGGTTTCTTGTTTTCGGACTTTGCGTTTTGTTGTAGCTATAACATATTGAGTGCTATAGCAAATGCATTTACCTATCGTGGGATGCCCGTAATGGAAAATCTGACGGAATTTAAACATCGCGGATTCAAATTCGAAGTGCAACCACTAGCGGTTGCACTTCGAACTTGAATCCGCGAAACGAATAATCGCTACGTGCGCTTGGTTCGTGGTGGACAGCCTTTAGACTTTTTTGATGCACATAATGACGTATCCCCGACCTCTTCAGTTTTACTGCCCAGACGGGTGTGGCGCTTAGCTTTGTGGCGACCTCCAACACCCCCTCACTGTTTCCGTCATCAACAGCGCCAGCGCTATCAGCATAGTGGGTGGAACCTATTTGATCAACGGCGGAACCTATGTATCAGCTACCGGTACCGTAACTAACGGCCAGACGTTCACTGTACTACAGACTGCTTCCGGCAACTACAGAGCCATATCTACCGCTACTCTCACCATCGGTGGCGTAAGCGGTGCGTTCGACGCCACCACTCTGGCGGTACCGGTTGCCGCTACCAGCTTCACCGCTCCCTCCGCCACGGGCAGTGGCAGTATTACTGCCAGCTTAACAGGCGGTGGCGCGGGTTGCGGTTACGTAATAAGTCGGTATATCCCACTCTCCGGCCATGCCGCCTAATCTCCCGCCGGAACTGCCCCAGCTGGTGTTAGTTTCCCGCATGGGCTCTTCGATTTCACCATCAGCGGCTGCGCGGCTGGTTCTACCATGACAGTTACCATCACCTATCAGCAAGCTTCGTCGCCAGATACGGCATACTGGAAAATGGTCCCACTGTGGAGAATATCTCGCCACACTGGTACCAGCTTCCGGCGGTGATTGCCGGCAACCCAGCTACTTTCAGCATTACTGACGGCGGACTTGGCGATGATGACTTGATGGAAAAGGCTCCATTGTCGATCAGGGCGACCCTGGTGCGTTTGGCGGCGTGGCACGTATCCCGTTACCGTCCGAATGGGCGTTGCTGGCGCTGGCCGATTTGATGGGGCTGTTCGGGATGGGGCTTACGGTTATGCTCAGCGCGGAGGATCTGGAAGGTATTAAGCAAGGCAA
The DNA here is from genome assembly GCA_903878125.1 of uncultured Nitrosomonadales bacterium. Taxonomy (GTDB): domain Bacteria; phylum Pseudomonadota; class Gammaproteobacteria; order Burkholderiales; family Gallionellaceae; genus Nitrotoga. Next base: position 8,571 of record CAIRGS010000157.1, on the reverse strand, counting down.
AGTACGATGATGTAACGGCACTACAGTTAGTATTCATTATTGACAATCGGCCTCAATTGATTGCCCAAGTGATTGTTTATATAACAGCAGATAATGTATATATATGCATTGATTATGTTGTCCGTGCCTAAATAATTGCTGATCAATTTCGCTCCTAGAGCTTCCATCGGATCCTGGATCGCTACGCTAAACATGCTGCCTCATAATGAACGCGTTCTTGTTGAAATATCATTGGCGTAATATGTAACTTAAATATTCGACTGACTTGATATTTTGCAACGAACCCAAACTCAAGAAATAGAATCAAAAATGCAAAATGCAAATGTACACCAACCAGATCGAACGAGAATAAATTGCAGTTACTTAAATTAAAAATCTGTCGTTCAGACTTATTTCCGGATTGGACAGATACTGATCTGTTGACATGGTTAATTCAAACACTTTGTGCTTTATAATGATAAAAATGCGTTAGCCGTTAAATAATTGGACACCAAACGACGTGATGCGACGACCAGCGATGATAAAGCGAGAATAACAGTCAAATTAGCAAGTGTAGGGGGGGCAGCGTCATGCAGCTGCGAGCGGGTAAAAATTCTGTTTAAATTGTGATAACTATCTGTTTTTAATTGTATTAATATTAATCGCAGGGGGGTATGCAGTTGTTAACAATGAAAGGTGCAATATGGTAGCGCTAACACATCCAGATTTAGCTGAGGTCTTTGAGGAAGGAATGAAGTTCGTCGCAAATAAAGATTACACCAGAGCGGCAGAATTATTTAAGAAAACCGCAGAGCAAGGACATACGGAAGCGCAGTTCTATTTAGGACTCATGTGCGAAGGGGGCCAAGGCATCACAAAAGATGACCAACAGGCAGTGTCGTGGTGGACCAAGGCCGCAGAACAAGGGCACGTACTAGCACAAAATAATTTGGGACTTATGTATGAACAAGGCCGGGGAGTTACGCAGGACTTCCAGAAGGCTGCAACTTGGTTCTGCATGGCCGCAGAGCAAGGGGATGCGGAAGCACAATATACTTTAGGATTTATGTTCGCAAATGGTGAAGGTGTTCCTCGTGATTACCTGCAAGCTATGTTTTGGTTGAGTAAAGCCGCAGAACAGGGAGATGTGCCGTCACAATTTAAGGTGGCACAACTGAGCCTAGGGACAATATATACACCGGACAGCAACGTTAAACAAGATTTTATTGAAGCATATAAATGGTTCAGTATTGCTGGCGTGGATGGTGACGGAAATGCAAAAGATGGGCTAGAGATTGCGGAATCGTATTTGACACCATCCGCAATTGAAGAAGCGCAGCGACGAGCAGATGAGTGGATAGGTAAACAAAAAAAATAAAATTCTAAATGAAACGATCATCAACAATATGGCAACTTTTATATTAAGTATACCTTCACGCACGTATGGATGACTTGCCATAAGTAATGTAACTGTAAATGGTGGGATGATAGCAACGGTTTGTTTAGCCAAGCGTTATGAGAGTAGTAGGCAGGCGTTTGATCGATGGCGGTTGAAGCGGAACGTGAATTAATAGAGGTTTCGATGCTGTTGTTGAACGCCGTTTCCTGGAGGGCTCAGAGCAGCCACCACTTGAGCAGAGAGACAGCCTTGATCGACAAGGTGCGCAAGCTGCTTCATGACCAGACCATCACCCATGTGGTTAAAATTTGTACTGTTATCTGTACGCAACCTTCATGCTGATTTTCGGCCTTGGCATGTGAATTATTTGTAAACAATATTAACGAAGCACATGATAGCGAGACCTTAAGCCATATTCTGGTGATCGATAGTTTGAACGACCTTAAGGCGTCCGATTGGACAAAGTAATCCTGACGATTCTGATCGTCACCCTGTTCGAGGAAGCATTAAACATGAATTATTGTTTCCACTCGACTTCCTATATCTTACTGGCATCATAGCTCTAATCGTGCATCCTTGTTTCTAGCTCTCAAGGCAGAAGACCACGGAAAGATAGTCATAACTATAATTGTAATAAACCAATGGGAATCGAGCCATGCCGAATAAACTCGCTGTGATAGAACAAGCGCAAAACACAATTATCGACCTAAGCATCAAGTTTGGACCGAAGGTCGTTGTTGCGATCATCATCCTGGTAGTTGGCTTTTATGCAGGTCGTTGGATCGGCTCAGTCTTCCATCGCTGGCTTAGTAAGCTCCAACTCGAGCCGCCGGTGCGATTACTTCTGGTGCGCGTCGTACGTCTGATGGTGGTGGGTCTTTTTCTGATTATGGCGCTGCAAAATCTCGGTGTCGAATTGCTGCCCCTAATTGCCGGGTTGGGTGTGGCTGGTGCTGGTATTGCTCTTGCAATGCAGGGGGTGTTGGGCAATCTTGCGGCGGGGCTGACGATTATTTTCACCCAACCGTTTCGGGTTGGAGAGTATGTCTCAATAGTCGGCGTCGAGGGTCAAGTCGAGGAAATCGACCTTTTTTCCACCAAGCTTAGCCACGCAGATTGCTCCGTGGTTGTAGTGCCCAACCGCAAGATTGTCGGAGAGATTTTGCACAATTATGGCCATATCAGGCAACTCGACATGAATCTAGCCATTGCCCGAGCTGATGATCTTGAGCGAACTCTCACGGTAATTGCTGAAGTGGTTAATGCCAACTCACGCGTGTTGAGAGAGCCAACTGCATTCATTGGGGTGACGACTCTTGCCGACGCATCAATCGGTATCTCCGTCAAACCATGGGTTAAGGCACCCGATTACGTGCCTGTGGGTGCCGAGATCAATCGGGCAATAGTCGAAAAAATTCGCGCTGCTGGCGTGGACTATCCACCCTCCGAGCGAAAAATTCGCATCGTCAACGCGCAGGAGCCATGCTGATTAATATTGATCCTGCCAGGATATGTTTGAACTTATCCGCCAGTATGCATGCTAAACAGCACAGTGGCGGCCACTTCACTTGGCCGTACCACCAAACAGCACATCTCCCATTTTGTGTTGACAACTACCATTTTAGTGTGAAGAATCATCTTTAAACAAAAATATTAAATTGTTGTAAATAAAGCAATAAAGCAATTAAACTTTTTTATGATCCCGCAGCGTTCTTCGTAAAAATTTCTACCTGAATTTTATACTTTTTAGACTTGGATCGTGAGTGAAACATCGCACTGGCACAGTGGCGCCCATAGCTTACCAGCCCATGTTCTCAAATAGTTACGTAATGATAGTTTCCAGGGTGATACCGTCCAAACTGGGAGTTATTACTATTTTTTAGTTGCATCCATTTTCATGTTTTACATGTGAGAGTTAGTGCAGTGCTCCGAGCACTTGATTAGTGCGCTAACTATCTGAAGATGCATAAAATTGGTGCATAAAAAGCTTATTTTATTTCCATAATACTCGTTAATATATTGTTTTTGCTAACTAAATTACAGTGGCACGGAAACTGCTTATATCTGATTGGATGTTCTTTAATTCCGCTTCCAACATTAGAAAGAAACGCTATGTTCAAAACAAAATTATTCATCACTGCTCTAGGCGCTTTGTTCATACTTCCCGCCGCAGCTGCCGATGAACCCGCTTCTCTATTTAAAGATAATGGTATTGAAGTCGGTGGTTGGATCAATGCGGGAATAACTTATAACGCGAATAATCCAGCCAATCGATTCAATGGCCCTGTCACTTTTGCTGACCGTTCCAAAGAATTTCAACTGAATCAGCTTAATGTATTTATGCAGCGCGCCGTGGCGACGGAGGGTAAAGCATGGGATTTCGGGGGGCGGTTTGACGTAATGTTTGGCACCGACGCTATTTTTACCCAAGCATATGGCATCCCCTCATTCGACGTGAATACCGGGCAACCTTTGAAAAGGAGCAGTTGGGATCTGAAGTTATGCTGCTCTTCCAGCCGCTTCTACAATATGGCATTACCACAGGCTTATATAGAAACCTATGTGCCGATCGGAAACGGTCTGAACCTAAAAATTGGTCATTTTTACTCACCAACTGGTTATGAAACGGTTCCAGCTCCAGACAACTTCTTTTATACACGTGCCTATACATTTAGTAATGGCGAGCCATTTACCCATACCGGCTTGCTGGGTAACTACACTGCCAACAAGAATTGGTCGTTTATGGGCGGTGCAATTACCGGCAGCGCAACCGGCGGTTGGGATGGCGGCTGGGATAAAGAGATGAGTAATTGGGGCGGCTTAGCCGGAGTTACCTGGACCAGCGACGACAAGATAAGCTCAGCTAATCTTACCGGCTCATACAGCAGGACTTCCACCCGAAGCAATGAACCTTGGGGTTTCTACAGCCTTGTGTTGCAACATAAAATCACACCAAAAACGCTCCTGGTTTTGCACCACACTAGTGGTTTCGCGGGCGGTGCTTTCATGCCTGACGGTAATAAGGATGTGGCATGGTATGGAATCGACATGCAGTTGCATCATGACCTCAGGGAGGATTTGTCGGTGGGCATCCGTAGTGAATGGTTCCGTGATAAAGACGGATTCCGTGTCTGCTCGCCAGTCCGAGTCGCTCAAGCAACCAATGGTGTACACATTAGCTTTGCGGCCGATTTCATGGCTACCTGTCAACCCGCCGATTATTATGATGTCACCATAGGCATGAATTGGAAACCGGCGAAACAGTTGAATATGGATTCGAAAGCCATGCAAAAGCTGAATATTCGCCCAAATATCCGTTACGACAGAGTGGAAGGAATCGGCCAGGCATACAGGCCTTTTGACAATAGAAAGGATCAATTGCTAATTTCAGTTGATGCGACGCTTCCGTTCTGATCAGGCAGTTGTTTTTGATAGGCAGAAAATTGTCTTTCCAAGCACTGCACTCGTAATGAAACGATGGTTTGAATATTTGAGGAAGCGTTACTGTTCCATCAACAGCAGGTTCCAAATAATGTTGTTCACGCTCTAACATATGAGGAGTGATAATTATGAAAATGGTTACTGCAATCATCAAGCCGTTCAAACTCGACGAAGTACGTGAGGCCCTCACTGCGATTGGTGTACTGGGTATCACCGTTACGGAAGTGAAAGGCTTTGGCCGGCAAAAGGGTCATACCGAGCTGTATCGTGGTGCAGAATACGTGGTGGACTTTCTACCCAAGGTCAAGGTGGAGGCCGCTATCAAAAAGGACATGCTAGAGCTGGTGCTGGAAGCTATCGAAAAATCTGCACGCACCGGCAATATTGGTGACGGCAAGATATTCATTCACAATATCGAACAAGTGATTCGCATCCGTACCGGTGAAGTTGGCGTAGAAGCATTGTAAGCTGAACGTATCAAATTTCCACACTGTAGCTGGAATGTTTGCTCGAAAAAAGAAGGTGTTATTGTATGGCGCTATGCGGGGGATGGATTTGTGCGGTTGCTAGATAATACTGTGTGGGTTACCGCTCTTATGGGAAGGATGGCGACCGCATTGAATTTTAGACACTGTTTAAAATACGGCCTGATACGGACAGGCTGGGCTTGCCATCAGGGCCGTATAAGTCATTGGCGCTACGTGTAGCATTGTGCAACATAGTTAGTGTCTGCTGGTTATGACGCACTCTTACTTGAATTAACGCTCCATTAGTCTGGTTCATCTGCTGTGCATGTGTGGCCATTTTCTGGATTTCGTGCCACGTCGGCAAATTGATTGCAGTATGGGTTTGCAACCAAGTTTGCATACTGCCGGGTTCAAATTTTATACCCCGAGTAAGCATGCCATTCCTCCGTACATTCACCAAACCGGTCAACTCCTGTACCATTTGGGTCTTGTTTTCAGCCAGCGATTGTATTTGTTCGGTCTGTTCGTTGAGCAAAGCTTGTTGTTCGGTTTCGAGCAAGCGTATGAACGCATGCAATGCAGTAAGCTCTACATGCATCTGAGAGATAAATTCTGCCGTCGCAGCGGCAGGTGTGTCATTAACCATATTACGTCATGTTTTATGCGAACTAATCAAATCCTTCACCGTTTGGATCAAGCCATCAGCCACAGCACTGGGATTGACCTGAAAACGGCCGGCACTGATGGCTTGCTTAATTTCTGCGACTTTAGCTGCATCCACTAGCGGTGCGTTTGCCATACTGCTTTCCATTTTTTGAAGTTGTGCGGAAGTTGCACCCAGATGTACGCTGGTGGCAGTGGATTGTGTGCTATCGGCAGGGCTAGCGGTGGGCGCACGCGCTCGCTCTTCACCTGACGTGGCAGTAGGCAACGGTTTACTATTTTTTTCAATTTTCATGATAACCTCATTTTTCAACGCTGATAGAGTTCATTATCGGCAGCCAAATTTAAAACTTTAGAACACAGCTTTTATACACCAGTAAAACTTTCTGCACAATATGGCTGGCGGGATAGGCGTGCAAACAAGTTTATAAAGTAGCCTAGTTATTGGATGCGAGTGTCACATAATATGTAAACCATCTTTAGGCTAGTAGCCTGTCGACTGCCTCATTATATCCATCAATAAAGATGGCTCTTGCGAAACTCCCCACCTGAGCTGAATTAACCGGAGAATTGGGAGTAAAAAGAGGTAGAAAAGGGCGGCCATTACTGGCAAGACGGAGGTTCTAAAGACAACATCGGCGCCCAGAATGAATACTACGCAACGCAGTGGAATAATGCAACGCTGGTTTGTAATTCAACACGAATTAATGCCCGAATTGCGAAGTAAGGTTGGAGCCCTGACGCCGAAACTGGAACAAGTGATACACACCCTTGAATGGGTTCGTATCGAAGAGTTTGTCAGCTCTACCTGGAGCGGATGCGGTCGCACGGAGTATGACCGTGGGATGCTGGCCAATGCATTTGTCGCGAAAGCGGTGTTGGGCTTGCCTACCACGACAAGGCTGATCGAACGCCTTGCCGTAGATCGCGCCTTGAGACGCATCTGCGGATTTTCGATGTGGAAGAAGCTGCCTGGCGAATCGACTTTCTCGCGCGCTTTTGCCGAATTTGCTGCTGCGGGTCTTGCGGAACGCACCCATGCGGCACTGGTGCGTGAGACATTGGGAGATAGACTGGTAGGCCATATCAGCCGTGATGGTACGGTGATAGAGGCTCGTGAGAAACCGGCGAAGAAGCATGTCCTGAGCGAAGTCGAAGGGGTAGCACAGCCGATCGAGAAGAAGAAACGTGGTCGTCCCGCTAGAGGCGAAGCCCGCGAGGTGAGCCCGGGAAAGCTTGAGCAACAACAGGGCAAATCTTTGGCGCAGCTTTTACGAGAATTGCCGCGAGACTGCGACCGGGGCAGCAAGAGCAACGCACAAGGCTACAAGAACAGTTGGAACGGCTACAAGCTGCATCTGGATACGGCGGACTGCGGCATCCCGGTGAGCGCGCTGCTTTCCAGCGCCTCGATGCACGACAGTCTGGCGGCGATACCGCTGTCCCTGATGACGGCGCAGCGGGTAACGAATTGCTACGACCTGATGGATGCCGCCTATTGCAGCAGCGTGTTGAGGGGGCACAGTCGCAGCTTGGGGCATGTACCGCTGATTGACCACAACCCGCGCCGTGGCGAGAAGATCGAATTCTCGTCCTGTGAGGCGCAGCGATACAAGGAACGCACCGGTGCGGAACGGGCAAACGGGCGACTGAAGGATGATTTTGGTGGCAGGCATATCCGTGTCAGGGGAAATGCAAAGGTAATGTCGCACCTGATGTTTGGAGTGCTGGCGCTGACGGCAGATCAACTTCTCAGATTGCTGACGTAAGCCCGACAGAGGGAAGCAGAAAAGTCCTAAACCGGATTGGCCGGTGATGGCACTCGCCCTTAGGGGCGAGGAAATGGGGTATGTTAGAAAGATTGCCGCAAACAAGGGGGGGCGTAACCACTTGGATGCTGAAATTCGAGCATCGAATGCCATTGCGCTCTATCTCGAAATTAATTTTGCAAGAAGCTCTAAATTGAAAAATAAAATTGCAGCTGGACCATTTACAGAGGTGCAGATCAAATAATCGCTTCGGGCCAATCTGTAGTCAGCCTGCTGACTGTGATTGCGCTTCCCAACTTACCTTCGGGTGTGTTTTTAACTTCAGTTGTGCAAAACCTGCATGAATACAATCACCAGTAAAGCAGCAAATCCCATGAAAAAATTAATTATCACGATTGCAGTGATAGCTACATTTGCAGGCAGCGTTGCATATGGGGAAGAAGATGCTCCAGATGCCGCGTTAACCATTAGCGGTTATGCTGAAACGTACTATAGTTACGATTTTAATAAACCAGTCAATAACACTAAGCCGCCATTTATTTATAGTTATAATAAAAATAATGAAGTTTCAGTAAATTTGGCTTTTGTGAAGGGGTCGTACAACACAGAGAGTGTCAGGGCTAATCTCGCATTAGCTGGTGGTAGCTATATGAATTCCAATTATGCATCTGAGCCTGGCGTGTTGAATAATATCTATGAAGGCAATGTTGGCCTGAAGCTTTCTAAAAACGATAACCTATGGCTTGATGCCGGTGTCTTTTCTTCACATATAGGCTTTGAAAGTGCGGTTGGTAAAGACAATTGGACTTTGACCAGAAGCTTATCAGCAGATAACACACCGTATTATGAAACT
>CAIRGS010000156.1 GCA_903878125.1 uncultured Nitrosomonadales bacterium | reverse complement strand
CTTTCCCTTTGCCGCAGCAACAACCTTCGCTGCCGCATCTGCCATGTCGCAGGCAGAAATAATTGGCAGGCCGGATTCAGCCAGAATTTTTTTCCCAAGATCAACGTTAGTGCCTTCCAGACGCACCACTAATGGTACTTTTAAATGCACTTCTCGCGCCGCTGCCACCACTCCTTCGGCAATCACATCGCACTTCATGATTCCGCCGAAGATATTTACCAATATTGCGCGCAAATTCGGATTTCTCAACATCAATTTGAATGCTTCAGTTACTTTTTCCTTGCTGGCGCCACCACCTACGTCAAGAAAATTCGCTGGCATACCGCCATACAACTTAATGATATCCATGGTCGCCATGGCTAGCCCGGCACCATTCACCAAGCAGCCGATATTGCCATCCAGTGAGATATAGCTAAGGCCGAATTTTGAAGCTTCAATTTCGGCTGGGTTTTCTTCATCCAGATCGCGTAGCGCCAGAATTTCTGGGTGACGAAATAACGCATTACTATCGAAATTTATTTTCGCATCCAGTGCCAGTAAATTCTGATCCACAGTCAGCACCAGCGGATTGATCTCCGCCAGCATCACATCCTTTTCCACGAAGGCCCGGTACAAGCCATGCAAACAGGCACGCGCCTGAGCGAGTGATGCATTCGGAATGCCAATCTGCCGCGCCACAGCATCTACCTCAGCATCGATCAGCCCTGACGAAGGGTTTATCCATACCTTGTGAATTTTTTCAGGCGAATGCGTAGCGACTGCCTCAATTTCCATTCCTCCTTCGCTACTAGCCATAAGCACGACACACTGCTTACTACGGTCGATTACCATGCCTACGTAATACTCTTTTGCAATCTGCACGCCTTCCTCAATTAGCAAGCGCCTGACCAATTGCCCATCGACATTAGTCTGGTGCGTAACCAACTGCATGCCAAGAATCTTTCCAGCATGCGTGCCAACATCTTGCACCGAATTTGCCACCTTGACCCCGCCACCCTGGCCACGCCCACCGGCATGAATCTGCGCCTTCACCACCCACGCCGAGCCACCCAGCTGTTGCGCGACGGCAATGGCCTCATCCACGCTGACGCACACCGATCCGCGAGGGGTCGGCACGCCATACTGGCGGAGGATTTCCTTGGCCTGATATTCGTGAATTTTCATGTTTATTTATGTACCCTATTTCGTGCGCAACCTAGGCGATGCGCTACCGACATAATATTACCTAATTAGTTCTCATCCAGAAACATAACATACTGATTTAATATTAACCCAATATAGGGAATCCCCCGACTATGCCGTCGGATTTCCTATATTGGCTTAATTCGGTTATGTTCGCGGCGACTTGCCAAGCCAGATTGCTAGCATCAACGCAGCGCGGTCGATATTATTTCACACATCAGTCATACAACTTCTTTACAATAGTCGCAGTCTTTTCAGATAACGCATCATGACCAAAAACCACGAACCTCATTACACTGAAAACGTGCAAGAGCATTTGCATCAGGTTCAAAGCCTGCTGGATAAGCACATTCTGGTCGAAATGCTGGCGCGCAAGCAGGAAATGCCGCGCCAAGAGCGTCACGAATTGTTGGGAAGCATACTGCACAAGCAGCATCTAGCCGAGCTGCAAGATAAGCTGGGCAAACTGCATTCCTCCGATATCGCCTTTATCCTGGAGGCTCTGCCCATCGAGCAGCGTTTGCTGGTATGGGATCTGGTCAAAGCCGATCGTGACGGCGAAATATTGATCGAAGTTTCCGATGCAGTGCGTGAATCATTGATTGCCACCATGAGTCGCGAGGAACTGCGCGAGGCGGCGGAGCAGCTTGATACTGACGAGATTGCCGATCTGGCGCATGATTTGCCACAGGCGGTGATGCGCGATGTATTTAAGTCTCTCACCATTGAGGAGCGCGAACAGTTGCGCGCGGCGATGTCCTATCCGGAAGATGCGGTGGGCGCACTGATGGATTTCGATATGGTGACCATCCGCGAGGACGTCACGCTAGAAGTAGTGTCGCGTTATCTGCGCCGCTTCGACGAGATGCCAGATCATACTGACCAGCTATTCGTAGTGGATAGAGACGATATTTTCAAAGGTGTATTGCCACTTAATCGGTTGTTGGTTAATGAACCGGATGTGCCGGTAAGCAAGCTGATGCTTACCGATACCATCAAATTGCATTCAGATGACAAGGCAGAGCAAGCCGCGCAGGCATTTGAGCGTTATGATTTAGTGTCAGCACCCGTGGTAGAAGAAGACGGTAAGTTGGTTGGTCGCGTTACTGTAAACACGGTCATGGACTATATCCGTTCAGAATCGGAAAGCGACATATTGAATACGGCCGGCTTGCGCGGAGAAGAAGACATCTTTGCTTCGGTATGGAAGAGCGTAAAAAATCGCTGGATGTGGCTGGCACTCAATCTATGTACTGCATTCTTTGCCTCGCGCGTGATAGGCGAATTTGAAAATACCATCGAAAAACTTGTCGCGCTCGCGGCACTAATGCCTATCGTGGCAGGTATTGCTGGCAACTCGGCAAATCAGACCGCCACTATTATCATCCGCTCGCTGGCGCTGGGACAGCTTAACCAAGCTAATGCACGACGGTTAATTGGTAAAGAAATTACCATCGGCGGACTGAACGGCTTGATTTGGGGCGCTGTAGCCGGATTGTTCGCTTACTTCCTATATAAAAGTGTATTGCTAGGAGTGATTTTGACTGCTGCCATGGTGCTCAATTTAGTCCTTGGCGCATTGGCTGGCTTGCTGATTCCGCTGTCCATGCAGCGCATGGGCCGTGACCCGGCCATCGGTTCCAGTGTAATGCTTACCGCCATTACCGATAGCGGCGGCTTTTTCATTTTCCTTGGACTCGCTGCCCTATTTTTGATCCATTGAATTCCACATTCACGAATTCGTGGCCCGACTTCAAGAGCTTAGTGGTGTATTGGCCAGAAGCCGTGAGTACATCCATCGTTGTGCTTATCAAGATAAGTTGGATAGTGGTAACTTGAGTTATGCACATGCTTACCCGGAACAGTATTCACTCGAGTTTCGCATCACTTGACCAAGCGGGGTTTTCAGCAACTGGAGATGATGGTGAAATGCCAGTTGGAGTATCGCCCACAAGGATGACAGCGAAAGACAGAAGCTCGAAAATATAATAATTGAACCCTCTCGCGTCGTTGAAATTTCTTTCATAACTATCCCGACAAACTTAAGCTTATGTCCCCCAGCTTTTCCCCTACCCATTCTTCACAGAAGTCACTTGCAGTAAGTCCTGGCAATCAGCCGGCTCTACCGCTTGTCTCCGTCATTGTGCGCAGCATGGGGCGACCGGAGCTTCGCGAGGCGCTGGAATCGATCGCACGGCAGGATTATCCGAACGTTGAAGTAATAGTCGTTGATGCAACAGGCGGGAACCACCCGACACTGCCGGCTATCGCTTGGCAGTCCGGCCATTCGATCCGAATAGTCGGTGGCCACCGCCAGTTGCCTCGGCCACAAGCCGCCAACGAAGGCTTGCAAGCCGTGCATGGCGAGTGGTTTTGTTTTCTGGATGATGACGATACTTACGATTTTGATTTCCTCTCGGCAATGCTGAGCGCCTCCCGTGAATATCCTGAAACGCTGCTGATTTACGGTCGAACCAGAATGCTTGATGAGAATGGGAACGTCAAAAAATTGTTTGGTGGCCCGTTTAACCGCGCAATGATGTACTACGGGCCTTTATTTTACTGGCAGGCAGCAATTATCCGCCGCAAAGTCATCGAACTGGGCTGCTGCTTTGATGAAGCACTGGAAGTTTGCGAGGATCGCGATTTTCTGAATCAAATTGCAGAGCACTGCGATTTTGTATTTGTTTCGGTGGTGGGATTCAACTATCGACCCGACTTGGGCACCTCGGGCACGGGTCCTGGAGCGAACCGGGATATATCCCGCACTCTACGTTCGGAAAATCTGTTGCGAGCCAAATGGGCCAACGCATCTTCCTATCACACCCGCAAGCTTACGGAGATGTGCATGGGCGCAGTTCGCGCCTTCCATGACGGGGATATTGCACTTTCCCGCACCTTGTTCGACAAAACGCTTGAAGTGTACCCCGACGACCCCAGTGCCTTGCACGGACTCGCCCGTCTTAACTTTCACGACGGTCAGCTGGCTATGGCTGAACAATTGGCCCGGCGGGCAATCGAGATCAATCCGTCAGTCGACGAGTTTTGCATGACCATGGCGCTCATTCTAGAGGCATCCCATAAATATGAAGAAGCACTTGCCTTTGCCCGACAAGTTGGAATCAATCCGACATTTCAGGCCACTGCCGATGCACTCGCCCGACGCCTGCCTGTCAATGCCCGAGCAACAGTGCCCGTCCAATCTTCCGCTGCAGGTGCTCAAAAACTCGGACGCCTAGCGCTGTGCCCATGCGGCAGTGGACGTCGCTTTAAAGAATGTTGCGGAACTATCCGACCATATCAAGAACCCACCATGTTTAAGGCCAACCAAAACTCGCGCGTTACGATCGTCATGACGATACGGGAACGTTACAGTCTGACAATCCAAGCCTTGAAGTCTATCCTGTCCAATACGCCTCCCATTTTCCGCCTCATTTTCGTGGATTGCCATTCACCAGTCTGGATTCGTGAGCAACTTGAAACTCTAGCTCGCCAATACGGGATTGAATTGGTGCACACCGAAGAGTTCCTCTGGCCCAATCAAGCCAGAACAAAAGTTCTGGATCGTATATCGTCTGAGTACACCGTATTCATCGACAACGATGTTCAGGTTGAACCGGGCTGGCTTGAGAAATTAGTCGCCTGCGCTGATGAGACGGGTGCCGGCATTGTGGGGCCTTTGTACCTCTGGAGCGACGGCAAATCTGTTCCAAAAATTCACATGGCGGGCGGCAGGATTAATTTTTACCATGACGTCGGCAGTGATGGACTTGTCATGGAATTGGAGCATCTGCTCATCAATCGCCGGCCAGAGGACGTGCCTGAACAGCTCTTCAGGAAGCCCTGGGATTTTGTTGAATACCACTGCATGCTGGTTCGTACCCAACTCCTGCAGGAGCATGGCCTGCTCGACGACGGAATCATCTCTGTCAACGATCATGTCGATGTTGCACTTGCAGCCAAGCGGCTGGGTTACTCCACTTACATGGAACCTTCTTCGCGCGTGAACTACCTTGCTTTCGCCGATTTTCTGCTGGGGGATCTTTCCATTTTCAGGTTACGCTGGTCGCGTGAAGCAGGCGAACAATGCATTCTGCATTTTGCAAAAAAATGGGGCATCTGCAACGATCAGCGTTCCTTTGGCATATTACGTACTTTTCGGAGCAAGCATGTTGGCCGCATCGATCCGCTCAGGGCAAATATCCCTCCGCGCCCGGACTGGAACACTGCCATGCGCAAGGAGGAGCTGCAGCAGACCCGTTCAGGCTTGCTGGATATGGCCATTGAGCGTGGCTATCAACCCGATGAGATTGCCTTGTTAGGCAATGCCTATTTCATTGCACAGGCATTCGTGACCGGTGGATATCGCTCATGTGGCCGACCCTTTATTAACCATCTGTCAGGTACCGCCAGCGTGCTCCTGCGCTATGATTTTCGGATTGAAGTCGTGATGGCTGGGCTGCTGCACGCGGCATACACCCATTGCCCTGCATATCCGGAAGGCAAGCAGGCAGCGAGTGATGATGTGTGCAGTAAACTCGGCGGCGAGCGCAACATGGTGGAGCGACTGGTCAGGGGCTATACGCATAGGGGAATGAGATCGTCGAGACATCAGGTCGCGGTGATGGATGTCGGGCGATTCACTGTTTTTGAAGCCGAAGTGGAAATGATTGCTCTTGCCAACGAGATTGATATGTACCTGAGTGGTGAAACCCGGTACTCGGCACCTCGTAATGATGAAATGACTCCAGCACAATTGGACATGGCCGACAAAATTTGCGGGATTATTGGGGTAAGCGGCATGTCCCTTTGCCCGCTGCAAGGACGTAATGATAATCGGCTACCACCCCCGATCAATCTGCTCACCAAGCAAAACATGAGCTATCGGTTCGATAAAGAGCATTCTGCAATCATGCCCATGCCGGGCAACGCCAAATTCGTGTCCCTTTGAAGAATTCCATCGGATGTGCTGATCCGACAGGCACGGTTTCGTGCGGACATGTTTTCTCAGCATGATGCGTGCTGTCATCCATCCAGCTCTGGATAGCGATGAAAAATATCATCGTTGTTGAAGGCGAGTCGACGGCCGGACGCCACATAACGCATGATATGCGGACGGGCAAAAACCAAGTCGTGCAACGCGCGCAAGCGCGAACAGGCGCGTAATGTTTCACAACTTGCTGCGGGAAAGGCATAGTGCAGCCCTGCAATAATTTGCGCCATGGACAATCTACATAGGTAAGCCGCGTGCCCACCATCCACGGGCCGTTGGCCAAGTTGCGATCCAAAATGCGCTCGAAATAATTGAGAAACTTCGGCAGGCGATTTGCCAGAAAATCCTTCGAGCGCTGCTTCATAGACATTTATATGGATTACCAATCTCAAAACATTGTCTGTTCAGTACCGCACAGAAACAAACTTTCAAATGTTATATTTTAATAACAAGTTTGTTCGAAGTTAATCGCTCAATTAAAGCATCTATGCGCCAAGCCATCATTTCTTTTTGCTGATTGATATGTTAAGTTTGACTTTGTAAGCTGGGCAAAAATAGCGACATACCAAAGAAAGCAGACTAAACCCAGCTGAAACTTTTTCAACCGAAATCCCAGCTAAAGACTTAAAGTTACCAGAAATTTTTTTGAAGCTTCATTGGAAACGATAATAAGCGCAACAATCATCAGGAGAATTACCATGATTTCACGCGTCACAAGCTCTCTCATCTTCGTAACACTCGTTACCGCAGGCAACGCTCATGCACAGGTTCGCACCGTCAGGGACATTCCGACCGCGTTGGCAGTAGAAGCCGTCGCCGCCGCCGTCGCTGACTGCTCTTCAAAGGGCTATATCGTTAGCGGAGCAGTGGTCGACCGCGCTGGGCAGCTCAAGGCGCTGCAACGTGCAGACAACGCAGGCCCGCATTCAATTGATACCAGCCGCAGAAAAGCGTACACAGCTCTTTCGACCAAAATTTCTACCGCACGGTTCATGGAGAATACACAAAAAAATCCCGCAGCTGCCAGCCTTGTCTTCATAAATGATTTCATTGCATTGGGTGGTGGAATACCAATTCAAGTGGAAGGCGACACAATTGGTGCCATCGGCATTAGTGGTGCACCTGGCGGCCATCTCGATGAGCAGTGCGCGGAGGCAGGAATCGCTAAGATCAAGGACCGCTTGAAGTAATGTCGGCTGGCAATTAATTGTGGAGTCCAACGGCTCAAGCAGCGAGTTGATTTACATGGTACCCCTGCGTGAAAGCAAGGGGGACAGGTAGCTAGGGCAGGCCTGTTTTTACCGGTTATGGAATATCCCCGATGTTCCCTGGTGACCTCCTGTATGGACCGATTCCGAAGATGCTACCGCCCGATTAAGTATGGTGGCTTCATTACGACGCTCATAGAGTCTCGCTGAATATACGGTAATGTCATGTTGGTTCAATAAAGTTATTCCATTGAGCAAACACAACTACAAATTAATCAATGGCGGATTAAAATCAATAAATTTAATAATTTGTTACTTGATCGATTTTACTTGTTAATGTTGCCTTGCTATGGCTGGATAATCTTGAATTTCCAGCGCTTACCGTTTGCCGGGCAACATACCCTTCATGCCGCGCATCAATTTACCTATGCCGCCTTTGCTGAACATCTTCATCATCTTTTGCATTTGTTCGAACTGACTCAATAATTGATTGACGTGCATCACCTGAACCCCCGCTCCGGCAGCGATGCGGCGCTTACGGGAAGCTTTAATGAGTTCCGGGTGGGAACGTTCTTGCATTGTCATTGAATTAATGATGCCTTCAGTGCGATTGACGGCGCGGTCGTCCATCTTGGCACCTGCCGCAGCCTGACCGAGTTGTGCAGGTAGTTTATCCATCAGGGCAGACATGCCGCCCATCTTGCGCATTTGCACGATTTGCATCTTGAAATCGTTGAGATCAAATCCGTGGCCACTTTTGATTTTCTTGGCCAGTTTTTCAGCCTCGGCCTGATCAATCTCACGGTGGACATCTTCAATCAGCGACAATACATCGCCCATGCCTAATACGCGCGAAGCCATGCGCTCTGGATGGAAGGCTTCCAAGCCATTCAGCTTTTCGCTCACGCCAACAAATTTGATCGGTTTCCCGGTGATGTGCCGTACCGACAAGGCCGCCCCGCCCCTCGCATCACCATCCAGCTTGGTGAGGATAATACCGCTTAGCGGCAATGCCTCACCAAAAGCTTTCGCGGTATTCACGGCGTCCTGACCGGTCATGGCGTCCACAACGAACAGGGTTTCAATCGGATTAAGGGCGGCATGCAATTGCTGAATTTCTTCCATCATTGCGGCATTGATCGCAAGGCGGCCAGCAGTATCCACAATCAGCACATCGTGGTGATGCTTGCGTGCGTAATCAAGCGCCGCCAATGCTATATCGCGCGGTTTCTGGCTGATATCAGAGGCAAAAAAATCGATTTCCAGTTGCTGCGCCAGAATGCGCAATTGCTCGATAGCAGCAGGACGATAAACGTCGCAACTAACCAGCAGCACTTTTTTCTTCATCTGCTCGCGCAGCAATTTGGCAAGTTTTCCACTCGTGGTGGTCTTACCGGCGCCCTGCAAACCAGCCATCAAAATCACGGCCGGCGGCACGGTGGTGAGATTCAACGCATCGTTATGTTCGCCCATTAACTTGGTCAGCTCGCGATGTACGATACCAATCAATGCCTGTCCCGGCGTCAAGCTGCCCAACACTTCTTGTCCCAGCGCAGCCTGTTTCACCTGGGTAGTGAACTCTTTAACCACGGGCAGCGCCACATCAGCCTCCAACAGGGCCAAGCGTACTTCACGCAAGGCATCCTGGATGTTGCTTTCAGACAAGCGCGCTTGTCCCCGCAAGTTTTTTATAACGCCTGAAAGGCGTTGTGTAAGGTTGTCTAGCATGGTATCGCTCCTGTTTTCCGCAGCATTGGCTATAGTGTAGAATCCGTGAAGTCTAAAACATCCTGACTAAAAATGTCGAATCTTCCGCTCTATGTAATCACCTTTCTTGCGTACAGCATGTTAGCGGTATATTTTTGGCGTGCACAATCTGCTGGAAGTATAGATATCTTAAACCGTGGAATGATTGGCCATGCTGTATTGCTGCCGCTAGCACTCCATGCGTACCTGCTATATAGCAATTTATTCAGTGGTGGCGATCTGAACCTGGGGTTAATTAATGCGCTATCGTTGATCTTGTGGCTGACCATGTTAGTGTATTGGGTAGCACGTTTTTTTTACCCGATCGCCAGCTTGCAAACTTTAGTGTTGCCTCTGGCTGCAGGAGGTGCATTACTACCAGCGCTGTTTCCTGCGGCTCACCCGCTAACGAACAATCTTTCATTTGTCCTTGAGGCGCATATTCTGGCAGCAATGCTCGCCTACAGTCTATTCACCATTGCGGTGCTGCATGCGGGTCTGATGTCACTGGTGGAAAAACGTCTGCACCATGCTACGCTACCGCGCGTGCTGCAAGGCTTACCCCCATTGCTCACCATGGAAACCTTATTATTCCGCATCATCGGCGCTGGCTTTGTTCTGCTCACTCTGACATTGGCGTCGGGCGTTGTCTTTTCCGATCAGTTATTTGGCAAGCCGTGGCAATTCAATCACAAAATGCTGTTCGGTTTCATTTCCTGGTGCGTGTTCGCTGTGTTGTTACTCGGCCATCATTATAAAGGCTGGCGCGGACGGACCGCGGTGCGGTGGACAATGAGCGGCTTCATTTTTTTGCTGCTCGCCTATCTGGGCACGAAATTTGTGTTGGAAGTGTTACTGCATCGCTAATGTCACTTGCCATGACACTATAAAGTGTCGTAAAATTTGCGCCCTTTGGCATTTGCTAACGATAAAGTAGAAACTATGGTTATTATTCGATTTGCACGCGGCGGCTCCAAGAATCGCCCGTTTTTTAATGTAGTTGTGGCCGATTCGCGCAATCGCCGTGATGGTCGGTTCATCGAGCGCGTTGGTTTTTATAACCCGGTAGCCCCGGAAGGCCCAGAAGGCATGCGTATCCAACTGGATCGCGTGGCGTTCTGGCAAGAAAAAGGCGCGCAATTGAGTGACGCCGTTGCCAAACTGGTCAAGCGCGCTGGTGCTACAGCAAAAGCATAACCAATCAGACTCCATGATAGTTATGGGGCGCGTGATAGGTGCGCAGGGGATTCTTGGCTGGGTGAAGATTAAAACTTACACCGAGTCCGTGGATAGTCTTGCTGACTATCCCATTTGGTGGCTGGGGGACGAGAAGCATCCTTGGTGCGAGATATCTGTGGATGCATTTGCTGTGCATAGCAAAGGCTTGGTCGCCAAATTCCCCGGCAGCAACGACAGAACCACCGCCGAAAAATATAAAGGTTTGCTGGTGGCAGTTCCGCGCAGCAGCCTGCCTCAACAGCCTGAGGATGAATATTATTGGTCGGATCTAATCGGGCTGAGGGTGGTTAATCTCGCTGGCGAATGCCTGGGAGTGGTAGACAACCTTATGGATACCGGTGCTAATCAGGTGCTGTGTGTGCAGGAAGACTCGTCCAAAAAAAATCGGGGGGAATTATTAATCCCGTTTATCGCCAGCGCAATCAAGCACGTGGACTTGGCGGAAAAAGTGATACGTGTCGATTGGTCAACCGATTGGGCCGCGAAACACTGAGCAACAGCAATGCGCTTTGATGTAATTACGCTATTCCCGGAAATGTTCGACGCAATTACCCAATATGGGGTAACGCGGCGTGCGGCGGAGCAAGGCAAGTTTGTGCTCCAAACATGGAATCCGCGTGAATTCACCAGCGACAAGCATCGTTCCGTGGATGACAGGCCTTATGGTGGCGGTCCGGGAATGTTGATGTTGGCAGAGCCACTAGCGCAGGCAATCGCAACAGCGAAACAAAGCCAAGCGCAAACTGGCGTAGTCAAAAGTTGTGTAATCCACCTGTCACCACAAGGACGACAGCTAACCCACGAAGTGGTGAAGGAACTTTTGGAGCAGAATGATGGTTTGATTCTGCTGGCAAGCCGTTACGAGGGTGTTGATGAACGCCTGATACGACGGCAGGTGGATGAAGAGCTTTCCATCGGCGACTACGTGTTATCCGGTGGTGAGCTGGCAGCAATGGTGCTGATAGACAGTCTGGTGCGGCACTTACCCGGTGTGCTGGGGGATGCCGCATCAGCACAGCAGGACTCGTTTGTAGCGGGCTTGCTGGATTGTCCGCATTACACGCGGCCAGAAATTTTTGAAGGCGAGGGCATACCGGAAGTCTTACTTTCCGGACACCACGCCGAGATAGTGAAGTGGCGGTTGAAGCAGTCGCTGGGACGTACCTGGCAACGCCGCCCGGATTTGCTGGCACAACGCCAGTTAACAAAACAGGAAGCTCGGCTACTGGCAGAGTACCAGCAGGAACAAGCATCCGCACAACAAGAGGAAATAAAATGAATCTGATCGCAATACTTGAACAAGAAGAAATTGCCCGCCTGGGAAAAGTAATCCCGAGCTTCGCTCCTGGGGACACTGTTATCGTCAATGTGAACGTGGTCGAAGGTGAACGCAAACGCGTGCAGGCTTATGAAGGCGTAGTGATTGCAAAGCGCAATCGTGGCTTGAACTCATCTTTCATCGTGCGGAAAATTTCCGCTAGTGAGGGTGTGGAACGTACTTTTCAGACCTATTCAACAGCCATCGCCAGTATCGAAGTAAAGCGCCGTGGTGATGTGCGTCGTGCCAAGCTGTACTACTTGCGTGACCGTTCCGGAAAATCCGCACGTATCAAGGAAAAGCTTCCTAACCGCAAAGCGGTTTAAGTTTGCAGTTTGTTATTCTCATTTTTATTTAATTAAAACGAGAATTGGCAAATTAATTACCTCCGGCAAAACCGGAGGTTTTTTACTGGGGCACCTCAAAGGCTCTGTTAACCCATTAGCAACCTCAAAGCGTTTATAGCCCAAATTTCATTTGGTCGTAATGTTTGTCTTCCTGCTCCATATCGCTTACTTCCACCACTTGGAAATAAACACTGCATGATATTTGCAGGTTCTCATATGTCTCAGACCCTGATACTCTTTTGCATTGAAACTCCTTATTTTGATAGACACAGAAGTTTCAATACGACCAGCGTATAGGTCAAACTCTGTTGAGCCACCCGGCAAAGCGGGGGTTTACCTCATGAAATTAGCCAAATATTCGTGCAAGGAAGGCAAATGAATTATCAGGCAAAGCTACCGACACCATTTGGTATGCTCGGCATCCGCTGTGAGGCGGATGTGCTGGCCGGCATCAACTTTCTGGAGCCGGATGCCACGCCACAACCGCCGAGCCATGCGTTTGTTCGAGAGGTGTGCGAACAATTGCAGGCGTATTTCATTGATCCAAATTTTCACTTTAATCTTTCTCTCAAGCTAAACGGCACTGCGCATCAAACAAAAGTGTGGCATGCAATATCTGCTATTCCATCCGGGCAAACACGAAATTATGGCGATCTTGCCACGTTACTAGCTTCCAGCCCGCGTGCGATTGGTCAGGCGTGCGGTGCGAATCCCATTCCCATTGTCGTCCCCTGCCATCGAGTGGTGAGCAGGTCCGGTATAGGCGGCTTCATACACCAGCGCGAGGGGGATGCGCTGGATATCAAATACTGGTTGCTGGCATATGAAAAGCAATCCAACGAGGGAGTCAGTTTTTCATGCGCAAAGGGAAGCAGCTACAGCTGACCTTCCGCATAACAAAATCTTATGAACAACACTGACATCCTGGATGAATTCTGCGACTGCCTGTGGCTGGAGGACGGCTTGTCTCGTAACACGCTGGAAAGCTACAGGCGCGATCTGTGCAAATTTATTCTCTGGATGGAAAAACAGCATAACTCTACCTTGTTGGAAGCCACACACGCTGACGTCCAAAGCTTTCTCGCCTATTTGGTCATCGAACAAAACGCCAAAGCCACCAGTACCAGCCGTGCCATCTCAAGCCTCAAACGCCTGTTCCGTTACCTGTTACGGCAGAGCAAAGTAGATACAGACCCCACCCTGCAAATCGTCACCCCCAAGCTTCCACGTAACCTGCCAAAAACGCTCAACGAACAGGATGTGGATATGCTGCTGCATGCACCTGATATAAATACACCGCTCGGCATGCGTGATCGCACTATGCTGGAAGTACTCTATGCCAGTGGTCTGCGCGTGTCCGAGTTGATCAACTTGAACGTCGCACAGGTCAGCCTCGATATGGGCGTAGTGCGTGTAATGGGCAAGGGCAATAAAGAACGTCTGGTACCACTGGGAGAGGAAGCGCTGGACTGGCTGAACCGCTATCTGGTTGAAACACGCCCGATCTTGCTGGGCAATAAATTAAATGCTGCGATGTTCGTTACTCAACGTGGTGCAGCGATGACGCGACAGATGTTCTGGTATCTCACCAAGCGTCACGCAAAGTACGGCGGCCTACACAAGCCACTGTCGCCACACACCTTGCGCCATGCCTTCGCCACCCACTTGCTTAATCACGGAGCTGATTTGCGCGTAGTGCAACTGCTGCTCGGCCATGCCGATATTTCTACCACACAGATTTACACGCATGTTGCACGCGAACGATTGAAGCAACTGCACGCGCAACATCACCCAAGGGGGTAATGGATGTAATACATCAAGCCTGTTCAGTCCATTCAGCGGTGTTGCCTCTACCGGGCACTGGTTCGGGTGGCCGAAATCTCAGCCTATAATTTTTTACGTTTTATGAGACGCCACCTACTACATCACTCACTTATGGGATGCCCATTCTTGATTGTGATGCTGCTTTTGACTATAACCACACCTTCGGCACTCCGAGCAATTCCAATGGCTTTTTCCTCTTCTGATAAAAGGTGGGCCGAACCGCTCAACCATACAACGCCATTGATATCCGTATCCACTTTAATACTCTTGAATTTGCCTAAATATTTATCCGCATTAAGCCGAGTTTTTATTTTATTTGTTATATTCGAGTCCTTGACTATTGTCGTGGGGTCTGGATAGTCCATGTTTGAATCGGCGGCAAAGCCTATAAGGGGTATCAGCGATATACCGACCATAAAACAAATTGTGGCAATTTTTATTTTCATGACTTTACCTCCTTGATAAAAATAAAAGTTATTAAAATAACACGTCTATACCTTAATTTTAGTTTACTAACGCTCGTAAAATGTGAAGCACGCCGAAGCCAAGATATTTTTTCAGGTTCTGGCGCAAACTTCTTTCACATTGTTTTTTGTAAAAAATTAGCGTCCAATGATGCCATATATTCAAGAATATTTACTGGCCGCTGAGGGGGCACAACATGAGTAATCAAATATCAAGAAATTTCTGGAAAATTTTTCTGACTGTTGTCGCGATTTGCGGCAACCTTTATTTACCTGCACCAGCGTTTTCACAAAGCGACATTGGCATCGAGTTCAAGGACAAAGGTCAAATTGTCAATTCCCTGTCTTTAAGCGATCTTGCCACTGTCGCTCCAGCAGTTTCGTTAAAAGTTTTCGAGATCCATGAAAAAAAAGAGCGCATCTACAAGGCTTATCCTGCCCGAGCGCTTTTTGACAAAGCATTTAGCAAACAGTGGGGGAAAGCAGAGGAGATCGTATTCATTTCCATGGATGGATATCAAGCGAGCATCCCGGTAACAAAGTTTCTCTCCCATGATGCCTATTTCGCCTTTGCTCACGACGACAACTCGCCATTTACGATGACCAACATACTACAAAATAACGAGGTAGTGCAACTCGGGCCGCTCTACTTAATCTGGGACAACATGAAATCAAAAGTGCTACTTGAGGATGGCGCGTCTGACATGCCTTACCAGGTCAAGAGTATCGAACTCACGACATTTGCGACTCGCTTTCCAAATCTTCCCCCGCCAGCCAAGGCATCCGCAGAAATACAGCATGGTTTCTTGCTCTTTCGCAAACATTGCATGGCATGCCATACAATTAATGGTGAAGGCGGCGGCAAGGCGCCTGAGTTGAATTACCCGACGAGTGTGGTCGAATACATCAAGCCTGAGTATCTGACACGCTGGATCGAGAATCCATCAAGTATCCGACACAACACGCTGATGCGGGGACTTCCACTAGAGATCCCTAATAGAACGAAAGTCACAAAAGAAATAATCGCCTATCTCAAGGCAATGAGCAAAGCAAAGCGTAGCCCGAAACGTCAAGACATCCACTGAGCGCAATTCTGATGCTATGAAATGGGCGAAGCAACCCCCGGTAGAGCGAGCTTTCCTCTCAGCTGAGCTTATCGTCGAATATGTCAGAACTTTTTTTAAAGTTATACTGAAAAACTTAACCGCAAAAACTTCTAATGAAAATTATTGATTCTTCAAGTTCAAAACAAACTGGCTTTGCGATGGAAACTGGACAAGCTATCACTATCACGCTTTGCTGTGTGGACTGCATCAATCATCAACTTGCCATCGAGGCATTGAAAAAATCTAAAGAAAGATGTGTCTTTGACCGCGTAATTTTCCTGACGGATCGAGATTTCTCCCTTCCAGATATTGAAACAATAAAAATACCGCCGATTCGCTCACGGCAGGAATATTCGATGTTTGTACTGCATGAGCTGCATCGTTATATTAATAGCGATTTCGTTCTTCTTGTCCAGTGGGATGGCTACATCATTAACCCCAACGCATGGACGAATGAATTTCTAAATTTTGACTACATCGGTGCGGTGTGGGGTCATCATAAAGATGGATTCAGAGTTGGTAACGGTGGATTTTCGCTGCGGTCGCGCAAATTGTTACTTGCCACGCGGGAAATCCCATTCGATGAAGAGTTAGCTGAAGATGAACAGATTGGCCGCAAATATCGCCCCCTGCTAGAAGAGCAATACCAAGTGCGGTTCGCACCAGAATCCGTGGCAGAAAAATTTTCCTTCGAAGCCACTTATCCGACCCGTCAGCCTTTCGGTTTTCACGCGTTATTCAACATGTGGGTGGCCCTTACGCCAAATGAAGTGGAAGAGTTTATCCATAGCCTGCCATCCAATGTTACAAATTCCATCCAGTTTTTTCAGCTCGGAATCAATTACCGTGATCTGCGACAGTTTCGCTTCGCTGAATCGGTCTTTCAGCGCATCCTTGAAAACAACCCTTCGCATTCGGATGCCCGTAGTCAATTGGCGGCAATGGCAAGTCCTTCTGCTTCAAAATCGATAAGCCGAAACGAGACATGTCCATGCGGTAGCGGTGAACGTTACAAGAACTGTTGCGGAAAAATTGCCGTGACCCCTGTGCCACGCGGCGCAACCCGCGAGGAGGACATTCAATGGATATTGTCCGTCGCATTAAAGTACCATCAGCTGGGTCATATCGTTCATGCCAACACAATTTATGGCTTGATTTTGCACGAACAACCGCAAAATGCAGTTGCGATGCAATATTCGGGGGTCATTGCTTATCAGTCAGGTGCCCACGATAAAGCCTTGAAATTGATTGAGCAAGCCATCCAGATTCAGCCTTCGATTCCGGATTTTCATAACAATCTAGGATTGGTGTTTCAAGCCATGGGGGATCATCAACGGGCTATTGAATGTTATCGCCAAGCTATTGCCCTTAATGCCAACTATGTGGACGCATATAACAACTTGGGCTTGATTTTCGAAGCCACAAGACGTCCTGCTGAAGCTGTTACTTATTACGAAAGAGCTATTGCCTTACGGCCCGATTTTGCTCAAGCACACTGGAATCTTTCGTTGACGTTACTTGTAATGGGTAATTTTTCGCGTGGCTGGGATGAGTATGAGTGGCGTCTGAAAACGCCAGAACTGGCTGGTGAAGGAAAACGTTTTGCGCGCCCGTTATGGAATGGCGAAGACCTTCGCGGCAAAACAATACTTTTGCACGCAGAACAGGGGTTTGGCGATGCTATACAGTTCATTCGATATGCACCACTGCTGGCTTCGCTTGGGGGACAAATCTTATTTGAATGTAAACCTGCGCTGAAACACCTATTCAAAGAAGTGAAAGGAATACATGAAATCATCTTGAGCGGCGACCCCCTACCCCAACACGATTTCCATTGCCCATTGCTCAGCCTGCCATCCAGGTTCCGCACAGCTGAGGTGGAAATACCAGTTGCGGCTCCGTATCTTTCCCCGGATGAAGGCTTGGTTGAAGATTGGCGGAGACGCATGCCTAATACAGGGTCAGCATTAAAAGTGGGGTTGATGTGGGCTGGAAGTCCCGGAAACAAGAATGATCTGAATCGCTCCATATCTCTCAGTCAACTTGATTTGCTTGGAACAATAGAAAATGTGGTGTTTTATAACTTGCAAAAAGGCTCTGGAGTGGCTCAAGCTAATAATCCGCTTGCCAATCTCCATTTCATCGGCTTGACGGAAGACATCGGAGATTTCGCCAGTACAGCGGCATTAATCGCCAATCTTGATCTCGTGATTTGTGTCGATACCTCGGTTGCTCATCTTGCGGGAGCTATTGGCAAACCGGCATGGGTGCTCTTGCCATTTGCGGCGGACTGGCGCTGGTTGCTGGAGAGGGAAGATAGTCCGTGGTACCCGTCCCTGCGCTTGTTCCGCCAATGCAGTATCGGCGATTGGGAAGAGGTAGTAGCAAGAGTGCGAGACGCCTTGCGCAAGTTGGCAGCGTAATCGCTCATGAGAATTTCATTACGTTTCTGGATTTAAATTAAGATATTCACAATTTACTTTCTGCCACCAACGCCGGATTCAACTGCGGATCGTTATACATTTTGAACTGGCGATAAACTTTGAAGTATGCTCGGCCCGCCTGTGTATCAGCTAGCAACTCGTCCAGGCAAGCACCCAAGTCACTGCGCTGCTCATTCAACCGCTCCAATTTTCTATGGCACGTTAAACGATGAGCTTCATCAACGTCAATACGTTCGGCCTGCTGACGCATAGCGCATATCTTCAGTGCGAGAATCGACATTCGATCCACCATGCTGCCAGCGGTCTCGCTATTCAAACGCGCGCCCTTTGCTAATTTGATAATCGGCGTATCAGTTCGCGCAGAGACAGCATCCACCAGCTCAAGGGCGATTAATAACTGTTCATCGATGCACTCAATGGCATCGTTGCGGGCCTGATTGTAGCGATCAATAGCGCGTTTATTAATGGCGATATCCATGTCGCTGACTTTAATACGGCGAGCCAAATCTTCCTCCGCCCAAAGCAGGCAATTGTTGCAATGATTCTTGATGATCCACTTCCATAACTCAGTCCCATCGGCATTATGTATGACCGAAGATGCAGGCCAAGATGGGTTAGCCAAGTAACTGTCATGAAAAGTGGTAACAAAATGACTGGCAATCAGACACATATTAATTTTCTTTGTTTTTTCAGACTGTTATTTTAGCGGATTTCACTGTGCACTTGTAATCCCGAGCACTGGGCAAGCAAGCTACGATTTTACTATGGGAAGTTTTGTGGATAGAGTAACCATCGGCGATTAAAAACGGAGTCCGACGGCCACTCCTGAAGGCTGCATAAACCGACAAATCATGTGCTACAAGTCCGGATAGCTTATTTACTCACTACAGAATGTCAGTTATTGTTGCCCCCCCTGTGGTTTTAAGGGACAATTTGACTCTTTTTTGCCCGTAACACATTCACTTTTTGCAAGGAAGATGTTGGTATGTCCGAGATCGCCAGGATCTGTCAGCCCACCCAAGCTCTCACACAACCGCCATTGCGCTGGTATTTCGATCCAAAAATTTTGGAGATTGAGCAGCGCATGCTATTCGACAACGGCCCTGGCTATATCGGGCACGAACTGCTGGTACCAAACCTCGGCGATTACCATGTTCTGAACTGGATGGATAATGCCAAGATGTTGGTGCGAAATAACAATGGGGTGGAGCTGCTCTCCAATATTTGCCGTCATCGTCAGGCCACCATGCTTGAAGGGCGTGGTAGCGCGAAAAACATTGTGTGCCCGCTGCATCGCTGGACGTACCAACTGGATGGTCAGCTGTTAGGTGCACCGCGCTTCCCGCAGAATCCCTGCCGACATCTCAATAAAACTCCGTTGCAACACTGGAATGGCTTACTGTTCGCCGGTAAACGCAATATTGCCAAGGATCTGGCTGGTATCCCTGCTCTCAAGGAACTGGATTTTTCCAATTACCAACTGGATCGTGTAGAGATAGATGAGTATGCTTTCAATTGGAAGACATTCATTGAGGTATACCAAGAGGACTATCATGTTGCGCCGTTCCATCCCGGCTTGGGTAAATTCGTCAATTGCGACGATCTGCGCTGGGAATTTGGCGACTGGTACAGCGTGCAAACTGTAGGCATCAACCATGGCCTGCGCAAAGCCGGCAGTGCCGCCTATGGCAAATGGCAGGAACAGGTGCTGCGTTATAACAACGGCACGCTACCCAAATACGGCGCGATCTGGCTGACTTACTACCCTAACATCATGGTAGAGTGGTATCCCAATACATTAGTGGTCAGCACTGTCATTCCGCGCGGAGTCGATGCCTGCACCAACATTATGGAATTTTACTACCCCGAAGACATAGTGCTATTCGAGCGCGATTTTGTTGAAGCGGAAAAGGCTGCTTACCGCGAAACCGCGCTTGAAGACGATACCATCTGCCTGAAAATGCATCAGGGGCGCAAATGGCTGCACCAACATGGAATCGAAGATGCTGGACCGTATCAATCTCCGACCGAGGACGGCCTACTGCATTTCCATGAGTTTCTGCGGCGCCAGCTTAATCCGCATTTAGGAAAATGATCATCTTAATCGCCACTATAAAATACCGCGCATTATCATACTTTTGCAGGCTGAACTTCTGTTTAGCTGAGCAGCCATACTTCCTCCGGCGCGTGGTTAGCATTTTTTTGACAATCCGCTGAAGTAACCTGTTGGAATGGGCGCACTATGGATGCTAGTCGCCGGGTTTCTGTTCGGCTGGATGGGGGTGTTTGTCAAACTCGGTGCAGAATATTTTTCTCATATTGAATTAGTATTCTATCGCTCTTTCCTTGGGCTATTGATGATCTACGCCATCATCCACCAACAAGGGCTGTCGTTGTCAACCCATCACCTGAAACAGCACCTGTGGCGTGGCATTTCTGGAACCATCGCGCTGATGCTATATTTTTACTGTATCACCCTGTTGCCGCTAGCCACCGCCGTAACGCTTAATTACACAGCACCACTCTACCTTTCTATCCTGACAAAATTGGCATTCAAGGAACATTTTCGTCCGGCCCACTCCAGCGCCATCCTGCTGGGGTTTTGTGGCGTGATATTGCTACTGCAACCCACGTTGGCCCAAGATCAACTCATCCCGGGTCTTATCGGGCTGATTTCCGGCCTCTTGGCTGGCATCGCCTACCTCAATGTCAAACAGCTTGGCTTAAGTGATGAACCGGAATGGCGTGTGGTGTTCTATTTCAGCCTGATTGCCGCTATTAGCAGTGGCATCGGCATGTTGCTCGGAACCGTTCATCCGATTACTTTGCCAGGTTTATTTATCTTGCTCGGACTCGGCAGCGCTGCCACGCTAGCACAGCTAGCCATGACCCGCGCCTACCTTACCGGGAAAACGTTAGTAGCAGGCAGCTTGTCCTACAGCACCGTGATATTCGCCAGCATATTCGGCATGATTTTGTGGGGTGAGGCATTGCCACTGATAGGATGGATAGGCATGGGACTCATCATCGCAGGCGGTGTGTTAAGCTTGAAACTGGCACCCAAACACGGCAGCGCATAATTAACGAAGAAGAGACTTGATATGATCACAATAGAACAAACCCCCACCCTGCTTAACATTGCTGCACTAGGCGAATTCACATTGGCCGATTTCAAGCAATTCGAGGAACATGCGCTCTGCATGCTTAAATCACCCGGCACGGTCAACCTGTTGTTCGACCTACGTGACATGATCAGTTACACGGTGGATGTAGCATGGGAGGAAATCAAATTTTTCAACCGCGAACACCTGCATGCCTTCAGCAAGATTGCAGTTATTACTGACGATCAGTGGATCACATGGCAGGCTTGGCTATCGCGCATGTTCGTGGATGCCGATATACGCGTTTTTACCGATTATGAACAAGCGAAAACCTGGGCGGCCGCAGCTTGATATGTTCTTAATTATGTTAAAATGGTAAATTGTAATTTATGCCGATATTTCAGGAGATAGTAAATGTTTTCAGGTTTTATTGATTTGCCATGGTGGGGCTATGTAGTTGTTACACTGGCCTTAACTCATACTACCATCGCATCTGTTACCATTTTTTTGCACCGCCATCAGGCACATCGCGCACTGAATCTGCATGCTGTTCCCAGTCATTTTTTCCGCTTCTGGTTATGGCTAACCACCTCTATCGTCACAAAAGAATGGGTCGCCATTCACCGTAAACACCATGCTAAATGCGAGACAGCAGAAGATCCACATAGCCCGGTTATTCTGGGCATCAAGAAAGTACTATTGGAAGGTGCTGCTCTCTACCGGAAAGAAGCCCAGAATCTGGAAACACTAGACAAATATGGCCACGGCACACCGAACGACTGGCTGGAAAACAATCTTTACAGTAAACGCAGCGAGCTTGGCATCACGCTGATGCTGATCATCAACGTACTGTTGTTTGGCCCACTTGGTCTAACCATCTGGGCCGTGCAAATGGCATGGATACCTATTAATGCAGCCGGCATTGTCAACGGTATTGGGCACTACTGGGGTTATCGCAACTTCCAGACGGCAGACGCTTCCACCAATATCGTGCCGTGGGGTATCTTCATCGGAGGTGAAGAACTGCACAACAACCACCATGCTTATGCCTCCTCCGCCAAACTTTCCAACAAATGGTATGAGCTCGACATCGGGTGGCTCTACATCCGCGTTCTGGAAACATTCGGTCTAGCACAAGTGAAGAGACGTGCCCCACGAGTACGCCTGAACCAAGCCAAGACTTCATGTGACATGGAGACCCTGCACGCCGTTATCGCCAACCGCTACGAAGTCACCGCCAGATATGCCCAATTACTGAAAAAAACCTACTCGACAGAAATGGCTCGGCTCAAACTGCAAGCCTCGGATAAAATTGATGTAGCTCGCATCAAACACTGGCTGCACTTGGATGAAAACGTTTTAACCGAACAACAAAAAACGAAACTCAGCGTAGTGATTAAAGCCAGCTGCATCCTACGTACAACTTATACCTTACGCCAAGAGCTAGCAGTCGTCTGGCAAAACTCTACGGCCACCAAGGAGCAATTAGTAAAACAATTGGAAGACTGGTGTCATCGAGCGGAGAACAGCGGAATTGCGGCATTACAGGAGTTTTCCCAACGACTACGTTGTTACGCATAGCGTACTTCTTTTGCCGACCCAAACAAAAAACCCGCTTAAGCGGGTTTTTTCATGCGTTTGCACAAAACGAATAACCTATTTCAGTTTTGTTTCTTTGTACATCACATGTTTGCGTACCACTGGATCAAACTTCTTGATCTCAAGCTTTTCCGGGGTAGTACGCTTGTTTTTGTCCGTCGTATAGAAATGACCAGTACCGGCGCTGGATTCAAGTTTGATTTTTTCACGCATTTTTCGTTACTCCTTAAACGTTTTCGCCGCGCGCGCGCATTTCAAACAGCACCGCATCGATACCATTCTTGTCAATAGTACGCAACCCAGCATTTGTCAGGCGCAAGGATATCCAGCGATTTTCAGTCTCAACCCACAAACGACGACGCTGCAAATTCGGCAGGAAACGACGCTTTGTTCTATTGTTGGCGTGAGATACATTATTTCCCACCATCGGGCGTTTCCCCGTTACTTGACATACGCGAGCCATAGCTATTTCCCCAACTAGTTTGCAAAAGAAACGCGATTCTACTCTAAAACCTCGTACCTGATCAACCTGCAGTTGTTTCACCAAGTTAGCGGGGTTAACAATGCCCTCTTTCTCCAATGTTAAATCCTCTGAGTTACAGCAACTCCGCATCCCTATCTTTTGTTCACACCACTTTCTGTATTGGAAAACCCTTCCCCCTTCTCTGTTAATTCCACACGCGCCCAACCATGCGCGAAAGTGATATCGAGTCGCTCACCTACATGTAAATCCGCGCTGTCTAAAATAATTGCACCACGTGCATCACGCACCATACTGTAGCCGCGCGCCAGCACTTGCTGCGGATTAAGATGATCGAGATGCAACTGTAAGGCACCTAGCCGCGCATCGTAGCGTTCCAGCTTGCGTTGCATGACTTCCAGCAGTTGACGAGCCAACATCGTCTGCCGCACACCAAGCTGCTCAATGTTTGGGCACACCGCACATAAACGATGCTGCAAAGACTGCCAACGCCATTGCTGGCGCTGTAAAATATAAACCGGCACGGACTGCATACGTTGCTGCAGATGATTGAGGTGCTGAGTTTGTTGCTGCACTCGCTGTGCAGGATGCACCAGGCGACGCTGCAAATAGTCGAGCTGCTGCATCACGCGTTCGAATTGACGCTGCTTGCCACGTGCCAATCGCTGCGCCAAATGGTACACGCGCTGCAACAACTCCTGTCGCTCCGGCACAACCAGTTGCGCTGCCGCAGTGGGTGTAGCAGCACGCTGATCAACGACAAAGTCAGCGATAGTAAAATCAGTTTCGTGCCCAATGCCGCTCACCACCAGTATGCGACTGGCGAAAATGGCACGCGCCACTATTTCTTCGTTAAACGCCCATAGATCTTCGATGCTGCCACCACCGCGACATAACATCAGCACGTCGCACTCCGCGCGCTCATTAGCCAATCGAATGGCTTGCGCGATCTTTTGCGCCGCCCCCTCCCCTTGTACCGGTGTGGGATAGAGCACGACAGAAATACTTGGCATACGCTTAGCCAAGGTAATCAACACATCGCGTAACGCTGCTGCCTGCGGCGAGGTAATAATGCCAATTTGCGCAGGGAAGAACGGCAGCTGCCGTTTTCGCCCAGCATCGAACAACCCTTCGGCTTCCAGTTTACGTTTGAGGCGCTCGAACGCATCATACAATGCACCCAATCCCGCTGGTCGCATTTGCTCCAGCGTCAATTGAAATTCGCCACGAGCCTCATACAATGTGGCCAAAGCCAACACCTCCACTTGCATCCCATTTTTTGGTAGCCAGTCAAGGTACTGACTTTTGTGGCGGAACATCACGCAGCGTACCTGCGCCTGTTCATCTTTCAGGGAAAAATACCAATGTTTGGAAGTAGCACACACAAAATTGGAAATCTCACCGCGTACCCATAACAGCGGCAAACCATTTTCCAATATTTGCTTAGCTGCCATGTTGAGCTCTTGCACACTGAATATATGATTTTTCCCATCTTCAATTAATTTAAAAATCATATTAATATTCTTGAATAATCCACAAGTTGAAGAGAAATCGCATATTTACATTACAATTGCAACTCGATTTTTTAAAACTTATAGTACATATCTGTATTTATTGTATTTTTACAAACAAATATAAATAAAACAGGCACTCGAAAGTTCTTATTCGATAAACAATCAGACATTATTTTTAATATGTTATTCACATAGTTATTCACAATTCATATACAAGAAAAAACCTTCACAACACCTGCATTTAATGACGTCATTAAGCACATCAACATAATAATGATGCAAACCATCAGGACATTCAGATTAAAGTAACTGGAGAAATCTTGCTCAATCAATTGCGACAAGATACAGTTCCGCTTTATTAATTTAAGCATATTTGGAGAAATTTAGTGTTTGCTATTGTAGAAGCGGCTGGTTGGCCGATTTGGTTTTTGATAATTGCATCTGTGATTGCTGTTGCGTTAATTGCAGAACGCTTGATGACCCTGCGCAACAAAAAAATTGCACCCGCAGGGTTATTCAAGGAAGTAGTTCATGAACTTAAGCAGCGCGGAGTCAGCGATGCCATGATTTCCCGTTTGGAAGCAGAGTGCCCGCTTGGTCGTATTTTTGCCGCTGGCCTTAAGAACATTAAAAGCCCATCCGCTGTGATGAAAGAATCTGTCGAAGAAGCCGGGCGCGTCGCCGCACACGAGCTTGAACGCTTTCTCACTACATTAGGCACAATCGCTTCAATCAGCCCACTGCTAGGCTTGTTCGGCACGATGGTGGGAATGATTGAAATTTTCGGTGTGCAAAATACCGCCGAAAACGCCCCAGCTGCACTCGCCCATGGTATCTCGATAGCCTTGTACAACACGGCATTCGGTCTTATGGTGGCTATCCCCAGCATGATTTTCTATCGCTATTTCCGCGCCAAGGTAGATGGCCTGACCATCGAGATGGAGCAGCAAGCAATCAAGCTGATTGAAATCGTGCATGGCGCACGCCGAGGTTAAGACATGAATTTTCAACGCGGCCGCATGCGTGAGGAACCAGAAATCAACCTGATTCCAATGATAGATATATTCCTGGTAATCATAATTTTTCTAATGGTGTCGACCACATACGCCAAGTTCTCCGAACTGCAGATTAACCTGCCACAGGCCAGCGGCGAGGAAACAAAGCCGCAAGCAAAACAAATCAATGTGTCAGTCGATGCTTCGGAGCACTACGCCATCAATAATGCGGCTACAACATTCAATACCGTACAGAATATGTCGCAAATGCTACGCACAGCCGCAGGCGAGCAAAAAGATCCAACCATCATTATCAACGCCGATGCCAAGGCACCGCACCAAGCCGTGATTAACATCATGGAAGCAGCGCGTCTCGCTGGTTATGGCCGCATTACCTTCACCACCAGCCGAAAATAACAGGCAGCCAGACCAAGGGATGCAGTGGCTAGAGCAACACTGGTACCGCACCACTCCGCTCCACCTCATCCTGTTGCCTGTCAGTTTCATATTCCGCATGCTGGCGGCAACCCGTCGTGCGCTTTATCGTAGTAGCATTTTAACCAGCGTGAAGCTGCCGGCACCTGTCATCGTGGTGGGCAATATTACCGTTGGCGGCAGCGGCAAAACACCGCTTACACTATGGCTGGCGCAGCAATTGATTGATAGCGGCTGGCATCCCGGCATCATCAGCCGTGGCCACGGTGGCAGCACCCTATCCCCGCTGGCCGTGCATGCGTCAAGCAGTCCCGATGAGGCCGGTGATGAAGCAGTGCTGATGGCACAACGCAAGCTTTGTCCAGTGTGGATCGGGCGTGACCGCGTTGGCGTAGCTCGCGCACTGCTACAGGCTCACCCAGAATGCGATATCGTGCTTAGCGATGACGGCCTGCAGCATTACCGCTTGCAGCGCGATTTTGAAATCGCGGTAGTCGATGGTACACGTCGCTTTGGCAATGGCTTCCTGCTCCCGGCCGGCCCGTTACGTGAACCACTTCCACGCCTGACTCAGGTGGATGCCGTAGTCATTAACGGGGGAATGGCCACCAAAGGCCAACACAGCATGCAATTACATGGTGAAATTTTTTACAACCTGCTTAATCCGAATACCTCTGCTCAAGTTACCGATTTTTACGGCCAACGTCTGCACGCCATTGCCGGGATCGGCCACCCGCAGCGATTTTTCACGCATCTGAAGCGTCTTGGGTTGAAGGCACAAGCTCATCCTTTCCCTGATCATCATCGCTTCACGCCCGCCGATCTGGACTACACTGATGCAGACGCAATACTCATGACAGAAAAAGATGCGGTAAAATGCTCAATATTCGCCAACGAAAAATGCTGGGTGCTGCGCGTGGATGCGCAGTTGGATTCCTTGCTTACCCAACAAATCCTAGAAAAGGTTACCTCTGATGGACGCCAAACTGCTTGAAATCCTGGTTTGCCCGTTGTGCAAATCCCCGCTGATTTACCGCAAATCCGAACAGGAATTAATCTGCAAGGCGGATCGTCTGGCATTCCCTATACAGGATGACATTCCCGTGATGCTGGCAGATGAGGCGCGCAAACTTACCCCGGAAGACATCGAACGGCTCCGATGATAGCTTTTCATGTCGTCATTCCGGCACGCTTCGCCTCCACCCGCCTGCCGGGTAAGGCGTTATTGCCGATTGCCGGCAAGCCGATGGTGGTGCGAGTGGCCGAGCAATCCGCGCAGAGCGGCGCACAACAAATCTGGATTGCCACCGATCATCAATCCATCATGGCTGCCGTGCATGAATATGGCTTTAAGGCCTGCATGACCCACGCTCACCACACCAGCGGCACCGACCGTATTGCCGAAGTGGTGGAGCAACTTGGGTGGCCAGACGACACCATTGTAGTCAACGTTCAGGGCGACGAACCCCTCATGCCCCCCGAACTAATTAGTGCCGTAGCACAACACCTGCACGATCACCCAGAGTGCGCCATCGCCACCGCATGCCATCCCACCCATGATGAAGAGGCCATGCGCAATCCCAACATTGTCAAAGTGGTACTGGATAAACAGAGCAATGCCCTGTATTTCAGCCGCGCGCCGATCCCTTATCCGCGCGATGCGCTCACCTCTGGCGTAACGCTACCGGAGAATCTCACGGTATTACGCCACATCGGCATTTATGCCTACCGTGCCGGTTTTCTGCGTGCTTTTCGCAATCTTGCACCTGCCGCCATCGAACAAATTGAGTCCCTGGAACAATTGCGCGCGTTGTGGCACGGTTACAAGATCGGAGTTACCCTTAGCGCCGACGCACCCCCCAGTGGAGTAGATACCGAACAAGACCTGCACACTACCCGTAAGCTGTTTGACAGCAAGCGTATAATCAACGACCAAATAAACGGAGCTCCATCATGAGACTTATACTGCTAGGCGCACCTGGCGCCGGTAAAGGCACCCAAGCCAACTTGATTAAAGAGAAATTCAATATCCCTCAAATATCAACCGGAGATATGTTGCGCGCGGCGGTCAAGGCGGATACCGCGCTAGGGCGAGCGGCCAATAAGATAATGGCTGCGGGTGGATTGGTATCTGACGACATCATCATCAACCTGGTGAAAGAACGCATCAAAGAAGCAGACTGCGCCAATGGCTTCATGCTGGATGGTTTTCCGCGCACTATTCCGCAAGCCCAGGCAATAAAGGACGCCGGCATCGACATTGACTTCGTGGTGGAAATCGAGGTTCCGGATAGCGACATCATCCAGCGCATGGATGGCCGTCTCGCCCACCCCGCTTCGGGGCGTACCTACCACATAATATTCAATCCACCCAAAGTACCCGGCAAGGATGACATCACCGGTGAAGACTTGATACAACGCCCGGATGACCGTGCAGACACTGTCAAAAAACGCCTTGAGGTCTATCACGAACAAACCCAACCACTCGTCGAGTACTACTTGAGTTGGGAAAAAAGTGAATCAGCCAAGGAGAAATGCGACGGCATGCCCGCGCCGCACTGCATCAACATTCCCGGTATCGGCAGCGTGGATAGCATACGTGACCGGATATTCAACGCATTGGCAGCGCATCAGCCATGATCAACAAACCCGTCCTCACGCTTGACGATGCCAAAGGCATTGCTGCGGCTGCCGAGGCCGAGGCACTGCGCAATTCCTGGCGAGTCGTGATCGCCATCGTGGATGACGGTGGCCATCTGCTCTATCTTCAACGTAACCACGGCACCCAGTTTGGCAGCGTGGAAATCGCCATCCAGAAAGCGCGGGCAGCAGTTGCCTTACAACGGCCGACCAAGGTTATCGAAGACGCGGTACTAGGCGGCCGCCTGATTCATCTCGCCCTGCCGGGCGTCCTCCCCGCCGAAGGGGGTGTGCCACTCATGCATGACAACCAGATCATTGGCGGACTCGGCATCAGCGGCGTACGCTCGTCTGAGGACGGGCAGATCGCGCAAGCCGGTGTGGCGGCACTCGGCTGATTCATGCTTTACACCTTGTCAGGCCGTACACCGGAATTACACGGACAACAGCATTTCATCGCGCCCAATGCCAGTGTCATCGGCTCGGTCACTCTCGAAAATAATGTCAGCATCTGGTTCAACGCAGTAATCCGTGGCGACATCGAACCCATCCGCATCGGCGAAAACAGCAACATTCAGGATGGCGCAATACTGCACACCGACCCCGGCGCACCGCTCACCATAGGCAACAACGTCACTGTCGGCCATTTGGTGATGTTGCACGGCTGCACCATCGGCGACGGCAGCCTGATCGGCATCCACAGCACCATCCTTAATCACGCCATAATCGGGCGCAACTGCCTGATAGGCGCGAACACACTGATTACCGAAGGCAAAGTAATCCCGGACAATTCGCTGGTGGTAGGTTCGCCCGGCAAAGTATTGCGCAGCCTGCGGGAAGAAGAAATTGCAGCCCTGCATGCCAATGCAGCGCGCTACGTGGAAAATATTGGTCGCTATCGGGACTCGTTGGTGAGCATTACCTAATTCCGCTTCGCTGAAAAAACAGTAGGAGCAAAAGATTTTTTGCCCCTACTAGTGAATGATTATTTGAGCCTTAAAAGGGAGTAAGATAAATTTCTGCATTACCAATCAATGGTTAAAAAATAATTAAATTCATATGGAGTTATCAACCACATGACCAAGCGAAACGTATTTTATGTACAATCCGGCGGCGTAACCGCAGTAATCAACGCCTCGGCTT
>CAIRGS010000155.1 GCA_903878125.1 uncultured Nitrosomonadales bacterium | reverse complement strand
GACCTTAGGACCAACGGTATCTATTCATAATAAAAGGGAAAATGACCTCGTAGCTCAGTTGGTAGAGCAACAGACTTTTAATCCGTAGGTCCTGGGTTCGAGTCCCAGCGAGGTCACTTCCTTACTTTGTATTACTTCGTTACAACTCGCATCATTTCGCATAACTTCGCAACTACCATGGACTTCCGTCAAACTTTGCGAATCTTTGCAAAGTTCTGCTTGGCCTTGGTGTACCGGAAAATGGCCGAAAATGGCCGAAGGTGTACCGGATTCTGGCC
The DNA here is from genome assembly GCA_903878125.1 of uncultured Nitrosomonadales bacterium. Lineage (GTDB taxonomy): Bacteria > Pseudomonadota > Gammaproteobacteria > Burkholderiales > Gallionellaceae > Nitrotoga. The sequence continues at coordinate 13,635 of CAIRGS010000155.1, read as the reverse complement.
GAAGGATCGTAGCACTTTGCCATTCATTTGGTGTCACTTGAAGATAATTCTTTAATGCAATCTCTGGGGTGTTCCCTATCCATGCTGTAGTAGCCTGCAAAGAAAAAGTTTTTGCTAATTCTGTCTCTCTGGAGCTTCTAAGGTTATTGAATAGCTTTGGCCAAGGTAATAATCCGGCTTTAAGAATGATCTGTTTTAAGCCTTTCCTATAGTTCTTTGCACCTTTGCAATTACTAATAACATTAATGCTGCCTTCTGGGGCTGCATCGTACGCCTGCTCAAGCAACGGCTTTAACTCTGGAAACAACGGAATGAATCTGTATGGCTTTTTCTGATGGGCTGTTTTAGGTGAATGAATGAATATTTTGTTTTCACTCCAAAGAATATCTTGCCATCGTAATTTAACTAGTTCACTTGGAACTCTAATGCCACCATACCTTGCCATGGCAAAGATTAACTTCCATTCCAAGGATGGGCAGGCCTCAAGCACCTTTGCTGCCATCTCTGGGGTAATCTCAAACATCCTCTCTTTGTTTTCCTCTGATGGCAGAATCAAGCTAGCAAAGGGATTATCCCTAATGATTCTACTTTTCTTGGCAAAATTAAAAATCTCCCTGCTCCTTTTGCAATCCCTGTAAATGGTTGCATCGGAAAGCTTTTCTTGCAGGCTCAAGAACACTAGGTATTTATCAGCATCGGCCTCGGTAACATCTGGAATACTTATCTTTGCTCCAAGAAATTTGATTAATCTTCTTTTGGTCTGCTTAAAGGTAAGCAGTGTACTTGGCTTAACTTTTTTCTCTTTTAATGCTAAATAATCATCAATGAAGGCTTCCAAGGTAAGCTTCACTTGTTTCTTGATTAAGCCTGCACTCTCCAGCTTTTTAGCCATGGGAGTATCCGCGATAGTAATAAGCCATTGTTGAATGTGATCCTCAAGGATTGTGCCATTTTTCAATGCAGATAGAAGCGTCTCGATTCGGTCTAATAGCCTCGCTGCATTCCTATCATTCTGCTTGCCAAGGCATATGCTTTTCCTTTTGCCATCCTTGCCAAAAAACCGAACCCTTAAATCACCATTTTTTTCTCTACTTAGAGTGGCCATTGTTCATCCTCCATTGGATTGCTTCTAGTTCGTTCCATGCTTTTATAGCATCAATTGGGTAATAAGTTCTATTGCCAATTTGTTTATGGGGAATTTTTCCAGCTTTTGTAAGTGTCCACAATGTTCTTTCGGATATTCCAATAACCTTGGCACATTGCTGTGGGGTGTAATTTATACATTCCATAATTTTATTTCTCCAAAAAGTAGGATTATCAGGATATTTGGGACAATGACGGATTGATAAAAATCAAAGGCTTCAAGTTATAGCCTGATTTATCCAGCGGGTATTTAAGCCTTATATGGCCTGTTGCCTGCAAGCCTTCGAGGCACTGCACAAGGGCTGGGCCGTCAATCTTGCCATCGTGAAGCGTGATGCTGCATCGCACATCGTGCCGAAGTTTCGACCAAGTGGCAGGCAGCCCAAATAGGTTCTTGGCCTCCTGCTTAAGCCAATCAAGCACTTTGCCTCGAATTTTTTCTGCTCGGGTAGCCCCCTGATGAAATAGGCTTTCCATGCTTTTTAAATGGCTCAAGAAGTACCTGACAATCTGAATTGCACCATCCAAACAATCAACGCTCAAACGGTACGGGTCATGTTCTTCACCAGATACTTGGCGCCCACAATGAAGCACCAGGGCGATTCTCGCCACCTGCGAAGGCGCTTTGGAGAATGTGCCACGCAATAAGCTAGGTATTGCATCGCCAGAAAGGGTGGCCTGCATCTCGTTGTAGAATGATTCGAAAAGCACCTCTGCATCCTCACTCAAGAAAACCGTCCTAGGCGTTATACCGTGTTCATCTCTGTGCTCGGGTTGTAGCTCCCATAGCTTTCGAATGAAGGCTCCATAGGCGAGCGCTTGCGCTGTGGTTATTCCCTGCTTCGTATAAACGCCTTGGCGTTCTTCCGGGCAGGCAATCAGTATTCGTGATAGAAAACCATCCTCAGCATTACCGTGAAGACGAGGCAAACTTGATGGCGTCACGCCTCCAACCACACTCAAGACTGGCAGGTTAACCGAAATCACACCGTCAAGCTTTCTATGAACGCTCAAGGGCAGGCTCGACCAAAGACTTAAATACGCTTGGCGATCATTTCCCTTGCCCGAGTATTTGTCGTGGGAACCAAGCCACCCTGTAAGCTCATCGCTTAATATGGCACCACCCCTTGGGGATTCGCTCAGGGTTCGCACCAATCCTTCCTGGGTGACATCCCCTAGAAGAAGGAACTCGTCAACGGGTTTTGTGGGAAGCTCCACGGTTGGGTCTTTTTTTGCCTGCGCCAACTTTTCCCGATAAGTCGTCATCGCCTGCGAATGCTTAAGGTTTAGCTCCTTCTGAATGCCCCGGATCGGTTTAAAACAGGCATTCAAGCTCGGTGTCTTTGCTGCACCTGGGCGGGCGCAAAGCGCCAACCAAAGAACGGACTGCTCGATCCAGCCGGGTTTGACCTCAAGGCGGGTACTCGCTCCGATTGCGCAGGCCATCGCTCCAAGAATGCCAAGCGCTGCGAAGTCTACGGGCGTTTGCATTGCATCGGAAACGGCTTCGCAGAATACCTGCGCTTGCTTCGGCAAAGCTGCCACTGGAAATTCTTTTTTCTTAGGCAATTCTTTGCCACAGGGAAGATCCGGCCAAGGCTCGTCATCATAAACGGGCTCTACCCTAGGCGGTTGCAGCGGTAGCGGCGTTTGCCCCGGCGGAGCTTTGAGCTTCTGTTGGTTTTTAATTTTCTTAACTACGTCATTCAGAGGGTCGGTCATTTGGCACCATCCTTTCCGTGGATAATTTTAAGTGCATCCGCAACTTCTTTCTTAATTTGATATTTCAGGTCCATCGCCTGAGTTGTAAATTGCTCATGCGTTTTTGAATCGCCCGGTAAACGGGGCAGCCATTCGCCTTTCTTATGCAGCCATTCAAGGCGCACTCGGTCACTAAAAAATTCGTCGTTCATTTCGCACCCGCCTTTCGGATAGCATCCCAGCTCTCACGGTCAGGGCAGCCGGCGGCGACCCAAGCTGCCAACTCCTGACGGTTCCAAAAAGTGCCGCCACCAAGTTTGGTCGCCTTTGGAATTTTTGCGGAAGCGTGAAGCCTCCACCAAGTTGCAACGCTGCGGGAGCAATAAGCTGCGGCCGCCCTTGCATTCATCAATGCCGAATCATTCATAAATCTTCTCCTAAAAGAGGGCGCACTATCGCACCCTATAGATAAATGACACGGAGTGATCTTGGATGAGTTTTGGGGCGTGTATTTTGTGAGGTTTTACGACCGAACTAAAATGCTAATTGATCTAAACCTATTGCTGGCAAAGGGATAAAATTTTAAGCCATTTTAAGGCAATCAATCGATCTGACTGCAGCTGCAAGCGGATTTTCTATTGCTACAGCCGGCGGCGGCGACCAAACCACGACGGTAAAGTTGATGAATTTAAAGAAGATTTGGGTGGTTCGACTCTACAACGCCGGCCGGTCAAATTGCGGTCGTTGTTTCGTCCACGACGGGAGCCATACTTTTGGCCCGTAAAGTTTCCCAAAGGCCAGCATGGTTCAGCAAAATATCCTTGAGGCCATGCCGTATCACCGCTGAATTTATGGCCTGCGTACTCATAGAGTTATGTGCATCCAGCGCCCCCATGATGGCATTGGTAATCTCACGGTCAAGGTCGGGGGAATTAGAAAACTGCTCCTTGGTATTGCTGCTAGCCTGCTGGCCCAATGTAATTGATTCAACCAGCTTGCCCTTAAGTACATCATTCACATAAATCAATTTGTCCTGTTCTGATAGGTCGCCTTCAAACAACTCGTTTACCTTTTCGATGATCTGCGAAAGTAGAGCTTTTTCTTTTTCGTTGACGCCGCCGCTGCCTACTCCCGTGATGGGTTCGAGTTTTGGATTTATTCCCTCACCCAGTATCATGGGCTGTTTGCCAAGGTTTTTCAGAGTATGAGCAGCTAATTTTAATTTCGAAAGATCAATGCCTTCCCGCTCTCGGCCAAATTCTAGTAATGGAACCAGTCTGCGGTAAAAGATTGCTCGCTTCTCAAGGTCTGTATTACCGTAGTCGAAAATCTGTGAAAGAAACATGTAAAGCCTAAGAAAGGCGCCCATATCTGCTTTAAACAAAACAAGCACATCCATTTCTTCTTTAGCTTTTTTCTTGGCTTCTGCGTCCCCCTTTTCCAACGCAATTCGATATTCTTCCTGCGCCGATTTATAACGCTTCATCAAACGATCAACCACCGGCGTTATCGCCTCCACCAATTCGCTTTGCTTGGCGTCTGGCTTAAGTTCAACGACTACCACACGGTCTACCTCAAACTGGTCGTAATGGCCTGCTGAATCAAGCTTGTTTCGTAAATCCAAAACCAAATCGGGGTTGGTGGTCGCCGTCAGTTCTGCCGTAGCATGGTAAGCTTTAAATGACTCCAACACCTCCTTGGCATCGTTGGTGAAATCAAGCACATAGGTCCGATCCTTACCAGGGTAGCAGCGATTAAGCCGGGAAAGTGTTTGGACCGCCTGTATCCCCGAAAGCCGTTTATCTACATACATTCCGCATAAAAGCGGCTGATCAAAACCAGTTTGAAACTTATTCGCCACCAGTAGAATCTGGTATTCATCGCCCTTGAATGCTTCACGAATGTCCCGACCATTCAAGTTGGGGTTTAATATCTTGCTGTTTTCCGTGAATGGTTCGGGCCCCGATTCTTTATCGTCCACCTCGCCGGAGAATGCCACCACTGTCCCGATGCGGTAGCCATGCTCCTTGATGTATTTATTGATGGCAAGTTGCCAGCGCACTGCTTCCTGCCTGCTGCCCACTACAACCATCGCCTTGGCTTTACCCTCTAATAGCGGCGCCACATGCATTCGGAAATGCTCAACCACCACCTCAACTTTTTGTGAGATGTTATAGGGATGCAGCTTTATCCAACCCATGATCTTTTTTAAGGCCGTAGTGCGTTCTACTTCCTTCTCATCATAATTTTTGCCATTATGTGCTAAGTTGAATGCCATTTTGTATGTAATGTAGTTTTGCAATACATCGAGAATGAACCCCTCTTCAATGGCTTGCCGCATGGAATAGACATGAAAGGGGGCGGGGATATTATCTTTGCCGAGTTTTCGTGATGGGTCAGGCCGGGTACCAAACAACTCCATCGTCTTGGCCTTGGGCGTCGCAGTAAAGGCGACAAAGCTCACGCCCGATTCACAGGCCCGATTCGCCATTCTTGCAGAAAGAATTATATCTTCCCCACTAACTTCGGATCCATCTTCAACTTGTTCCTGTTCTTCAACGCCCAGGACTTCCTTTAACTTGGACGCCGCTTCACCGGATTGCGAGCTATGGGCTTCATCCGCAATTACTGCGAATCGTTTGCCTTCTTTGGTTACCAAGGTTGCCATTTTTTTGTAAAGGGCAGGAAAAGTTTGGATGGTACAAACCACAATCTTCTTATCACCTGAAAGGGCCTCTGCCAGTTTGGTGCTCTTGCTGCCATCCTTATTGGTGATGGTAGCAACGACGCCGGTGATGCGTTGAAAATCGAAAAGCGCCTCCTGAAGCTGTGAGTCAATCACATTGCGATCCGACACCACCAACACCGTATCAAAAATCTTGTTATTCTTAGCGTCGTGCAACTCCGCCAAAAAGTGTGCACTCCATGCGATGGAGTTGGTTTTGCCGGACCCCGCAGAATGTTGGATCAGGTATTTGCCACCAAAGCCTTCCCGTAGGACTGCCGCTTGAAGTTTGCGGGTAACATCAAGCTGATGGTACCTTGGGAAAATGATGTTTTTAATCTGCTTCTTTTCATCACGTTGGGTGATGAGATAGCGGCCAAGAATTTCTAGAAAGCTTTCCCGTGCCCAAACCTGTTCCCAAAGAAATGCGGTACGGTGCCCGCCTTTTGGATTGACCGGATTGCCTGCACCGCCATCATCACCCCGGTTGAAGGGAAGAAAAACGGTCGCCGGCCCGGCCAGCTTGGTAGTCATCGACACCTGGCTATTACTTACCGCAAAATGCACCAGCGCCCCATTGGGGAAAGAAAGTAACGGCTCGGCAGGCTGGCCCTTGGGCTTGGGGTTCCTATCCATGCGGTATTGGTCAATCGCATCTTCAATCTTTTGGGTGAAGTCGGTCTTCAATTCCACCGTAGCCACCGCCACCCCGTTTAAGAAAAGCACTAGATCGATGCTGTTTTGGTTTTGAATTGAATATTTAAGCTGCCTAACAACTCGTAACCGGTTTGCCTGATAACGGGCAAGAATATCTGCATTAATGGCAAGGGCGGGCTTGAACTGTGCCAGAGTAAGAGGCTGTTTAAGACCCAGAAGCTCAATGCCATGGCGCACAACATCCAAGGTGCCCCGTTGATCAATCTGGTGCCGCAGGCGGGTTAGAAGTGTTTCACCTGCCTGAGCCCCGTGGTTTTTGGTTAATATCTCCCAGGCCTTGGGTTGAGTGTGTTGTACCCAGTCAAGCACATCGGCAGGGAATATGGCTTTTACCCGGTCATAGTTTGCCGCATCGCCCTCGGCATATTTCCACCCATTGGCGCCTAGGTATTCGCAAATCTCATCTTCAAATTTTATTTCGTTGTGCAGGCTCATTTGGCCTCCCCAGGCGTGCGCTTAAGTTTGTCCAGGGAATTACCATTTTTATCCCTCCATTCCAACCAACCATTTGCACTTCTGCCCATCAGGGCAATTGCCGCCATGCTGGGTGAACTAAAAAGGTGGTCTTTTTCAAATATAACTTTATCGCCTTCTTGGCGCATTACCCCCGATTCAAGTAGTCTTTTTCGAAAACGCTCATCTGAAGTGCCAATAATGGAAGGGACATTTTTCAGCCTGCCTATTGAGTCCTTAAGCACCACAAAACCTTCCGGGGTGTACAATCCCCGCCCATCCGATTCGGATGCTTTGCAATAAAATACTTCCTCCACTGTTGAGGACACAGATGAAGCGCCTACCGCATCAAAAACAGTGTATCCCAGTGTTGCAAGCAGGGTGCTACCTGTCTCAAAAATCTCAAGACAGTCTGCTTCCAAGGGGGCAGGCGTATGCGGCTTACTGCCACTATTGCCATTTTCATCTGCATAGCGTCCTGCTTTTCTAGCAGCTTGCAGGCATTTCCATTCCAGAAATAGCGCATGGGTTTGGGTAAGGCTCTGGGTTCGGGAAATGAGCACCAAAGCACGCTGCCAAAAATCTTTTTTGTCATCTTTGTTATGGGCTTTCAGCCTTTCCCGCAGGTCGCCTGTCTGCCCGATATAAACCTTCGGGTCTTCTAATTCCCCCTTTTCGCCAAAAAGGAAATAAAGTGCCACATGGTCACTTTCAGGCATGGCCAGAAAGTCCTGCAGCAAACTGCGGGGTACTTCAATCACCTGCACAATACGGGTGGTTATTTCTGCAATACGAATGCCCCGGGGGTCACCGCTAGGTAGAAAAATCTGAATGGTCTTGGGGGTGGGCTTCATGCGGTTTCCTTGGTGTTAATATTTCGCACATCTATCTGGCCGGTGACGGCTGCGGAGATAAGGGCGGTGCGACGTTCTTGCAATAGGTCGATGGCTCGTTGGGCTTCGGCGGTGAGGGTGTCGAATTTGCCGAGTTCTTCCGAAATAAACCGCGCGATCTTGATTTGTTCCTCAGCACTGGGTAACGGCACAAAAAAATCGAGCATGTCAGACACATTGATGCTAGCCTGATTAGCGGTTCCGTGGGCGTGTAAATCTAGATGATCGCGGTAACCTATTGTCTGAAGTATCAGAAACAGGAAGTCATTCATCAGTGTTGAGCCTGAGGGGGTGAAGACCACTGTGTTTTGATTAAGCAGGCTTTCAGACAACTCTTCCGGCACCTTCCCAAGTTGGCCAACTGCGCTGTTTCGGACTTCCGGAATACTGCCGACCGTGCTTAGAACCAATTCCCCAGTCCTTAGGATGGCCTTGGGATATTGCTGTGAATAGCTAGTAGGCAAACATATTTCTGATTGCCTAATTGTTAGTCCCTTAATATCACTGGCTTTAACAACAGGAATACCCTCATCTGTAAAATCGTCTGCTTTGAAGGCAACACCTTTCCTAGTCGAAACCAGACGACTTAGCTTACCGACCTCCCAATGTTCCGGCACATCACCGAGCCATTCCACCCCTGAAGGCTTCATTTTTGCGTTGGGGTTCAGGCCTTTGGTGACGGCGTGGGAAATGACTGCCTGACGTTTTTCCTTCAGTAGTTCCATCAACCGCCGCTGCTCGGCTATCAACCCATCAATCTTCGCCGTCTCCCGGTCAAGGAAGGTAGCAATGGCGACTTGCTCAGCGAGAGGCGGGACGGGCAAACGGAAACCACCAATTTGCCCTTCGTTGAGGGAAGGCACGGCTCCTGGGTTTGCGATAAGGTCGAACCGAACCAGGCTCATGGCATGTCGCACAAATCCATTGCAAAACTTATCATGCTGAACCACCAGCCCCATCATATTATTGTCAATGCAGGCATTATGGTTTATTAGCCGAATACGTCCAAGCAAAAGAGCCGCACCTACTTTTGCAAATACAATTGTTTGGGTAGGAAAGACGAACGCACCGAGTTGTAATGCTGTTTCGCGGGTAATCGTATTGTCACTTCGTAACAATAGTCCGTTACCATCAGCCTGCGCAAGTGCGTTGACTTTGTGGAACGAAAGCTCTTGACCTTCCACTCCTTGTTTTTCGTGTGGAAACCCGGCGCCGCCCTTAAGACGGCCAAGATGCTTGATTGGTGTTGCGGTCCACCCCTCCGGCACTTCACCCAGCCATTCCACCCCGCTGGCCTTGTATTTCGAATATTTCGGGAAACTCATTTCGAAAGCCCCCCGATCATTTTTAAAATCTGGTCGGTACACTGCTTTAACTCACCATCAATCTCATCTAAAGACCTTGGCGGCTTAAATACATAGAAGTGCCGATTGAACGGTATTTCATAACCGACCTTGCTCTTTTCTTCATCAATATAAGCATCAGCAGCATGGGGCAGCACCTCACGTTTAAAGTAGGAGCTAATGTTTTCACTTAAAGGAATGTTCTCAGTATCTCGCAGGCTAGCATCGGGTTGCGGCTTCCCCTTCATCTTCCCCTTGGTACTTAGCACCACCTTGCCCGCTGCATCCCGTTCCGGGCGTTCCACCGTTATGGTCGTATAACCAAAATCGGTATTCTTGAAAATGCGGCTAATAGGTACGCCTTCCCTAGTTACCTTCTTAAAATCTCCGAAGATTTTGGTTATATCGTCGATGTGTTCCGGACTTAGTTCTTTACGCTTGCTACCCAAGCTTTTACGCATTTTCTGCCAAAAACCACTGGCGTCAATCAACTGTACCTTCCCTTTGCGGGCGTCTGCTTTGCGATTGCTCACAATCCAAACATAGGTATTAATCCCGGTGTTGTAAAACATATCTGTAGGCAGGCCGATGATGGCTTCCACCAAGTCATTTTCAAGGACATAGCGACGAATCTCGCTTTCCCCGCTGCCTGCGCCGCCGGTAAAGAGCGGCGACCCATTTAGCACTATGCCGAAACGACTGCCACCATCCACCACAGGTCGCATCTTGGAAATGAGATGCAGCAAGAATAAAAGTGAACCATCGCTAACACGAGGCAGGCCGGGGCCAAAACGGCCATTGAAGCCATGTTCCTCAGCTTCCTTTCGCACTTCCTTTTCAATCTTTTTCCATTCCACCCCAAACGGAGGATTAGAAAGCATGTAGTCAAATTGCTTGCCATGCATGCCATCGGCAGAGAGGGTATTACCAAAGATAATGTTGGCAATGTCCTGCCCCTTGATCAGCATGTCTGCTTTACAGATGGCATAAGATTCGGGGTTAAGCTCTTGCCCATACATTACTAGGCGGGCTTCAGGGTTTTGCTCGGCAAGGTGTTCGCCTGCAACACTGAGCATGCCGCCGGTGCCTGCGGTGGGGTCATAAAGAGAACGAACGACGCCGGCTTTGGTAAGCGCATCATCATCCTCACAGAAAATCAAATTCACCATGAGCCGAATGACTTCACGAGGGGTGAAGTGTTCACCAGCGGTTTCGTTGGAGAGCTCTGCAAACTTGCGAATTAGTTCCTCAAAAACAATCCCCATCTGGGTGTTGCTGACCACATCGGGGTGAAGGTCGATGGTGGCGAATTTTTCGGCGACGATGTAAAGAAGACCGGCCTTGGCAAGCCGATCGACCTGGGCATGAAACTCGAAGTTTTCAAAAATATCTCGCACCGCAGGGGAGAAAGCCTGGATGTAGGATCGGAGGTTTTCGCCGATATGATCTTGGTCCCCCATGAGCTTCTTCAGATCCAATGGCGAAGTATTATAAAAAAGCTGGCCTGACTTTCGTATTAGGAAAGGTTCAGGGTTGATCTTAGCCTGGGTGCGCTTTTCCAGTTCAGCAAGAACCACAACCTTAGTGGGTTCCAATACGCAATCGAGGCGCCTAAGCACCGTGAAGGGGAGAATCACCTTACCATATTCGGATTGTTTATAATCGCCCCGGAGCAAATCCGCAACGGACCAAATGAAAGAAGATAGATTCTGATCAGCCATAGGACGCACTCAAGTTTCTTAAAAAATCTGGGCTATAAAGCCATGCATTAGTTACGGAATTAGCAACGCTAGTATTATCTAAGTTTTAAACACAAATGTCATTTACTTTCGTCAAATAATGTCACCATATTCGGTACAAATTGGATGGATTGAAATAGGTAATTGCCTATGAAACTAACATCAAAAGGGGTTTTTACCAGCTCGGCAGGCCAGAATTAGAGCATGCAGGTCATTTCTAATTAGAGGGGCGTTCAAATCAATCAGGGGTTTTATTGTGGCAAATATAAAAATTACGCAAAAAGTGCTCGAAGAACTATACGAAGCCATCGCAAAAGGCGCTAACCTTACCGATGCGGCAGGCTTCATCGGCGTCAGCAGGCAAGCTATTTACACGCTTCTACATAAAGAACGGGCAAAGCCTAATTCAAAGATACTTGACAAAATCGAAGCATCACGGGCCCTCTTTAGAAAATCACTACAAGACCGAATTGTTGCCCATGGCAAATCATCTTGGCAGGCAGCAGCTTGGATCCTAGAACGCCGCTACCCAGGGATGTTTGGAAAAAAAGATACGCTGATGGCGAAAGAACTAAAAGAGTTACGGGAAGAACTGGGTGCCATAAGGGCCGAGATAGGAAACCGGCAGGGCAGGTAGACGCCGGCCGCCGGCGACGGCCACTAATGTCATTATCCCGAATATCCTAAATATCCCGATTCTGGTGAAATATAACAAAGGCAATAGGAAGACCCACGCTGCAAAAAACAAGATTCTGCTTGATTACAATTACGGATATGAGATAGTTTAATTGCCCATCATGATTGCCTTGGGCGGGTAGTCATGAAGCTTAACCTCAAGGGTAATACCTTGGGGTTTATTCATTAACTGATTGCTGTTTAAAGGGGTTAGCAATGGGTGATTCTAAGGCTGAGACTAAGGCTAGGGCTGTTTATGAAAAAGCTATAGCTAAGCCGAAGGCTGCTTTTGACAAAGCTAAAGCTGTTTATGACAAAGCTATATCTGAGGCTGAGGCTGTTCTAAATAAGGCTAGGGATGAGGCTATTGCTGCTGTTGGAAATAATTCTTTTCTTGCAAGTAGTTTAAAAAATGCATCATCATTTTTGGCCGAGGCTTTTGGTGAGGCTGGGGATGTTTATGACAATGCTATAGCTAAGCCTAAAGCTGTTTTTGATAAATCTAGAGCTGTTTATGCAAAGGTCATAGCTGAGCCTAAGGCTGTTCTTAATAAGGCTTTGGATGAAGCTAAGGCTTTAAAGAATAAAGAAGAGTAAGCCTGCACTTTTTAGTTCTAGTTAAGGTTTGAGCTATATACCTTGGGGTTTATTTATTTTACTGGGTGCAGATTAAAGGGGCAGGCAATGGCTGACGATCATTCTAAGGCGAGACCTTGGGTTGCTAAGGAAAAGAGTAACCATAATAAGGCGGATTTATTAGCTTCGGCTGAAGCTGTTAGGGCTGAGTATTCGGCTAGAGATGCTGAAGCTGAGACTATTCGCGGCAAGTCTAGAGCGGCTTTAGCTGGTGATGCTGAGACTTTTCGTGACATGGCTAGAGCTAAGGCTTGGGTTATTGCTGAGGCTTGGGCTGCTCGTGCCAAGACTAATCCTGAGGCTTGGGCTGTTTACGAAAAGGCTGTTACTGAGGCTAGGGCTGTTTATGATAAGGCTGTCGGTAACGCTAAGGCCTTTTACGAAAAAGCTATTGCTGAGGCTAAAGCTGGGGCCAAGGCTGTTTATGACAGAGCAAAGGCTGAGACTATTCGTGACATGGCTAGAGCAAGGGCTTGGGTTATTGCTAAGGTTGAAGATGTTCGTGGAAAACTTGCTAAGGCTTTGGCTGTTTACCAACAGGCTGAACCTGAAGCCTTGGCTGTTCGTGACAAGGCTCTTTCTAAGGCTAGAGCTTTTTACGAAAAGACTATAGATGAAGCTAGGGCTGTTCGTAATAAGACTGAGGCTTGGGCTGTTCTTGATATGGCTTACGCTGAGCCTTGTGCTGTTCGTGACAATGCTCTTGCTGAGGCTTGCGCTGTTTGTGAAAAGGCTATAGATGAGGCTTGCGCTGTTTATGACCAGGCTGTTGGTAAGGCTAGGGCTGTTCTTGAAATAGTTTATACTGAGGCTTTGACGTTTATTGGCCAGGCTTCAGATGCGGCTAGGGCTGTTTGTTATAAGGCTGAGGCTGAGGCTAGGGCTGTTTATGACATGGCAGCGGCTGAGGCTTTGGCTGTTCGTGACATGGCTTACGCTAAGGCTTTAATGGTTTATGAAAAGGCTGAGGCTGAAAAGAACAAAGCGAAATAAGCATGCACATTGCTTAATTCTATCCCCCTAAAGGGCTAAAGGCTTGTATATGGTTTCAACGCTTGGCCTATTAGTCATTGTCTCGCATATTCCAATAATCCCCGTTCTGATTAAATCTGATTCTCACCCATCCATATTTAATAATGCTTTCAGTGCCTTTAATTTTCCTGGTGTGAGGTTCTTTAGTAATTTCTCAAGTTCATGGACTGCAATCACTTCTGGCCGAAGTGTACCGGATTCTGGCCGAAGAGTTGTAGAATCACTATCTTTCTGGCCATTAATTGAAGGTGTCACGAGTCCCAGCGAGGTCACTTCCTTACTTTGTATTACTTCGTTACAACTCGCATCATTTCTCATAACCTCGCAACTACCATAGACTTCCGTCAAACTTTGCGAATCTTTGCAAACCGTTTCTGTGCTTTGCTGCATCGGAATATGCATCAACTGCATCGCTTTTTGCATCAGTAATTATGGCATTTTGCCATTCCTGTTCTAGGGCCTTACAATTATCAACCAATCTTGATTCGGTGCCATGGATAAGTTGCAAGAAATTTTTAAGCGCAATTAAATTGAGAATTGATTGCGATTTAAGAAAGCATCGTTCCTTCATCGCGAGT
>CAIRGS010000154.1 GCA_903878125.1 uncultured Nitrosomonadales bacterium | reverse complement strand
TTGAGCGCAGAATGGGCCAGTGACAGCCATGTCCGACATCATCTGTTATCAATTCAGCCGCGACCTTTTGGAGATTGGCGACGCCAAGAATTTTCATGCGCGATTCGGCAAGCAGCGGCTGCCAGTGAGGAAGCAGCTCGGGGCCACCTTCGCCGAAATCCTGATCAATCTCGAAGGTAAATAGTCTCTCCGAATGGCATTTTATTGTTACCTTGGCGTGTGACAATCCACAGCACCGGGTATGGAGGAGCCTTGCGTGGAAAAGAGCCGCAACCATCTGTGAGGTAAATTAGGGCATCGAGAAAGAAGGGTGTTTGGCTGGCCCTCTCGCGAATCCAATCAAAGACCGGCTCAAATCTTGTGCCACCTCGACCGAAGAAAGTGTATCTAGCAAACGAAGTTTGGGTGAATTCGTCGATCTCCTCAATTTTCTGAATTTCTGTGTCGCATTGGATGATTGTGAGTCGGCATTCGGTGGAGGATCGAAGTTTGTCGAGTTCTGCGAGGATTTGCCCAAGTTCTAGATCGGAGATGGACCCGGAAGTATCGATTGCTACGACGATGTGACTTGGACCAGGGGAACCCAGCGAGGGAAGATAGATGCCGCGCCAAATGTGTTTTTTATTAGGAGGCAACAAGCGGTAGTTGTCTCGCCTTAGTCCGGTAAAAAACTTTGCAGTCAGTGCCTGCCAGCAGACCTTTGGCCCATGTGCTTTGGTGATTTCTTTATGGCAGAAGCCTGGGGCAAGACCTCGAAATTTGTCTTTCATGGCCTGAGTTAGCGTCATGCGTATTCGCACTCGCTCCTCGATGGTTGGAAAATCGTGCTTGCGGGCGCTACCTCCGCGTATGTCGTTAGGGGAAAGATGAATATCCCATTGCCTCTGTTCTCCGATCTCGACACCAGCATCAATCTTTTGGAGTAGTTTAGAATAGATGTCCTCTGCAGTCATGCCTCGGTATAAGTTGTCCCATAAACCGTTTTGGGGCATCTTGAGGCCAAACTCGACAAGCATGATGTTGGTGGCGTAGTCGATAGCCATGTTCCAAATCAATTCTTTGCGGTCTCCACGCCGGTCGATGTGACCAAGAACGCAATGCAACACTTCATGGGCAAACACAAAGCCAATCTCATCAGACGAAAGGTCATTGCAGAACTCTGGGTTAACATAAATGTTGTACCCGTCGGTAGCCATTGTTTGGCACCAATCCATGTCAGAGGCATTGACTACTGGAAAACGTGCTATTGCTGTCGCCAGATAGGGCTCGCTAAGCATCAGCCTGATGCGCGCCTGAACGATAGCGAGGGGTAGTTCGGCCATCACAGAATAAGGTCCTTATGCAAAGCTATGAACTGCATGACTTTTTTGTGCGTTGCAAACTTTGGTTGTTTTTGCAGCAGGTCGCGAAGCAACAAAACTCCCAGCTCAGGTTTGAAGCGCAGAAGTAAGGTTGCAGCCGCGTCTAGAACTGCGAGCTTTTTGGCAGCCGATGTCAAATAGGAGATTAAGGCGTACTGGTCGCTGAGTTTATCAGGCAGTGCTTCGCTATCTGGATTAGCAATGATTTTGAGGATCGCTTCCTCACTGATGGCATTCTGAAAATAGGCCATCAATTCCATAGTAGCCGCCTCCCCAATGGTGCCAAGAATGATGTCCTGAGAGCCCCGAATATCCATAGTGGCTTTTAGGATGTCAGACACCATTTCCCAAGACCTTGGCGTGGGAAATCCTCTCTCAGTTTTCTGCATGTTAAAAAGCAATTCTTGCCGTGTGCTGAGGAAGCCAATGATCATCGGATGTATGTCCATACCGATCGCCCATTTCCTCCAGTCATCAAAATCGACCTCGAACGAAATATGAATAAAGCGATTAGCTAGTGCCGCAGGCATTCGAAAGGTGATTGAGGCATCTTCGGCA
>CAIRGS010000153.1 GCA_903878125.1 uncultured Nitrosomonadales bacterium | reverse complement strand
GGGTAATGCCGGCCAGGGATAAGGTTGTTGATCAACAGCGCCAGCGCCAAGGAGATGCAGACATTCGCCAGCACGATGCATGCTACCCATGGCCAACCCATAGGGTGAAATTGTGCGCTGTATAGCACTATCGTGAGCGCCGTGGCTGCACCTGGCGGGTGTAGGCAATTCAGGAAATGCATCAGAAAGATGGCCAAGCCCACCGCACAGCCCGCGGCTAATAACGGGTCACCGATGAGTTGGCTGCACAGCCAGCCTGCCAGCAGCGAAATCAAATGGCCGCCAAACAAAGGCCATGGTTGCGCCATAGGGCTATGCGGGGCAGCAAAGAGAAGCACCGCAGAGGCAGCGATCGAACCCAGCATGATCAATGGATAGTTGACCTGCGGCAGATATTTGAGCGCTAATCCCAAGAGCAGGATGGCGACCCCGCCGATCAAGCCGTTGCGTATTTTTTCGGCGAACGGAATGGGCGCAGAATGTGTCTTGAAAGACAGGATAAATTCTTTAAAATCCATGGCGTCTGATTTCTTTTCTGACTAATTGTAAAGTGTGCTGTCTATGCCCCGTGCTGAATAGGAGATGCTGAGCTTAGTCGGTAAACAAATTCACTAACCCATCCAGCCCCACAAAGTTAAATGCATAACTGGCCTGCGCGATTACCACCGGTTTGGCGTGATATGCGATACTGATGCCGGCTTGCGCCATCATCTTGAGATCGTTGGCGCCATCGCCCAGAGCAATAACCTGTTCCGCCTTAAGTTTCAATTCATCGCGGATACGCACCAACCAATCAGCTTTCCCTTGTGCGTCGAGGATGTGCCCGAGTACGTTGCCAGTCAGTTTACCGTTAATGATTTCCAGTGTATTGGCATGCGCGTAGTCGAGACCCAGGCGTTGTTTTAAGCGGTCGGCGAAGAAGACAAAGCCGCCTGACACCAGCATGGTCTTGATACCGTGTTCTTTCAGTTTGGCCAGCATGATTTCGGTACCGCGATTGAGTTGCAGGCGTTCGTCATAGACACGCTGCAATGCACTTTCTTCCAGCCCGGCCAGCAAGGCCACACGGCGACGCAGGCTCTCACTGAAATCAATCTCGCCACGCATCGCGGCTTCGGTGATGGCCGCTACCTGCGGTTTAATGTGGATCATATCGGCGATTTCGTCGATACATTCTATGGAGATGAGGGTGGAATCCATGTCCATCACGACCAGACCAAAGTCTGATAAATGCTGGCTTGGGCGGACAAAGCCGTAGTCGAGTTGGTGTTCGTGACAATAGGCAGCAACGGCATCATGCGGCTTGGCATCATATAGTCGGTAGGCGTGTGCCGAGGTCTGTTCAATGCGGGATGCGGTAGTCAGCCCGGCAAGATGGTTCAGATGGGCAGGGTCAATATCTTGAATGCCTTGAATAATGAAGTTCATGTGCTTATAGAGTTTTATTCGGGCGCGATGAGAAATGGCAGCTTGTCATTCTCTTGAAGGCGGGAATGACAAGGGTTGCAACAAAGCTAAATGATTCACGATAGCTCATTAAAAAAATTCTTTATCGCCAACACACGCTGGCCGACATCGCTATATTTTAATTCAATTCTCAGTTTGTCCTGACCACTCAGTTTGTACTGGCGCTTGCTCTGGATGAGCGTGATGATGCGCATCGGATCGATGGGCGGGTTTGGCATGAACTGAATTTGAATCGCCTCGCCGGAAGCATCCACCTTGATAATGCCGAGTTGCTTGGCAGCAATGCGCAGACGGTGACAATCAATCAATGTTTGGGCAGGCGGCGGCAGCAGACCGAAGCGGTCTATCAGCTCCCGATGCATGTCGTCCAGTTCCTCTGCTGTGGTGCAGTTAGCCAGACGTTTGTACAGCACCAATCGCTGGTGGATGTCGCCGCAGTAATCGCTGGGCAGCAAGGCGGGGGTATGCAGGTTAATCTCGGTGGTGACCCCAAGCGGGTGCGCCATGTCCGGCTCATGGCCCAGCCTTAGCGAGGTAATGGCCGCGTTGAGCATGTCCGTGTAGAGCGAAAAGCCAATCTCGTGCATCTCGCCGCTTTGTGATTCGCCCAGCACTTCGCCCGCGCCGCGAATTTCCAGATCATGCATCGCAAGATAGAAACCGCTTCCCAGTTGCTCCATGGCTTGGATTGCTTCCAATCTTTTCTTCGCCTGCGCGGTAAGTCCTTCCATATTGTCTACCAATAAATAGGCATACGCTTGGTGGTGCGAGCGCCCAACTCGGCCGCGCAATTGATGTAGCTGAGCCAACCCAAAGCGGTCCGCGCGGTTCATGATAATAGTATTGGCACTGGGTATGTCGATGCCGGTTTCAATGATGGTGGAGCATAGCAGCACATTGAAGCGCTGCTGGTAAAAATCACGCATGACTGCTTCCAAGTCGCGCTCTCCCATCTGGCCGTGCGCCACGCGGATACGTGCTTCAGGCAGTAAGGTTCCCAGCTTTTCCGCCATATTGGCAATGGTGGCTACTTCATTGTGCAGGAAATAGACTTGCCCGCCGCGCTTCAATTCGCGCAGCACCGCTTCACGGATGATGCCCTGGCTGTAGTCGCTAACGAAGGTCTTGATTGACAGGCGGCGCTGCGGTGCCGTGGCAATCACAGAGAAATCGCGCAGTCCTTCCAAAGACATTGCCAGCGTGCGCGGGATCGGCGTGGCAGTCAGGGTGAGTACGTCAACTTCGGCGCGTAGCGCCTTGAGGCGCTCTTTCTGCTGTACGCCGAAACGGTGTTCCTCGTCGATGATGATCAACCCCAGATTTTTGAATTTAATACCCTTCTGGATCAGCTTGTGCGTACCGATGATAATGTCAAGCTTGCCATCTTCCATGTCTTTCAGCGTTTGAGTCTGTTCCTTGGCAGAGCGGAAGCGCGACAGTTCGCCTATTTTGATAGGCCAGTCGGCAAAACGATTGCAGAAGTTCTGGAAATGTTGTTCAGTGAGCAACGTGGTGGGTACCAGCACGGCGACTTGTTTACCATCCATCGCCGCAATAAAGGCTGCGCGCAAAGCGACTTCCGTTTTACCAAAACCCACATCGCCGCAGATTAGCCGATCCATAGGTTTCCCGCTCTGCAGATCAGTAACCACCGCCTTAATGGCGGCGGCCTGGTCCGGTGTTTCTTCAAAACCAAAGCCGACGGCGAACGCTTCGTAATCATGTTGCGACAGTTTGAATTGGTGACCTTTGCGCGTAGCGCGCTGGGCATACAGATTGAGCAATTCGGCAGCGGTGTCACGCACCTGCTGCATGGCGCGACGTTTGGCTTTGTCCCAAGTGCCGCTGCCCAGCTTGTGCAACGGTGCGGTTTCCGGGGCTCCGCCACTGTAACGGCTGATTACATGCAGCTGTGCCACTGGAACATACAACTTGTCTCCACCGGCATACTCCAGAAACAAAAATTCGTTCTCGCCTTCACCGAGGTCAAGGTTTATCAGGCCATGATAACGCGCGATGCCGTGCTGTTCATGCACCACAGGGTCGCCCGGCTTGAGCTCAGACAGGTCGCGCAGCATCCCTTCCACGTTGCTTTTCTTGGTGGCGCGCGCAATTCGGCTGCGTGGCTGCGCGGCATACAGCTCACTTTCGGTAATGATTGCCAATTGCTCATCGTGCAATATGAAACCATTCTGTAGCGCTCCAACGGCAAGCATGAAGTGATCGTCACCGGCGAGAAATTGCCCATAGTTCTCACACAGCGCAGGTACCAGGCCGTATTCGCGCAAATACTCGGCCATTATTTCGCGCCGTCCCAAACTGTCGGCAAGTAACAACACCCGGCCCGCATAATCTTGCAGAAAGCATTGGAGCGCGAGTGTTGGAATATCGGCACGCCGATTTACCGCGATGTCGGGCAATTTCTTGGTAGCGCAAGGAGTATGGGTTTTAGATGTTCGTTCCTCTTGGAAAGCCGCAGGGGGAGTCTCTCCGGCGCTTTCTATTTCATCGGAATGGTCAATCAGGGTGGAAGAGGGGATATCTGCGATAAGGTCGACACGTTTGAAATTTTTCGCAGCAACAAAGAAACTTTCTGCGTTCAGAAACAGTTCGTGCGGTTCCAGCAAAGGACGTTGCGGGTCACCCCGAAGCAAGTTGTAGCGCGACTGCGCATCCTTCGCAAAAGTGGCAATGGCAGCATCCACATTGTGGTGCATGCACAGCGTGGCATGCGCAGGCAAATAATCAAACAACGTGGCAGTACGCTCGAAAAACAATGGCAGGTAATACTCGATGCCTGCGGGCGCGATACCACGGCTCACGCCTTTGTAAATACTTGCTTTGGATGGATCGCCTTCGAAACGATCGCGGAAATTTTGACGAAAACGCGCCTGTCCGGCCTCATCCAGTGGAAACTCGCGTGCCGGTAACAGACGAATATCCCGCACCGGATAGATGGTGCGCTGGGTATCCACATCGAAGGTCGCGATAGAATCAATTTCATCATCGAACAGGTCGATACGGTAAGGCACACTACTGCCCATCGGAAAAAGGTCAATCAAACCACCACGCACGCAGTACTCGCCCGGTGTCAGCACTTGCTGAACATGGGTATAACCGGCCAATGTCATTTGTTCACGCAATTTGGCGATGTCCAGTTTTTCGCCGCACTTAAGAAAAAAGGTGAACGCAGCCAGATACTCCACTGGTGACAACGGATATAGCGTAGTAGTTATCGGGACGACGATCACATCACATGACTGGCTACGAATGTGATGCAGCGTAGCCAGTCGCTCAGAGATTAGGTCCTGATGTGGCGAGAAGTGATCATAAGGCAGCGTTTCCCAATCCGGCAGTAGATGTACACGCAATCCCGGTGAAAAAAATGGAATTTCTTCCACCAGCCGTTGAGCTTCAAGCGCGCTGGCAGCAATTACCACCAGCGGCACATGTAGTCCGGCATATTGCGCCAAAGCCAAGGCATCGGACGAACCGTACAGATGGGTATAACGTGGGCGGGGGTGAGAGGAAGAAAACAGCATGGGAAAATTAAGTACAGCCAAGTTTCAGGGTGCGGCATTATATAAGGGAAGCTTCGCAGTTGGCATGGATTGAAAAATTCTCATGTTTTTTTGCGGGGATAGCAACTTGGATTTTTATTCGTATAAAAAACTTCGCAGCAGGAATTCTTGCATCAACCAGGCATGAGGCATGACGCAGACTTCATTATTGAAGCAGAGCGGGAATCATCCTTCTTCAATGGCAAACAACCTTCGGTGCTCTTTGATGGCGTAGCGATCAGTCATGCCGGCAATGTAATCGGACACGGTGCGGGCACGGTCGGCTTGTGCCTGCCTCTGAAACTGCGGAGGCAGCAGGCGGTTATTCTCAATGAAGACTTGAAATAGGTCGCTGATGATGCGGCGCGCCTTTGCACTCATGCGCATGACGAGGTAATGACGGTATAAATGTTTATGCAGGAAGGCTTTGAGTTCGCGCTGCTGCTCATGGATCTCGGCGCTGAACGCGGCCAACGGCGGGGCGGAGCGGACTTCGGCGATATCACGCACAGCATGAGTCCGAATGTTTTTTTCAGTTTCATGGATTAAATCTGTTGCAAGTGTATTGATCATGCGCCGTATCGTTTCGTGAATCAGGCGACGTTCGGCCAGGCCGGGGTAGGCTAGTCGTACAGCATCGAGATGATCGACAAACAAGCGCACCGAGGAAAACTGTTCCAGCGTAAGTAACCCGGAGCGCAGGCCGTCATCAACATCGTGGTTGTTGTAGGCGATCTCATCGGCCAAATTTGCGATCTGCGCTTCCAGCGAAGGACGCTGCTGCTTAAGGAAACGCTCGCCCACTGCCCCCAGTTTGGCGGCATTTACCGGCGAGCAATGTTTGAGGATTCCCTCGCGCGTTTCGAAGCACAGATTGAGTCCATCAAAAGCGGCATAATGATCTTCGAGTACATCCACCACACGCAGCGATTGCAGGTTGTGCTCGAAGCCACCGTAATCCTTCATGCAGGCATTGAGTGCATCCTGCCCGGCATGGCCGAATGGCGTGTGACCGAGATCGTGGGCGAGCGATATGGCTTCCACCAGGTCTTCATTTAATTTCAGATACCGTGCGATGGAGCGGGCAATTTGTGCTACTTCCATGCTGTGAGTCAGCCGAGTGCGAAATAGGTCGCCTTCATGATTAACAAATACCTGAGTCTTGTATTCCAGGCGACGGAAGGCGGTGGAATGGATGATGCGATCACGATCACGTTGAAATTCGCTGCGCCCAAAAGGCGCTTCCTCACATTCATTTCTGCCGCGAGTGTTAGCCTCAGTTACCGCATAAGGTGCAAGTTCAGTCATGCGCGCTGTTCGTCATCAAGGTTTGCCGCAATAATTCCGGCTCCACGTTCCCTCTTATCACCGCACTACCTATGCTTTTAAGCAGCACGAAACGGATTTTTCCGCCAACCACTTTTTTGTCCAGGCCCATCAATTGCAGGTATTTCTCCACGCCCAAAGCAGGCGCGACAACCGGTAGGCCAGCGCGTTCAAACAAGCTACGGATGCGATCCGTATCCTCCTTGCTGAGCCAACCCAGGCGACACGATAGATCGGCGGCCATAATGGTACCTGCAGCGACTGCCTCGCCATGCAGCCAGGTGCCATAACCCATGCCTGTCTCGATAGCGTGACCGAAGGTATGGCCCAGGTTAAGCAGTGCACGTTCACCATTTTCCCGCTCGTCTGCAGCGACTACCTCGGCCTTATTCCGGCAGCTGCGTGTGATGGCGTATTGCAGCGTATTCGCATCGCGCGCCAATAATTTTTCCACGTTTTGTTCCAGCCACTCGAAGAAAGATAAATCTCGAATCAGGCCGTATTTTATGACTTCCGCAATACCCGCGCGTAACTCCTGATCCTTCAATGTATTCAGTGTGGTGATATCGGCAAGCACAATTTGCGGCTGGTAAAACGCACCTATCATATTCTTACCTAACGGATGGTTGATGCCGGTCTTGCCACCAACCGATGAATCTACCTGCGCCAGCAGAGTGGTAGGAATCTGGATGAAAGGAACGCCGCGCAAATAGGTTGCGGCAGCATAACCCGTCATGTCGCCTATCACCCCCCCGCCCAAGGCGATCAATGGTGTGTTGCGTTCGCACCGATGGGAGAGCAGTGCATCGTAAATTAACCCTAGCGTTTCTGCATTTTTGTATTGTTCACCATCCGGCAAAACGATGGAAATGATGTCCACGCCATGAGCTTGCAGGATGGTACGCAATGGTTCCAGGTACAGTGGCGCCACTGTAGTGTTGGTCACCACTGCCGCTCTTTTGTGGGGCAAGTGCGGCAATAGCAATTCCGCACATCCTAGTAAGTCACTGCCTATATAAATAGGATAGCTGCGCTCTGCTAGTCCAACGGTTAATGTTTGCATAAATTTTGAGAGTTTCTAGTGAAGACTGCATAAAGAATGGTAGGCAATGCTATAACATTTAGACGATCAAGACTGAGACTGAACGAATTGCCCTGTTATTACTGCCATTTCAGAAATTCCTGCGCAGGCTAAAATTCTATGGGATTGATTAAAAATTACTTTTGAATAGTTGACCATCCAATTAGATTTCTCGACCTTCCATACCTTAAAGTGGGTAGAGTTATCAGCCGGACTAAGCGGGAACGACCGCTGCTATCATGATTTAATGTGATCTTAATGGTTGTTACGATTTAGTTTCCGAAAATCGGTTTAGCTCCTGCTGCAAATGAAAAACCAGACTTTGCGCGCTTTGTTTGCCGGTAGGCATAACCAAATTGGCTACTTGTGCATATAGCGGATCACGCTGCTCATACATGCTTTTGAGTTTGGTATATGGATCGGCTGTCTGCAATAACGGTCGATTGCGATCATGGCGAGTTCGCTGCCAGAGGTCATGAATTGTGCTTTTCAGGTACACCACTATGCCATTGCAGCACAATGCAACGCGGCTTTCCTCATTCAATATCGTGCCACCCCCAGTCGCTAAAACAATGTTGTCGAGCAGTACCAAGTCTTGAATTACGCTTGCTTCGCGCTCACGAAAACCAGCCTCACCCTCAATATCAAAGATGTGCGGGATGGTTACGCCAGTACGCAGCTGAATTTCTTCATCACTGTCAACAAAAACCTTTCCTAACGCCTGAGCGAGCATTTTCCCTACGGTTGTTTTCCCCGCTCCCATCATTCCCACAAGGAAGATGTTGCCGGAAAGGCGCTTGGGCTGCATTGCATTAGTATGATACATCATCGAATTGTAGCCCAAAATCATCGCGCTCACTGCTTTCTGCAACTTAAAAAAGCCCGGCTGTACCGGGCTTTTTTAAGTTCATACGTCTATTGTTTAACGCAGATTCAAGCTATCACTCAGAATTTTTGGGGAAATAAAAACTAACAATTCCCTTTTGCTATTAGTATCAGTTTGATTTTTAAATAGCCACCCGAAGAAAGGAATGTCACCTAACAGCGGCACCTTGGGGGTCGTACTTATCTCATCTTGAAGATAAACTCCGCCAATAACAACGGTTCCTCCATTATCGATCAATACCTGGGTACTGATTTTCTTGGTATTAATGCTGGGTATCCCCCCCACCGTTGTGTTGATTATCTCGCCCACAGAATCCTGGGTTACGTCTACTTTCATGTTGATATTATCATCTGGCGTGATCTGAGGAGTTACGGTAAGGCTTAAAATTGCCTTTTTAAACAATACATTAGTCCCCTGCAGACTGACTGTTTGATAGGGTATTTGCACACCTTGTTCAATTATCGCCTCTGTTCCATTTGCCGTTACCACACGAGGGCTGGCAATGTTTTTGGTTGTTCCATTCAGTTGGGATGCCTGCAACTCCAGCCCTAATATTTTTGTCACCGATGAGTTGAATAGCATCGCTGTCACTACACCAGTACCAATCACCCCCGGGGTTCCTGGCAGGTTGACTTCCCCACCACCAGCACTACCGCCTACAGAACCACGACCTCCACCCACAGAAAACCCTCCTCCACTAGATGGAGGTGGCCCGGTATAGCTTAATCTTCCACCCAAGGTTCGGCTAAATTTATCACTTGCCTCAACAAAACGTGCTTCAATCATTACTTGGCGCACGGCAACATCGACTTGCTTGATCAGCTTGCGTGCTTCCTCCAGGCGCGATGGCGTATCTTGAACGAATACAGTATTGGTGCGTGCATCCACCACTGCGCTCCCGCGTTTGGATAGCATACGCTGTGTCGGGCTCTGCAGTAAAGCGACAATTTCCGCTCCTTTTGAATAAGCAAGTCGGAAACTTTCCGTGTGGAGAGCCTCAAGGTCGAAGATTTCTTGATTCGCTGCTAAAGCAAGCTTTTCCTTGCTCGCCAATTCCTCGCGCGGGGCAACTTGGATCACGTTGCCATTTTTGCGCATATCCAGACCGCGTGAATCAAGAATGATTTGTAGCGCTTGATCCCAAGGCACATCCTTAAGGCGTAAAGTCAGATTGCCGCTCACGGAATCGCTGATTACCATGTTCAGATTAGTAAAGTCGGCAATAACATTCAGCGCTTCGCGCACTGCAATATTCTGGAAACTCAATGTTAATTTTTCGCCCGCATAACCGATCTGTCTGCTTTTCAACAGCTTATTCGGATCCTCCGCCACTGCTTTTATTTCCACGATAAATTTGTTATCCGTCTGGTAGGCGACGTGCTCCCACAAGCCCTTGGGTTCAATGACCATGCGCACATGGTCACCCTGTATAAATGTATCGACTCCCTGTATTGGCGTACCGAAATCCATTACATCAAGTTTACGTTGCAAGTTGCGCGGTAGACTGGTATTCATGAAGTCCACGATCAGGTTTTTACCCTGTTGCTTAACGCTTATACCCACACCAGGGTCTGACAGGTCTACCTGAATGCGTCCTCCACTATTCCCACCACGGCGAAAAACGATATCACGCAGGCTATATTTCTGGGTGCTTGACTTCGCTTCAGTAAATCGTTCAGAGGCCACTGTCGCTGATGCCGCAGGAATTTTGCCATGCAGGGTTATCAGCAGGTTGGCACCCTGTGTATGCGCGTCATAAACCAATGTTTGATTGAGGTTAACCACCAAGCGGGTGCGATTGCCTGATTGCACTATATTGGCGCCACGCAATTCACCTATGCCAAATGTCTGTGCCGATTTGCCAAGCCCATTTGTTGTATTGGGGAAATCAAATACTATGCGTGCCGGATTGCTGATAGAAAAATTCAAAGGCGGATTGGCAAGCGCATTCTTCAAACCCAATTTAAGTACCAGTTTGCCGTCTGATGCAGCGCTGACGCTGAGCGACTGTATGCTGTTTTCTGCGTCAGAATTTTGTGTGCTAGCGTTTTGCGCATTGGTATTGCTTTGTGCATGGGCAGTTAACGCACAAACCGCAAATACTGAGAAAACAAGCAGAACAAGGTTATTGACCGCGTTTTTATAATGTCTCATATGTCACTCCTAATCATTCATTCCATCAATGACAGACTACTTATACGTTCCGTCCAGTCGCCCGCACTATCTTGCACGATTTCCTTGATTTTAACTTCAGTTTCTGTTACAGAAATAATTTTACCGAAATTTGACCCCAGATAATTGCCTGCCTTGACTCGGTGGAGTCTGCCATCCGTTGAGCGGACGATAGCATGGCCAACTTTATTCTTATAAAGGAAACCGACCATCTTCAAACTTTCTAACGGTAACTCTTCCAGTGCTTCTCTACGCCGTTTCATATCCGGCTGGTTGAGGCTAGGGAGATCGCCACTTTTTGCTTCGGGCTTGCGTGGTTTGAATGGATCGGGCAAACCTGTAGAGTTATCATAAACAAATGGCTCATAAGGCTTGATCTCAGGGGGGGGGTCCACCTTACCCCGCATTCCGCTTCCAGTTTCTTTGACGAAATCGCGCAAATCCTGAAACTCTTCTTCTGCGCAGGCAGACAGCAATAAAGATGAGAACAGTAGCAAGCAAGCCAGTCTCATTTGTGTGCTCCAGCTTTCTTGGACGCTTGTTTCTGGGCAGCTAATTCTTCTTCATCTAAATAGCGATATGTTTTAGCTTTAGTGTCCATGGTCAGATGCCCTCCCGTTGGATTAATGCTGATTTCGCTCAACGATACGATGCGCGGCAATTGGGCAATATCGCTAGCAAATTTACCAATGTCAT
Organism: uncultured Nitrosomonadales bacterium; assembly: GCA_903878125.1. GTDB lineage: Bacteria > Pseudomonadota > Gammaproteobacteria > Burkholderiales > Gallionellaceae > Nitrotoga. The sequence goes on along the minus strand of CAIRGS010000153.1, from coordinate 53,318 downwards.
CATAATTGCCCGTTACTTTGATGGTAATTGCCTGCTCAGCAAATACGCCGGTAATAATCTCGGCGCTGGGTTTAAACAATTCAAATTGCAAACCGCGACCCAAGCCAGCCTGATTAATATCGGTCAGTAACGCATCCATTTCTGACTTGCTCGGTAATTGTTTCAGTAGCGCGTCAAACGATTGCTTGGCTTCCGTAAGTTTTTTATTGATAACATCCAGATTGATGGCTATCGCCTTCTTGGTCTTGAAATCTGCTTTTAGTGTAATTTCAGTCTGCTTGGCCGCGCTCAGCGCTTCCCAACGATCCTTCCAGTCAAATATGGCACCCGAAAATAAAACAATCACGAATATCGCCACAAATGCGCTGAGCTTCACTAACAAAGGCCAGCCGCCCGGGGTTTTGGGGTTAATATTTTTTAGTTCTTCTAGCAGCCGCATGATTTCACCTAACTTGTCGTGCCAGCTATCCTAGCCGGAGCAGCGGGGGTGGTTGGTACCTGAGGGGTCAAATTGAAATTCAGAGTAAACTCGCTCAAGCGTGGCCCATTCGCATTGGCGGGTATCGCAGAAATTTGAACCAGTGTTGGCGACTCTAGCCATTGAGAGCTTTCAATGGAGCGCATCAGAGTGGATACCCGCGCATTTGACTGAGTAAAACCAACCAAGGTAACCTTGTTGCCAGTTTGTGTGATCGATTTTAAATACACGCTTTTGGGCAAAATATTCAACATCTGATCCAACAGATGCACCACGTCTGAGCGGGTACGTTGTAGTTTTTCAACCACCGTTTTCCGTTCCATCAGTGCTGCGATTTCCATCTTGAGTTGCTTTATTTCAGCGATTTGCTTGTCTAGCAGGACAATTTGATCTGTCAAATATCGGTTGCGGCGTTCTTGATATTCAATCTGCGTAGTGATTACAACATGTACAAAGCCGACAAGCATGGCCGCCAGCATTAGCGTGATTATGCTAAACGCATAGAACTGAATCTGCCGTGCTTTGCGCTTCTCGGCACGATGCGGTAATAAATTAATGCGTATCATGAAGGATCAAACCTCCGCATCGCAAGGCCACAAGCAATCATTAGCGCTGGCGCATCAATCTGTAATTGGCGCTGCTTGATACGCCCGGACAAGGTCATCTGAGCAAAGGGATTAGCCACCAATGTTTTCACCTGCGTACGCGTTGCAACAGAATCATCCAAATTAGATAGCGCTGCGCAGCCGCCAGCTAAAACAATGTAACTTACTTCGTTGAACTGAGTTGAGGTAAAGAAAAGCTGAATGGCACGAAACACTTCGCCTGCCACACTTTCGCGGAACGGTGTCAGTACGTCGCTTTCGTAATTCTCGGGCAATCCGCCATTAAGTTTGCCTGCTTCTGCCTCCTCGGCGGACAAGCCGAAGGCATTCTGGATATGTTGTGTCAATTGATCCCCCCCCATTTGCTGGTCGCGCATGTACACCGATTGCCCGTTGCGCAGTATATCTACATTAATTACGTTCGCGCCTATATCTACCAACGCTACGCATTGATCTGCGGCGCCTCCCGGCAACTGCAAGCGTATCTGATCAAACGCCATTTCTCCGGCGTAATGCTCCACATCCATTACCACCACCTTGAGCCCGGCAACTTGTGCGACAGCAACCCGATCTTCCACGTTAGCATTACGCGAGGCAGCCAACAGTATTTCGACTTCCTCGGTATTGCCAGGTGCCGGGCCCATTACTTGAAAATCCAGGCTGACCTCGTCAATAGCAAATGGGATGTACTGATTTGCTTCTGCCTCCACCTGATGTTCCATATCTTCTTCAGTCAAACCACCAGGAAGAAAAATTTTTTTGCTAATTACGGCGGCAGCGGGAAGTGCAAGGCTAATGTTTTTAATGCGTGTCCCCATTCGCTTCCAAGCATGTCGTAGACATTCCGAAACTGCCTCCATATCATTAATATTGCCATCGCTTACCGCATTTTTTGGCAATGCTTCTATTACATAATACTCAAGAACATAGCCGTTTTTATTCGCTGATTCGCTTAGCTCCACAATTTTGATTGAAGACGAGCAAATATCGACCCCTAGTAAAGGGGGTGTCTTGGTATACAAGAAATCTAACGGAATACTTAATGTGCCTTTGATCATGATTTTGTGATTGGAACTTTATATGTTAAGTGGATTAAATCATAACAAAATATTACGAATATAAATAAGTTCCATCGCAGTCTAACATTGCATTGCGCTTTAAAAAAGCGTAATAAAATCAAGATGGCAATAGTTTCAATGACGAAAAAATACTTTGTGATTTAAACCCCCCATCTTTCTAATCCAATGCATGGATACAATTTACTTTACGACAAGTTATAGTGACACTTTAGGGTGCTTGAATAAATTACGACAAATCCCACTAAGCTTAAGGGATAGCCTAGGAAATTCGGACAGTCCGTTAAGTGATCATCTTGCTCAACTAGAGCCGTGCAGAGCACGACCAGCAGAGGCGTAAGTGGCTGTAAAAGGACGAGAAGGAATCACGCGCTGGGATTCATTCAAGGTAAAAGTAGCTTTGGCAGCGGTCAAAGGTGATAAAACACTAGCCAAGAATTTGGCTAAAGACTTTGAAATTCATACCACTCAAGTTTCCGAATGGAAGCAGCTATTACTGGATTCAGCGACACGGAGAAGGCGAAGTCGACGGGATCCGATATTAAGGTGATGCACGCCAAGATTGGGCAATTGACACTGGAGAATGATATTTTAGAAGGGGCGCTTAGCACGGTGGGATTGCTGAGCGTAAAGAGATGATAGATCGCAATCACAGTTGAACGACTCTGGCGCAGCGTTAAATATGAAGAGGTTTACTATTTACGCCTACGACTGTGTATGCATTAACTGCGAGCTTTTCATTTAAGAAATGGAAAATACTGTCCAGTTACGTGGCGTCACCTTATATCAGCATAGCTTTAAATATTTGCCAAAATTTAAAGATTGCATATTGCAATTGACTATGTAGAAATGCATATACATATCGTTGAATGATATTATTGGATGCATGATTGCACGTAAGTGATTGCAGCACTGGCAATGCGCAAGACCATGATTCAAAAGTTTAAGGGGCGCAGCATAGGAATTGGTATGCATCAAGAACCATTCAACTTACACCACAACACGAACAGGAGAGAAAAGCCATGGCATTTGTGAATGAACACGTCCCAGAAGAGGACATTAAGAAATACGGACTTGAGGAAATTGACCGGTGTTATGAAAAATCGAATACGCGGCCTGATTGGACTATTGATCGTGAGAATGACATTTACCTTCGATGGATTGTGTCAGGTGAAGACGAATTTAGGAATCAACACGACTTCACCTTTTACTGGAAAGAAACATTGATATTTGTCCGGCTTCGGATTAGCAATGGAAAAGTACTGGGTACAAGAGGTTGGGCAAACTGGAGGCTGGTTATAATGAATCTACCAAAAGAATTAGAGGAAAAAAAACCGGAAATTATTGCTGATTTGAAAGCCGCTCTGACAGTTTTTAAAGATTTCGGGATTTATTCGACATTGATTGAACACACTGCCACTTTTGAATTTTAAAAACCAGACAATCGATGGATGTGATTGCAATTTCACATGGCAGATCGAAATTTGATGGCGTCCTGAAGAAACAAGAAAAACTTGAACCTGGCGGGATTCGTATCGATTTATAGTTGTGCCCTGTACGATTGCATTTCATTTATTGATAGAAATAAATAATCGTACTACTCATTGAAAATTTTTTGTGATAAATAAAATGATGGGCAACCGTCATGTAAATTTATGAAGCACTTAATCTAGCTCAATCAATCTACGGAGACCATTATCATGCACACTATTCCCCCTTTGCCGCTGAGCGACATTGAGGTCAAACCAAGCAACCCTGATGTGGGAATCCCGGCCCGATTTGAAATCTCGGCGGATGGCAGCGAAGTCACTGACAACAAGACTGGTCGAATCTGGCGGCGTTGCCCTGAGGGCATGCAGATGACTGCCACCGGCTGTACCGGGGTCGCAGCCGCTTATACTTGGGACCAAGCGCTAGTCTTGGCTAAACATGAAGCGATGTCCACAGGTAAGGCTTGGCGTCTGCCCTTTGCAAATGAACTGTCAAGCATTGTGGATACAAGCGTTAGGAATCCGGCGATTAATACAGCTATTTTCCCAATGAAATGGCCAACGCCAGCGGCGCATTTCTGGTCGATTGAGCCTGCGAAGGATAACTCGTCCTTTGCTTGGGGAGTCAGTTTTTACGATGGCAAAGTGGATTTCCACCAGCGCGGTGATGGCGGTCGGATAAGATTAGTGCGCACGGGACAGCTTGCCGTTCCCATTGATGCTTCAGGGGCGGTCGAGAATTCAGTTTATCCATGATGCTCCCAAGAACGGTCATTTGCCAGGAAACTGCCAGCATAAAGGAGCAGCAATGACCGAACCGAAGAGTAGTAAACGAGTTTAGCCTGTGTATGTGATTTTAGCCTTTTTCAAACCTCATTACCCCGCCCAAACAATGAATCTTGATGGTGTCTTTAGCGGCGAAGCGGCCTTCCAGAAGCTGTTTGGCGAGTGGATTCTCCAGTTGTGACTGGATGGCACGTTTAAGTGGGCGGGCGCCATAAGTAGGATCGAAACCAGCGGTGGCGATTTCCGCCAGAGCGGCATCGGTAATTTCCAGTTTCATATCCATTGCAGCCAGGCGATTTTCCAGATAACCCAACTGGATGCGCGCGATAGCCTTGATATTTTTCTCATCCAGCGCATGGAATACCACTACTTCATCAATGCGGTTGATGAATTCAGGACGGAAATAATTTTTTACCTCGCCCATTACAGCCAGTTTGATGACCTGGTAATCATCGCCTGATAGCTGTTGGATCATTTGACTGCCAAGGTTCGAGGTCATTACAACCACTGTGTTCTTGAAATCTACGGTACGCCCCTGCCCGTCAGTCATGCGGCCATCATCCAGCACTTGCAGAAGCACGTTGAATACATCCGGGTGCGCTTTCTCCACTTCGTCCAACAATATGACGGAATACGGCTTGCGTCGCACGGCCTCGGTAAGCCCTCCTCCCTCTTCGTAACCAACATAGCCTGGCGGCGCACCGATCAGACGCGACACGGAATGCTTTTCCATATACTCACTCATGTCGATGCGAATGAGGTGATCTTCTGAATCGAACAAAAACCCAGCCAACGCCTTGCATAGTTCAGTCTTACCCACTCCAGTGGGACCTAAAAACAGGAAGGATCCGTAGGGGCGGTTAGGATCCCCCAGTCCAGAACGCGAACGACGGATTGCGTCCGACACCAAACGTACGGCCTCGTCCTGTCCGACCACGCGTTCGTGCAACTTGGATTCCATCTGCAGAAGTTTGTCACGCTCGCCCTGCATCATCTTGGAAACGGGAATGCCGGTGGCACGACTTACCACTTCTGCAATTTCCTCCGCACCAACGTGAGTGCGCAGCAGACGGTTCTGAGGCTTGGTTGCCTCAGCCTGATTCGCCTCTTTCAATTTCGCTTCGAGTTGTGGGAGTTTGCCATATTGAAGTTCGGCTACTTTGTCCAACTTGCCTTCGCGCTGCAACCGGATAATTTCGGCACGTACGCGTTCGATTTCTTCCTTTACCTGTGCCGTGCCTTGTGCCGAGCCTTTCTCAGCTTTCCATATTTCTTCCAGGTCGGCATATTCACGCAACAGCTTTACAATTTCGTCCTCGATAAGCTGCATGCGTTTTTTTGATGCCTCGTCCTTTTCCTTTTTCACTGCTTCGCGTTCAATTTTCAATTGAATCAGGCGACGGTCAAGTTTGTCCATCACTTCCGGTTTGGAGTCAATTTCCATCTTGATGCGCGCGGCGGCTTCGTCTATCAGATCAATTGCCTTGTCCGGCAAAAAACGGTCGGTAATGTAGCGGTGCGACAATTCTGCCGCTGCCACGATAGCCGGGTCGGTAATTTCCACACCGTGGTGCAACTCATATTTTTCCTGCAAGCCGCGCAGAATAGCGATGGTTGCTTCAACTGTTGGCTCATCTACCAGCACCTTTTGGAAACGACGTTCTAGCGCGCCATCTTTCTCAATGTATTTGCGGTATTCATCCAGCGTAGTGGCGCCGATGCAATGCAGTTCGCCGCGCGCCAGCGCTGGTTTCAGCATGTTGCCCGCATCCATTGCACCTTCAGCCTTGCCCGCGCCGACCATGGTATGCAGCTCGTCAATAAATACGATAATGCGTCCTTCTTCCATGGCGATTTCCTTCAGCACAGATTTCAGACGTTCTTCGAATTCGCCACGATATTTCGCACCGGCCAGTAGCGCAGCCATATCAAGTGACAACACGCGCTTGCCCTTCAGAGATTCCGGCACTTCTTCATTCACAATACGCTGCGCTAGACCCTCCACGATAGCGGTTTTGCCCACGCCCGGTTCACCAATCAAAACCGGGTTATTCTTGGTGCGCCGTTGCAGAACTTGAATAGCGCGACGGATCTCATCATCACGTCCGATTACCGGATCCAGCTTGCCTTGACGGGCACGCTCGGTAAGGTCCAGAGTGTATTTCTTCAGCGCCTCGCGTTGACCTTCAGCTTCCTGGCTACCCACGTTTTGCCCACCACGCACCTTATTGATAGCCTGTTCCAAAGCCGCACGGACCAAACCTTGCTGCTTCAATAGACGTCCGCATTCACCCTTGTCTTCTGTTAGAGCTAATAAAAACATCTCTGAAGCGATGAATTGGTCGCCCCGGTTTTGTGCCTGCTTGTCGGCGAGGTTAAACAAGTTAGCAAGATCACGCCCCACCTGCACCTCACCGCCGTGTCCTTCCACCTTGGTCAGGCGCCCTACACTTTGCGTCAACGCCTCTTTTAAAGGAACTACATTACCACCTGCGCGTGCAAGTAATGAGGCCGCGCCACTATCGGCATCGTTGAGTAATGCCAGCAGTAAATGCTGCGGCTCAATGAACTGATTGTCACTACCAACAGCTAAACTCTGAGCATCAGACAGCGCCTGTTGCAGCTTAGTCGTAAATTTGTCAATTCGCATAATGGCTCCTTAATAAAAAAATTATTAATTGATAGATGGGGCAGATGGTTGAAATTTCAAGTATCTCCAAGCCATTTGCGATCCAATTCAATGAAAGCCTAGTCACTCAAGGTTGCATTTTGCAGCGAGACTGCATATTAAAAAACATGCCTCTCCAATCCTTGTATCCATCTTGGCATTTGACCTGACTTCTCCTTGACTGAGCAATCCTCTTTAGTCTAAAATATTTTTCGTTTTTCCATGAGCCCGGTACGGAAAGCTTGCCGTGAACGGGCGAATGCTGGAGGCTCTTGGGTCAACCGACAGCTCGTGTGCATGGCATCTTGCTGAATGACTACAAAATCGTGCAGGCCATCGCCACAAGGAGAAACAATCAATGGACAACTTCCAGATATATGAATTTACGCCGTTGTGGCTGACCATAGACCGCATTGGTCCATTCCAGACACAACCGGAAGAGATAAACTTCACCGATAAGAATAGCGAGTCTTGCAATTTCTTTATGCTCCATTCCAAAAATGGCCGAGGCAAGACGACGATATTGGAACTGATTCCAGCCTTGGTGGGAATGACAGGCTTTACCAAGCCGCAGGATTTAGCCGCAGCTCATAATCGCCGCATCGACGCCCCCTTTAATCTGGATAACCTGGATCGTGGTCCGGGGCGTGCGCAATTGGATTTCAGAATTCATTATAGTGAAGATGGCCATGAACGAGTTGCCGTGTTGTCCCTGCTTGCTGGTCAGCTGGAGGCGGAAAATAGCTTGCGTCAGTGGGACAAAGAAGCGCTGAGTAAAGTGGGTGCGCAACAGTGGCATCGTTTTGGTTTCTGCCGCGATGAAGCTGAAGCTTGGTCGACAATTGGCCTGCATGATAAATGGATTGCAAACTTTATTTCAGGTGTTGATGCAGCCACGGGTGAGAAAATTGGTGGCTTTGAAGAAAGCATACTGGACTGGCCCACAGTCATTTATTTTCCGGCCTACCGTAACATTGCACCAGTTAATCCGGATCAGCATCGCGCCATTGTTCCTCCTATAAACTGGAATTACGCGCCAGCACATTCTTTTGGCTCAGAAAGCGGCGATTGGCGTGACTCGCTTGATAACCTATTGGTTTGGTTGAAGTGGCTTGATGACGGACGTTTTGATCGTGCGGTAAAATTGATTAATGAGCGAGTTTTTGCCGGTACCGTTACCGCGATCAAGGATGTTCGCAAAGATCCGCATGAGGTTGTAGTCGTGCGCAATGGAAATCCGCATCGACTCGACACACTCGGCAACGGGGAAAAAAGTCTGGTGCAATTGTATGTGCGTCTCGGCGCATATATGACGCGCAACACAATTTTGCTGATTGACGAACCTGAAGCCCATTTACATGAAGAGTGGCAACAACGGCTTCTTTCCCAGCTTAAAAAAATGGCACAGGAGCAATTCCCTGGATTGACGATTGTTTTGGCTACCCATTCATCAAAAATGATGGCTACTTTTGCATTAGAGCGGGAAGAAGATAATCTGCGCAAAGGCTGTAATTTATGCGACACCGCAGAAGTAAAAGCAAATTTCCCCCGGCCTAAGGAGAGAGTCTTCAGTAGGCCTGAAGAACGTTAATCGGATTTCAGGCCAGTTCAATTGTTGGTCATGAGAAGATGACCAACAATTACATTAAAGTTACCATATTGGTGCAGGATTAATTAACTCGAGGCTTTTTTTGAGGCCTCGATTCTGCTGAGCCAACATGAGGTCTTATTAGTTTCTTGGGTTAAGTCTGTTGAAATTTTAGCGGCGCATTGAATCGAAAAAATCAGCGTTGTTCTTAGTCGCTTTAATTTTATCCAGTAGAAATTCCATGGACTCCAATTCATCCATTGGATAGAGCAGTTTGCGCAGAACCCAAATTTTTGGCAAAAGATCCGATTTAATCAGCAACTCTTCCCTGCGTGTACCGGAACGATTGATGTTAATGGCCGGATAGATGCGTTTCTCTGCCATGCGTCGGTCAAGATGAATTTCCATATTACCGGTGCCTTTGAATTCTTCGTAAATCACATCATCCATGCGGGAACCGGTATCCACTAGTGCCGTGGCGATAATGGTCAGTGAGCCGCCTTCTTCAATGTTGCGGGCTGCTCCGAAAAAACGTTTGGGACGCTGCAGGGCATTAGCATCAACGCCGCCAGTAAGCACTTTGCCGGAAGATGGCACAACTGTGTTGTAGGCACGCGCCAGCCGAGTGATGGAATCCAGAAGGATGACCACATCCTTCTTATGTTCAACCAGGCGCTTGGCTTTTTCGAGCACCATTTCGGCGACTTGGACGTGGCGCGTGGCAGGCTCGTCAAAGGTAGATGCGACTACTTCACCGCGCACGCTGCGACTCATTTCGGTGACCTCTTCGGGACGTTCGTCGATCAGCAGAACAATCAGATGTGCATCCGGGTTGTTTGCCGCGATGGAATGGGCGATGTGCTGCAACATCACGGTCTTGCCAGATTTTGGCGAAGCTACCAGCAACCCGCGCTGACCTTTACCAATCGGAGCAACGATATCAATAATGCGACCTGTAACGTTTTCTTCGGCACGGATGTCTCGCTCCAGGGTCATTTGCTTAGTTGGGAACAGTGGTGTCAGGTTTTCGAACAGTATCTTGTTCTTGGTATTTTCCGGAGCCTCGGAATTAACCTTGTCTACCTTTACTAAGGCGACGTAACGTTCCCCTTCTTTTGGAGTGCGGATCTCGCCTTCGATCGAATCTCCGGTATGCAGATTGAAACGACGGATTTGGCTTGGGCTAACGTAAATATCATCCGGCCCCGCCAAGTAAGAAATATCCGGCGAGCGAAGAAAGCCAAATCCGTCGGGTAACACTTCCAGCGTACCTTCACCGAAAATGCTCTCGCCCTTTTTTGCCTGATTTTTCAGTAAGGCGAAAATCAGGTCTTGCTTGCGCATGCGGTTGGCATTGTCGATCTGGTTTGTTGTTGCCATGGCCACCAGTTCGGTGATGTGTTTGGTCTTGAGGTCGGATAAGTGCATATGGGGATGGATGGGTGAAATTACGAAGTTTAGGGAGACTGCTTAGGGAGGTATTACGGATTGTGCGGGGATGCCGCGTGCATGTACTGTCGTGAGTATCAGGATTTTTAGAGTATGGAGCAGCAGGATCTAACGAAACAAGACACTTACAAACTAAGATTAAATGATTTAAATATGGCTGTCAATAAATACGGTGAGCTGCGATTTAGATAACGCGCCGACTTTGGTTTCTTCGATATTTCCGTTCTTGAACAGCATCAGCGTAGGAATGCCACGGACACCGTATTTCTGTGGAGTTTGCTGGTTTTCATCTACATTCATTTTGGCTACGGTCATGCGCCCGGCGTATTCCTTGGCGATTTCTTCCAGAATCGGAGCGATACTGCGGCATGGGCCGCACCATTCTGCCCAATAGTCTACCAGTACTGGTAATGGTGCTTGGAGGACTTCGGCAGCAAAGGTTGAATCGGTAACATAATGAATGTGCTCACTCATGAAAAATCTCGCTTTATAAGTAGAAGGTAAAAATATAATTGATTTAATGTGAAGCTGAGTGAAGGTGCGCTACAGAAGTTAGGGGTGCATCCTAACTAAAAAAAGACAAGATGTGAAGTGCTTGCACATATTTTGTTAGCCCCAAGTAGTAATGTCCTCTTCGGAGGAGGAAGTTCATGAGCTGGGTGAATAGTGTTTTCCAATGTTCATGGCGGCCTCCAGAAGGAAAATCGGAAGACAACATTGATCAAAATTAAATATAATGAAACGTTGTTTTTAATTTTTCATATAGCCAGAGTTAGGATGTGCGAATCTACTTTAATTAACTTCAGGAGCATGATCATGAAAACCGTTTCTCCCCTGTCGCTGGCAGACTTAGTGGCTGACCCAGGCGACCCAGATGTGCAAACCCAAGGCCGATATGTAATTTCGACGGACGGCAATGAAGTCACTGACAGCACTACTGGTCTGATTTGGCGGCGCTGTGCAGAAGGCATGAAGATCATAACCAATGGCTGCAGTGGGAACGCAACCGCTTATAGCTCGGATCAGGCACAGAGCTGGGCTAAAAACGAAGCATTAACCAGTGGCACACCCTGGCGTCTCCCCAGTTTACAGGAGCTGTTAAGCATTGTGGATCAAACCCGCTGTAACCCGGCGATTGATACGGCAGCCTTTCCGGAAACGCCTGGATCTCCGTTCTGGTCGGCTCCGCCCGCGGCAGGCGAGTCTTCTTATGCTTGGGGAGTCAATTTCGATTATGGCTACGTGGACTATGGCTCGGAGCATAACAGTGCCGGCTATCGGGTGCGCTTAGTGCGCTCAGGTGAATAATTTAGCGCTTGGCGATTGTGGTCATGATGCTTGATCCGTAATAATTTTCGCCAATACATGCGCCATGTCTTGGCGCCAATCCGGGAGAATCAGACCAAACGTTTTCCGCAGTTTCCCACTATCAAGCTTGGAATTGGATGGGCGTGGTGCAGGCAATGGATAGTTAATGCTGGGAATTGCTTCAATTGCACTCGATTTTAACCGTAATGCGATTCCCGTCTTTTCAGCGTAAGCAATGACGTATTTGGCATACTCGTACCAAGTTGTTTCACCGGCAGCAACTAAATGATAGATGCCATAGGGAAAGCTTTCTCGATGTACCTCATTCCAATACTGAACAATAACCTGGGCGGTAACATCCGCAATTAAATGCGCTGATGTCGGAGCACCATGCTGATCCGCTATTACACTAAGCGATTCGCGTTCTTTAGCAAGCCTAAGAATCGTCTTGGCAAAATTGCCACCATGTGCGCCGAATACCCAACTGGTTCGGAATATCAAATTGTGGCAACCAGTCGCTGCAATACCACTCTCGCCCGCTAGTTTGCTTGCACCATAAACCGATTGCGGGTTTGGGATATCGTCTTCTACATACCACCCGGGTTGCATACCATCGAACACATAATCGGTCGAATAATGCACGATCAGTGCGCCTATAGATATGGCCTCTTCTGCGAGCACGCTGGGTAAAGCGGAATTAATCAGGTAAGCGGTCTGTGGTTCGCTTTCGGCTTTATCTACTGCGGTGTAAGCCGAAGCATTCACAATAATATCGGGCCGCAGCTGACGCACAATTTCTTTTACTTGTGACAAATCAGCCAAATCGCAATCTTGTCGGCCGAAGGCATGCACCACGCCAAACGGCGACAATGCTCTTTGCAACTCGAAGCCGACTTGGCCATTCTTGCCGAATAGCAAAATAACAGGTTTCTGCAATATCATCATTAGTTCTGACTATTCAGTGATACGTTAGGAAACAATCAATAATAAGTTTTTTCTAAGCAGTGGATGATCCTGCTTCTGGCCACAGAATTTATGAAACATCAGGTTACCGCCGCCAAAAATGCGGGGTAAAAATGATCAGCACGGTAACCATTTCCAATCGCCCGATCGGCATGGCCAAGGTGCAAACCCAAGTCTGAAAATCACTCAATATTCCGTAGTTGCTTACCGGGCCCAATATCCCCAAACCAGGGCCAGCATTGTTGATGCAAGCAGTGATCCCGGAACAAGCGGATACGAATCCGACCCACTGATCACCAGCGTGAAGGTTAATACGACTACGCTCATGAAGTAAAGAAAGATAAAGCCCAACAACGAGAACACTACATTATTTGGCACCACGCGGCCGCCAATTTTTAACGGGTTTACCGCAGTCGGGTGCAACAGCTTGAGGAATTCACGCTCTGCCTGCTTAATTAAAATGAGCGTGCGTTCCATTTTAATGCCTCCGCCGGTAGAGCCGGAACTGGTGGAAATACAGCTTAAGAACAGTATCCATAGCGGCGCAAACATAGGCCAGCGGTTAAAGTCCACAATGGCGAAACCGCAGTCGGTCGCAATCGAGACCAGGTTAAAACTAGCGTGTCTCAGTACTGTCCAGAAACTCGGGTAAGTCCCCTGCCACCATAGAAATGTGCCAATGGCCAAGCAACTCACCAGTATCAGTATTATGGTGGAGAGGGCCTCGGTGTCACGCAAATAAAGTTTCAAGCTCTTTTCGCGCTATGCCAGAAAGTGTGTCGCGAAATTCATTGCTGCCAGCAGCATAAATACGATCAGCACAAATTCGATAACAGCAGAGTTGAAGTATCATGCGCCAGCGTCATGCGTGGAAAAACTACCCAACCCCATTGTGGAAAATGCATGGCATATTGCATCCAGCCAGGACATCCCAGCCACGTTTAGCGAAATGATGCAGGCCACGGCAATACAGAGATATACCAGTCATAAATTGCGTGCAGTTTCGGTAATGCGCGGGTAAGGGTTGAATCTTTCATTGGGCCGGGCTTATCTATATAACGCCACTCTTTCAACACCGTGCAGATATTTTCGGTTGCAGCAATAAAGAAAACCTCGTCGCCTGCCTTGATCACCGTACCGCCTTCTGGAATAAGTGGTTTATCTTGGCGGAAAATTGCAGCAACCAGGGTGTCAACATAGGGCATATGTTTGTGCAGGTAACGCAATTCACGTCCGATCAGAGGGCCGTCCTCAAACGCCTTTACCGCCATCAGGGATACCCGGCCATTAGCGAATTCAGCACTTGCAGGGCTTCTGGAAACTCAATCAATTTACAGATGTAATCAGTAAGGAACTATTCCGGGCAAATGGAAAAATCGACATAAAAATTATCAGCACTAAATATCTCGGGATGTTCCAGTTAATTTGCGGCGAGAATGCGCGCAATTTTGGTCGGGGTGTTATACAGACTAGGGGCAAGCTTGCAGGCCACCATGTTAACTTCGTCGCTTTGCGTAACGGCTAACAATATATCAGCATCCGCTATGTCAGTCTGCTCCAGCACAGAAGGGTGGGAAGCATTCCCCACCAGGGTACGTAGATCAAAGCGATCTTGTAGCAGACGCAATTTTTCCGCGTCAGTATCAATTATGGTGATATCGTTGTTTTCTCCAACCAAACTTTCCGCCACTGTCGAACCGACCCGCCCCGCTCCGCTCCGAGTATCAATATCTGCACGTCAATCGCCTTTCATGATGCTCAGATTTTCCACTTAATAGAGCAACCCATGCTGGCGATTTGTTCAAGCGGCCCCTTGCCAGTTTGCGCCACTTGTATCATGGCATCAAACAAATCACGCGGACTATCCGGCGCCGCCTCCTTGCGCGAGGCATCCAGTCGACCACGGTATTGCAATTCCAGTTGAGCATTAAACCCGAAGAAATCTGGCGTGCAAACCGCTCCATAATCCTTGGCAACTTGCTGTGTCTCGTCCCATACATAGGGAAATGGATAAGCGTATTGCTGAGCCACTTTCTGCATATTCTCGAATGAGTCCTCCACATACTCTGCAGAATCATTCGACATAATGGCAATGCTGTTAATGCCATGTTGCAGCAGTTCGAGTGTATCCCGCACAATGCGATCACGGATGGATTTCACATAAGGACAATGGTTGCAAATGAACATCACCAACAGTCCATTCTTGCCACATACATTTTGCGGGGTGTAACGCTTCCCATCCACACCCAGCAAGTTAAACTTTTGAGCCTTCCAGCCGAAATTGCAAACTGGTGGTTGTAAACTGACCATTAAATCGCTCCTTAACAACAATTTTAAGAGGTGCAAATCCCACGTAAAAAACGCAATATTGATGCTGCCTACAGTCAAAAGCGATGGGCATCGACAACTATGGGGGTCACTTGGCTAATTCAAGTTCCGAGTGAAACTGCTAATTATAACTCCAATAAAATATCAATAAATAATGAGGGCACGCTGAAATCACCTATCAGCACAAGTGAACTTCCGTTTTTCTGGTTGAACCTTCCAGCCTGCAGGCGCGCATTGTCCAAAAATATCTCAGCGATCTTGATGTGTTGAATACACAGGTTTTCCAGGATGGGACTTTAGCACTGGCGGTCATGCGCAAGCAACAACCTGACCTAACCATCAGCGCGATGTACCTGGAAGATATGTCTGGATCAAAACTGATTGAAGTGATGCGCGCAGATCAAGCCTTGACGGAAATAGCTTTCATCCTGATTTCCAGCGAGGACAACCCGCTTTATCTCGATCCCGTGCGTCAATCCGGTGCCTGCGCCACTCTGACAAAATGATTTTAACTGAACAACTTACGTGAAGTTATCTTTACGACGCTCAATTATCTGAATTCGAGTAGTCTCGCGCTGGAAAAAGACAACTTCGACATTGAAAATCTGCCAGTACTGGTAGTGGATGACAGCTTCAGCGCACGATCCTACCTGATAAGGGTGCTTAAAAATATCGGCATCAAGAATATTGCCGAAGCTGAAAATGGCAAGCGGGGGGCGGAAATCATCCAGGGGCATTCCTTCGATTTGGTTATTACCGATTACAACATGCCAGAAATGGATGGCAGGGAATTGGTTGAATTTATTCGCAACAAGAGCTGGCAACATACGCTGCTGATAATAATGATATCCAGTGAACGGGATGAAAATCGGCTTGCCACCGTGAAGCAGGCAGGCGTTTCAGCGATCTGCGATAAGCCTTTTGATCCATCGTATATTAAAAACCTGATCGAGCAGATATTTGTGGCTGAAGAGTAAACCAATTACGCCGGCTCGATTGTTCCGATATTTTCCGGTAAAAGTATCTGTTTATAATCATATTTTTTTAAGGTCGTGCCTAATGTTTATTTTTTTGGCACAAACCTGCCGTTGATCATCCCGCATTACACCCTGTGATTGGGTAAGCCCCATCAAGTGCTATAATTTACGCTTCTTGTGAATGAGTTGTGTAATGCTTGCTGTATTGAATTTCAAATCCCATCTTTCAGAATTGTTCGCGCAGGCTGTTAGCGTTGTTGCACCTGAAGCGGCACATATCGACATCCTCATCGAGCGCCCCAAACAGGTGCTGCATGGCGATTACTCTTGCAATTTGGCGATGCAGTTGGCAAAGCCGCTGCGCAAATCCCCACGTGACATCGCGCAAGCATTGATCGCGGCCTTGCCTGCATCCCAAGTGGTGGAAAAGGTGGAGATTGCGGGAGCAGGTTTCATTAATGTATTCATTACTACTGCGGCCAAGCAGAATGTGGTGTGCAGCGTGCTGCAGGCAGGGGCGGGCTATGGCCACATTCATCTGGGTGCGGGTCGAAAGTTACAGGTGGAATTTGTTTCCGCCAATCCAACGGGGCCGCTGCATGTAGGGCATGGTCGCGGTGCCGCAGTGGGCGATTGTTTGTGCCGCGTGTTGCAGACGGCAGGTTGGAATGTAACGCGGGAGTTTTACTATAACGATGCTGGCGCGCAGATTGACAATCTCACACTATCAGTGCAATTGCGCTGCAAGGGAGTCACACCTGACGATCCATCGTGGCCTGAAAATGGTTATCGCGGAGATTACATCATCGATGTCGCCCGTGCGTATTTGGCGCAAGAATCGGTAGAAGCCGACGATCAGCGAGCGCGGGCATCTGGTGATGTGAATGATGCCACTGCCATCCGCCATTTTGCGGTAGCTTATCTGCGCAGTGAACAGGATCTCGACCTGCGCGCTTTCGGAGTTAATTTCGATGTGTATACACTGGAGTCTGCACTCTACACCGAAGGTAAAGTGGAGGAAGCTGTCAGCAAGCTTATTGCCAGCGGCCATACGTATGAACAGGGCAATGCACTATGGCTGCGCACGACAGATTTTGGTGACGACAAAGATCGCGTCATGCGCAAGAGCGATGGCAGCTATACCTATTTTGTACCGGATGTAGCCTACCATCTGGATAAGTGGCGGCGTGGCTTTACCCGCGTCATTAACGAACAAGGTGCGGATCATCACAGCACCATCACACGTGTGCGCGCTGGGCTGCAAGCTTTGGGTGTTGGCATTCCGCAAGGTTGGCCGGATTACGTGCTGCACCAGATGGTGACGGTGCTGCGCAATGGCGAAGAGGTGAAAATATCCAAACGTGCGGGCAGTTACGTCACTCTGCGTGACTTGATTGATGAAGTGGGCTGCGATGCTACGCGTTTCTTCCTCGCGGCGCGCCATCCCGATTCTCAACTGGTGTTCGACATTGATCTGGCGAAATCGCAGAGTAATGAAAACCCTGTGTATTATATTCAGTATGCCCATGCGCGTATTTGTAGCGTGTTGGGGCAGTGGGGCGGCGATGCTGCTGCGCTGCACCAAGCCGATGTCAGTGTGCTGGAGAGTGACTACGAGCGAGCTTTGTTGCAACGTCTGATTGACTACCCGCAGGTGATCGAAAGCGCTGCAGAAGATTTGGCGCCGCACCTGATCGCGTTCTACTTGAAAGATTTGGCCGCCGATTTTCACAGTTATTATAATGCTTCACGCTTCCTGGTTGAGGAGGAAGTCATGATGAAGGCGCGGCTGGCGTTGATTGCTGCGGTGGCACAGGTAATGCGCAACGGCTTGGCATTGCTGGGTGTTTCCGCACCAGAAAAAATGTAGGCTGGGTTTTTTCCACTGCGAGAGGAAACTCGCGGGGTCGAAACCAAATGTGGAGTTACCAATTTTATTGGGTTGTGCGACGAACTTCACGGGAATGAATGAGATTTTTGAAAGATTGATTATATGAACAAAAACAATAACACTCGATCCGCAGCACCGCGTCAAGGCAGTTCGCTACTGACTGGCGTTTTGGTCGGTATAGTAGTGGGGCTGGTTATTGCAGGCGGGGTGGCATGGTACATTTTAAAGACCCCCAACTCGTTCATAACGAATGTACCGCATGAAACAGCCAAGCTTGCGGCGGACTCCGAGAGGCCGTTGCCCGGATCTGCAACAACAACTGCCCAGCCATCAACTTCTCCGGCGGCTGCATCAGGCGTGTATGAAGGCAAGCCGCGCTTTGAATTTTACAAGGTGTTAACTGACAAACAAGATGCAACGGTACTTATACAAAAAAGCAGCGACAATGTGGCAACGACAGAGAGTAAGTCTGTACCTGTCCAGTCGGCGGGCAATGCCACTGCAAATAAAACTTATTTTTTACAGGCGGGTTCATTTTCCAATGCGGATGATGCGGATAAATTAAAAGCCAAGTTGGCTATGCTCGGCATAGAAGCCAGTGTGCAAATCGCGACTATTCCTGATAAAGGGGTGTGGCACCGTGTGCACGTCGGTCCCTATAAAGCTAGAGAGGAAATGAATAACGCATTGGCAGTGTTGAGACAAAATGGGGTGAGAGCCACTCCAATGCTTGCGAAATAGGCGACGAATATTTGCCGGATAGAGAAGCAGGTGTTTATTCTTGCATTGAGCGATACGATCCATTATTTGCATGAAATCGTATTGGATCTTATTTGTTAAGCAGCAAAAAAAAGTTTAACAAACTTAAAGAGCAGAGAATCGCATAATTATATTTTTTTGGTAGTAGTCCCAACTTTGCATGGAGATAGATATGAAATTCATCAAGCAGATTTTTGTGGTTCTGGCTTTGTTATGCGTTAACCCAGTTTTTGCCGAGCCTGAACTGGGCAAGGATTACAAAGTGCTCAATACGGTGCAGCCAACGCGTGCAGGCAACAAAATTGAGGTGTTGGAATTTTTCTTCTACGGTTGTTCACACTGTTTCAAGATGCACCCGACGCTGACTGCGTGGGAGAAAAAAATTGCCAAGGATGTCGAGTTGGTTTATGTCCCAACCATTTTCAATAACGCTTGGGAGCCGATGGCACATACTTATTACACATTGGAGTTGATGGGACAGCAAAAGCGGCTGCACGACGACCTGTTCAATGCTTGGAACGTAAACAATATTGACCTGAGCGACGAGGCCAAGATCACTGAATTTGTTGGCCAGCATGGCGTAGATCGCAAGAAATTCGGCGATGCCTATAATTCCTTCGCCATACAAAGCAAGGTAACACGCAGCAAACAATTGGCGCAGATCTATGGCATTCGCGGCACACCGTCGCTGATTGTGGATGGCAAATATCTGATTAGCGGCCTGGGACCGGATGAAAGCATTAAAGTGTTGAACTATTTGATCGGCAAGGCACGCAAGGAGCGCGCGGGCAAGCAGTAGTGGCCGCACGCATCGTTATCAGCGGCGCATCCAGCGGCCTCGGTCTGGCGCTGGCGCACCATTATCTTGAGCAAGGCGCGATGGTTGGGGTGATGGCCCGTCGCGCTGATTGTCTGCAAAGCCTTGCTAAGCAGTTCCCCCAGCAAGTTTATTGTTACCCACTGGATGTGCGTGACTCGGCTGCCGTGCAAGCTGCGGCGCAGAGCTTCATTGCGTGCGCAGGCGTGCCCGATATCGTGATTGCCAATGCAGGTATTAGTGTCGGAACGCTGACTGAATATGCCGACGACATTGATGTTTTCCAGCAAGTGATGGATATCAATATGTTGGGCGTAATAAAAACTTTTCAGCCGTTTCTCGTGCCTATGCGTGAGGCCGGACAGGGTGCATTGGTTGGTATCGCCAGTGTGGCAGGATTCCGGGGATTGCCGGGGGCGGGCGCCTATTCCGCATCCAAGGCGGCGCTAATCTCTTACATGGAAAGTTTACGCGTCGAGTTGCGTGGTAGCGGAGTGCGCGTAGTTACCATCTGTCCTGGCTACATCAAAACGCCAATGACCGCCATCAATCCTTACCTCATGCCTTTTATTTTGCCAGCCGATGAAGCCGCGCGCCGTATTGCACGAGTGATTGCTTCCGGCAAGGCATTTGCAGTAGTACCTTGGCAGATGGGGGGCGTCGGGCGAGTGCTTAAGCTGCTGCCTAACTGGTTATATGATTTTGTGTTTTCACGGGCTCCGCACAAGCCGCGCAAGTTGCTTTAGAGGCGACCTTTAACTTTCCCGCTTTTAATTCGGATTTTGATTGAAATTCCATGAGTGATAATCAAGGCCCCACTACCTGTTCTGAAAGATTCATATCTTCGCGAACTCGCATGAAGCGAGCGAACCGTGGGATACCGGTTTTTTCATTCAGTCCGTTATAGCGGTAGGTTACCCATTTCCCCAGCTGGGGCGGAGAGCGCCGATCTGCGTCAGATAGACCGGTACCCAGACGAAAGCGCAATCCGTCAGCCGACTCCACCTCCAATGCGCCCAATGTGTTTGCATGCTTACCTTTGCCCGGCAGGTGAGCTACTACCTTGGCCTCAGCATCATCGAAGGGTTTTAGTTTTAATAGATCGTCGCTGCGGATTGCCCGGTAAAGTGAAGTGCCGCGATGCAGCATCAAGCCCTCACCGCCATGCTTGACCACCCGTTTAAGCGTTGCTCTCAATGCGGCTTGATCGGCAACTTTAAACTGCTCAACGTGGCGCACCCATGGCTGTCCGATCTGCGCGATGACAAGCTGCAGTGCCGCATTGCGTTCGGAGTAGCTACCTGGATGCGCAGGCAGATCGAATACCATGAAGTGCAGCGTGCGCCACTGGGCTTCGTCGGGGATTTTTTTCCTGACGGTGGAAACTGCCTTGGAAAACTGGCCGCGGCCAACCCATAATTCCCCGTCGAGAGGAATTTTGGGCCAGCCGGCGGTGAACCATACCGGGGCTTCGACACGCTCGCCGCCACGCGTCAATAATTTTTCGCCATCCCAGTAACCACGCATGCCATCATATTTTTCACTCACCCAATAATCTGCCAGCGTGATATCGCTTCGAAAAACATTTGCCAGCATCACCGGAGACGGTTCAAGCTCCGCTGCTCGTATGGGCAGGCAAGACAAAAGCAGTATTAGCGATAAAGTACAAAGTCGCACCCAACAGGGCAGGTTGGTTCCTGACCACCAGCGCACTTGCGCCTGAACAGGCGAGAAATGTGTCATGTACCTATCCAGTAATGTATTGCTCGCGGTAAATATTCAGGTCTTGTGTTCGAGATGTTTTGACGGTGATGGTTTGTCTGATGCTCCAGAGGAGAGCGCGATTTACAAGGCTGTTTCCAGCCGGATAGTTCATGCGGTAAGGCGTTCAATTTTTTTCTTGTTGAGTTTGAATGCCATTCCTACGCAAAGAGATTGGCAGCATGAATTCATTCGTGTCCATTATTGACAACCGACCTCAGGCTGAAAGCCAGCGGGTTGCAAGAGCGCAGTTAATATTGCGTCTAACCCGCCAGTTTGCGCTTTAGAATTTCATTCATTTGTGCAGGGTTGGCTTTGCCTTTGCTGGCCTTCATGGCGAGGCCGACAAAAAAGCCAAACACTTTTTCCTTGCCGCTGCGATATTCGGCCACTTGCGCTGGGTTGGCGGCGATAATTTCGTCCACCATTGCCTCCATTGCGCCGACATCGGACATCTGTTTTAACCCTTTTGTTTCGATAATGGTATCGGGGTCACCGCCTTCACTCCAGAGCGTCTTGAAAACTTCCTTGGCGGCGGAGTTGGAAATGGTTCCGTCTGCGATACGTTTAAGCATGCCGCCTAGCTGTTGGGGTGAGATCGGACATTGTGTAATATCGCGATCTTCACGGTTAAGTGAGGCGCTTACATCACCCATCATCCAGTTGGCACACAGCTTGGCTTCCTTGGGGGTTTCATTTAGTGTCGCTTCGAAGAAATCCGCCATTTCCCGTGATGATGTCAACGTGTCGGCGTCGTAGATAGATAGACCGAGATCGGCAACATAGCGTGTTTGTTTGGATAGTGGCAGCTCGGGGAGTGTGCCGCGCACCTGCTCGATCCACTCATTATCAATTGCTAGCGGCAGCAGATCAGGGTCCGGGAAATAACGGTAATCGTGCGCGTCTTCCTTGCTGCGCATGGCGCGGGTTTCACCCTTGTCGGAATCGAACAACACAGTCGCTTGCTGGATAGACCCGCCGCTTTCCAGTGTATCAATCTGCCACTGTGCTTCATACTCAATGGACTGCTGCAGAAAGCGGAACGAGTTAAGGTTTTTGATCTCGCGGCGTGTGCCTAATTCAGCCCCAGGACGACGCACTGAGACATTGGCGTCGCAGCGGAACGAGCCTTCCTGCATGTTGCCATCGCAGATGCCGATCCAGCGCACCAGGGTGTGCAGCATTTTGGCATAGGACACGGCCTCGGCGGCAGAGCGCATGTCCGGTTCCGAGACTATTTCCAGCAGAGGTGTTCCAGCGCGGTTGAGATCAATGCCTGTCATGCCATGAAAATCTTCGTGCAACGATTTTCCTGCATCTTCTTCAAGATGCGCACGGGTCAGGCGCACCACTTTTTTATAAAATTGCCCCGCGGTCGTTGTCGGAACCTGAATAGTCAACGAGCCTTGGCCAATTATGGGTAAATCAAATTGACTGATCTGGTACCCCTTGGGCAGGTCAGGATAGAAATAATTTTTACGCGAAAACACGGAGCGTTGCGAAATATGCGCACCAACCGCAAGGCCAAACCTGATAGCACGTTCCACTGCTCCACGGTTCAGCACCGGTAATACGCCAGGCAGCGCTAGATCTACCGCGCAGGCTTGGGTGTTGGGTTCCGCGCCAAAAGCGGTCGAAGCGCCCGAAAAAATCTTGCTGCTGGTCGAGAGTTGAGTATGTACTTCAAGTCCGATAACGATTTCCCATTGCATGGTGCGGTTCCTTACACCTCGATATGTTGCGGAGTGCGGGTGTGCCAATCGGTCACCTGCTGATATTGATGTGCCACGTTTAGCATGCGTGCCTCGTCGAAATAATTGCCGATAATTTGCAAGCCAACGGGCAGGCCATTGCTGCCGAAGCCTGCCGGGATGGACATGCCGGGCAGGCCTGCGAGATTCACCGCGATGGTATAGATGTCGGAAAGATACATTTGTACCGGGTCATCGTTTTTCTCGCCCAGATTGAAGGCGGTGGTGGGAGTGGTGGGTCCCATGATGACGTCACATTGCTTGAATGCTTCGACAAAGTCCTGCGCGATCAGGCGGCGAATTTTCTGTGCCTGCAAATAATAGGCGTCGTAGTAACCGTGCGATAGCACATAAGTGCCGATCATAATGCGCCGCTTTACTTCTTCACCGAAACCTTGCGCGCGGGATTTCTCATACATGTCCGCAAGATTGGTATATTCCGGCGCGCGGTAACCGTAGCGCACACCGTCGTATCGTGACAGATTGCTGGAGGCTTCCGCCGGAGCCAGCACGTAATACACTGGGATGGACAGGCTCGAGTTGGGCAGGCTGATGTCGACCACGCTGGCACCTAATTTTTTGTATTCGGCAATGGACGCTTCAATCGCTTGCGCGACATCTGCGCTTAAACCTGCGGCGAAAAATTCTTTGGGCAAGCCAATGCGCAGACCATTCAGTGGCTTATTTAAATCTCGTGCATAATCCTCTGCTTCACGTTGCAGGCTAGTGGAATCGCGTTCGTCGAAGCCGACCATTACATTCAATAGCAGTGCCAAATCTTCCGCGCTGCGCGCCATTGGTCCGGCTTGATCCAAGCTGGAAGCAAAGGCGATCATGCCGTAACGGGAGACTACGCCATAAGTTGGTTTCAGGCCTGAGATGCCACATAGTGCGGCTGGCTGGCGGATAGAACCGCCAGTGTCAGTGCCGGTGGCTGCTGCACATAAGTGTGCCGATACCGCAGCTGCACTGCCGCCGGAGCTACCGCCGGGCACGGCGTTGGGGTTCCAGGGGTTTTTTACAGGGCCAAAGTAAGAAGTTTCATTGCTGGAACCCATGGCGAATTCGTCCATGTTGGTCTTGCCCAAATTTACCGCGCCAACGCGGTTGAATTGCTCAATCACATGCGCATCGTAGGGGGCAATAAAATTAGACAGCATTTTCGAGCCGCACGTGGTGCGCCAACCCATTGCACAGAATATATCCTTCTGGGCTATGGGAATGCCAGTAAGTGCGTGGGTTTTGGATTGCGCTAACTGGACATCGGCTGCGCGTGCCTGTACCAAGCTCATCTCCTCATTTATTGTGATGTAGGCATTGAGTTTTGAGTTGAGCGCGGCAATGCGGTGTAGATAAAGTTGCGTCAACTCAACGCTGGAAATTTTCTTGCTGCGCAATGCTGAGCCTAGCTGTAGCAAACTGGAATTATGCATGGTCTTGGAACTGGAAAGTTATTCGATGACTTGTGGTACTAAGTACAATCCCTTTTTAATTTGCGGGGCTGCGGCCTGGAATAGCTCGCGTTGATTGTGTTCTGTGACCACATCCGCGCGCAAGCGTTGGGTTATATCCTGAGCGTGCGACATCGGTGCAATCCCACTTGTGTCGACTGCCTGCATTTCGGCGATCAAGCCAAAGATATTCAATAGCTGGACGTGCGCTGTTTGCGCTTCCTGCTCGGTCATTCCTAGTCGAGCCAGCCGGGCGACCTTATAGACTTCATTGAGACTGAGCGACATAGGCTAAATTCTTTATCTTTATTAAAAGTAGCGTAATAGGTTATCATTAATAGTCTTGCCAGACTAATTTTTTGCGATATCGGGCACATTTTTTTCTACTCTAGGATTCGTCATGTTTGGATTTTTTGACAACTATTTTGCTAATGATTTAGCGATAGATTTGGGCACTGCTAATACCTTGATCTGGGCACGCGGCAAAGGCATTGTGCTGGATGAGCCGTCAGTGGTGGCAATTCGCCATGGGAATGGCCCTAACGACAAGAAGGTAATCCAGCAGGTTGGGTTGGCAGCCAAGCAGATGCTCGGGCGCACGCCATGCAATATTACTGTCATACGTCCGATGAGGGATGGCGTAATTGCCGATTTCACCGTCACCGAGCAAATGCTCAAACAATTCATCAAGAGAGTGCATAAATCCGGCATTTTTAGCCCTAGCCCGCGCATTGTGATTTGCGTTCCGTGCGGTTCCACTCAAGTGGAGCGGCGCGCTATCCGAGAATCCGCTTACGGTGCGGGGGCGCGCCGAGTGGAATTGATTGAAGAGCCTATGGCAGCAGCAATTGGCGCTGATCTGCCCGTGGAAGAGCCAAATGGTTCGATGGTGGTGGATATCGGCGGTGGCACCACCGAAGTCGGTGTGATTTCTCTGGGCGGTGCGGTTTATTCCGGTTCCGTAAGAGTCGGTGGCGACAAGTTTGACGAGGCTATAATCAATTACATTCGCCGCAACTATGGCATGTTGATTGGCGAAACCACCGCAGAACAGATCAAGAAAGAAATCGGTTCGGCATTTCCCGGCAGCGAAGTGCGTGAAATGGAGGTGATGGGACGTAATCTGGCGGAAGGCGTGCCGCGTAGCTTTACCATTTCCAGTAATGAAATACTGGAGGCCCTCACTGATCCACTTAATAACATTGTCAGCGCGGTAAAAATCGCGTTAGAGCAGACTCCCCCTGAGCTGGGCTCGGATATTGCCAGAAAGGGTATGGTTTTGACTGGCGGCGGCGCATTGCTGCGTGATATCGACCGCTTATTGATGGAAGAGACTGGTTTACCCGTATTGATTGCGGATGACCCGCTTACCTGCGTGGTGCGCGGTTCCGGCAAGGCTCTTGACCGGATGGACAAATACAGTGGAATTTTCACCAGTGATTGAGCATCAGATTTACCGGTATGTGGATAATTTTAATTTAATACAGTCCAGTAATTCTCGTCTCTTCCGCTTTTACTTCAGTAAACGGAAGAGAATAGCGTTGGTGTTGTAACTGATAATTGTAAGCAGAAATGGCTGTTGAAACGCCCTAATGGAACAAAATCAGCCCCTTCGCTTCTTCAATCGAGGCCCCTCTCCTGCCGTCCGGCTGGTATTTTTCGTACTGCTTTCGTTGCTGTTATTGTTTGTGGATGTACGATATCGATATCTGGAATCCATACGTAGCGGCCTTTCAGTCTTGGTGTACCCTCTGCAACGGTTAGTCACGGCACCAGGTAATCTATGGCATGAGGTTGATGCTTTTTTTGTCTCCCATAACAGCTTGATTCGCGACAACGATGAATTACGCCATCAGAACACTTTAGATGTCGCGCAGTTGCTACAACTGGAGGTACTGAAAGCGGAAAATCAGCACTTGCGTAACCTTCTTATGGTGCAGCAGCGTGCCGACTATCCAATGCAGCTAGCCGAAATAATATATGTCGAACGAGACATGTTTAATAGAAAAATATTATTGGACAAGGGCACCCAGGTCCATGTGTTGGCCGGACAGATAGTGATGGATGATAGCGGTATCGTCGGCCAGGTTACACGCGTTTATCCTTGGATGAGCGAGGTCACGTTAATCACTGATAAGGATCACGCGGTGCCGGTGCAGGTGCTGCGCAATGGCTTGCGTGCAGTGGTGTTCGGCTCGGGTGACACCGGTGAGCTGGCGCTGCGCTATATGCCCATTAGTTCTGACATCCAGAATGGCGATGTGTTGGTAACTTCCGGCATTGATGGCACTTATCCGCATGGTCTGCCGGTGGCCAAGATAATCCATGTTGAGCGCGATCCCGCCTATCCTTTTGCGCGCATTCTATGTGCGCCGATTGGTGGGGTGGATAAACGGCGCCAACTGCTGATCTTGTCCGCGCTACAGAAGTTGCCAGCACGTCCGGAGATGGCTGTGGAAACCTCGACCGACAAGCCTAAAAGTGGCAGACGGGGGAGCAGGTGAGAGATCACGTTCAGAAAGACCAGGAATTCCAGTTGCCCGTTAGCCGTTTTTTCATCGCAGCTAGCCTGTTTGTTGCGCTGATGCTCAATTGGCTGCCATGGCAAGGTGTCTGGCTAGTGTTTCGCCCAGATTTTGTCGCGCTGGTATTGCTCTACTGGTGCACGCACAAACCCTATAACGTCGGCATTAGCATTGCGTGGGCGGTGGGCATACTTGCCGATGTTGCTGACGCAAGTCTCTTTGGACAGCATGCACTGGCATACTCGGTATTGGCTTTCAGCGGCATCGTGTTGCATCGCCGGGTGCTGATGTTCAATTTGCGCCAGCAGACCCTGCAAATCTTCCCGTTGTTATTGCTGGCATATGCGATTTACGCCGCAGTGTATTGGCAACTACGCGGCAATATTTCATGGGAATACTTCATCGGCAGTGTAATGTCGGCATTGCTGTGGGCACCCTTGACCCTATTGTTGCAGGCCTTGCGTCGTCCCCGTGCTGTATCTGATCAGTTATGAAGCGTCACGTCGAGTTTAAAGACACTCAACGAGAAATCCATAATTTTCGGCTGCGTCTGACGCTCAGTTTAGGGTTTGTGCTACTTCTGTTGTTAATACTGCTGGTGCGTTTTGTATATTTGCAGGTGATGCAACATAGCCACTACCAAACTCTGGCGGAGAATAATCGCATTTCCATCGTGCCCATTGCGCCCAGCCGAGGTCTAATACTTGACCGCAACGGCGTGGTTCTGGCACATAATTATTCTGCTTATACTTTAGAAATAACATTAAGCAAGGTAGTCGATCTGAAGGCGACGATTGATGAGCTTGCAAAGATAATTGAAATTCAGCCCGGAGATCGCAAGCGCTTTAAGAGACTGCTGGCCGATAGCCGTAAATTTGAGAGCCTGCCAATACGCAATCGCCTGACGGATGATGAAGTGGCGCGCTTTGCTTCGCAGCGCTATCGTTTCCCCGGCGTGGAAATCAAGGCGCGCCTGTTCCGTGAATATCCATACCACGAGCAGATTTCTCACCTGGTCGGTTACATCGGCCGTATTAATGAGAGTGAAATTGCACAGCTTGAGGAGGATGAAGTGGCCGCTAATTATCGTGGCTCTGATTACATTGGCAAGACTGGCATCGAGCAGAATTACGAGAGTGAATTGCATGGTAAAACCGGCTTCCAGCAGGTGGAAGTCGATGCGGGGGGGCGCGAGGTGCGAGTGCTGTCGCGCACCCCGCCAGTATCGGGCAACAACCTGGTACTAACGATAGACGCCAAGTTGCAGGGAGTTGCCGAGCAGGCGTTTGGCAATTATCGAGGTGCGCTAGTGGCTATAGACCCAAGCAATGGGGAGGTATTGGCCTTTGTCAGCAAGCCGGGCTACGATCCAAACCTGTTCATTGATGGCATTGATGAACAGAGCTGGAATGAGCTGAACAACTCGCCCGATGTCCCACTCAATAATCGTGCATTGCGTGGCCAATATTCGCCAGGCTCCACCATCAAGCCGTTCATGGCATTGGCTGGGCTGCATTACAAGAAGCGCATTCCTAGCTACGCTATCAGCGACCCGGGTTACTTCAGCCTGCCCGGTAGTCGTCACCAATACCGTGATTGGAAAAAGGGTGGGCACGGCAGCGTAGACTTGTTTAAATCCATCGTGGTGTCGTGTGACACTTATTATTATGGGCTGGCCAACGAACTGGGCATAGACAACATATACAGTTTTTTTTCGGAGTTTGGATTCGGTAAGAAAACCGGCATTGATCTGGAAGGTGAGGTTTCCGGCTTGATGCCATCGCAGGAGTGGAAGCAGAAACGTCACAAACAAAAATGGTATGCCGGCGACACGATTTCGGTTGGTATTGGCCAGGGCTACAATCTGGTTACCCCGCTGCAATTGGCCTACGCCACTGCGATACTGGCCAATGATGGCGTAGCCTACCGTCCGCATCTGCTGAAGGAGGTGCAAAGCTTGCGCACTAGCGAAAAACGCATATTGGGGATGAATCAGGAATCCAATCTCAACCTCAATGCGGAGCATCTCGCGCTGGTGAAAAGCGCGATGGTGGCGGTGACGCAACCTGGAGGAACGGCCGCAAGGGCAGGCGCAGGTGCGCCCTATGTTTTTGCCGGTAAAACCGGCACTGCGCAGGTTATAGGCATGAAACAGGGTGAGAAGTACATCGAAAGCAAGATACAGGAGCACCATCGCGACCACGCCTGGTTCATGGCTTTTGCGCCTTTCGAGCAACCCAAGATAGCGCTGGCAGTGCTTGTTGAAAACGGCGGACATGGCAGCTCTACCGCTGCGCCGATTGCGCGTAAGGTGTTGGACTACTTCCTGCTGGGTAAGCTGCCTCAGCCCTTGCCTGCAGTGGATGAGGCAGAAGGGGCAGAAGATGACTAGACGACTTCTGTGGCAACGCTTCGTCGCGCACCTTGACCCTGTTCTGCTGGCTGCGCTTGGACTGCTTCTGTTGGTTAGTTTGGTGGTGCTGTATAGCGCCAGTGGCGGCAACTGGTTCCGTGTGTTGGCGCAGATGACGAATATACTGGTGGCGTGCGCCGCACTATGGATTGTGGCCAACATGCCGCTTCATTATTTGATGCGGGCCGCAGTGCCAGTCTACCTGCTAGGTATGGTGCTACTGATCGCCGTGGCGTTCTTCGGTGAAATCGCACACGGGGCACGACGCTGGTTGAACATCGGGGTGACCACCATTCAGCCTTCCGAGCTAATGAGGATAGCTGTACCGTTGATGATGGCTTGGTATTTTGAAAAGCACGAAGCCATGCTGACCCTAAAAAATTATTTCGTCGCAACCTTGCTGTTGTTGCTGCCGGTGGCGTTAATTGCGCGCCAGCCAGATTTGGGTACAGCCATTTTGATCGCCTCTAGCGGATTTTATGTGCTATTCCTGGCCGGTATATCCTGGCGTGTCATGCTGACTTTCTTGGTAATTTTAATGGCAAGTATGCCGCTTGCGTGGTCCACGTTGCACGACTATCAGCGTCACCGCATTATGATGTTGCTTGATCCGGCGCAGGATGCATTGGGCAGTGGTTATCACACTATCCAGGCCATCATTGCGGTGGGTTCCGGCGGGATGTTTGGCAAGGGGTATCTCAATGGCACTCAGACGCACCTCGACTTTCTGCCTGAGCGTACCACCGACTTCATTTTTGCTGTGTATTCGGAAGAATTCGGCTTGTTCGGTAATATTGTGCTGTTAAGCTTGTACTTGTTCGTTATTGCGCGTGGCTTCGTGATTACCGCCAATGCTTCAACTTACTTTACACGTCTTATGGCCGGCAGTATTACCCTCACTTTCTTCACCTATGCCTTCGTCAATATGGGCATGGTGAGCGGCATTCTGCCAGTGGTGGGCGTACCGTTACCGCTCGTTAGTTACGGCGGTACGTCCATGGTCATTTTATTGCTTGGTTTTGGTATGCTTATGAGTATTCATACTCACAAGAAATTGGTGCAAACTTAACGGATCAGCGGTGGTGACCTGAGCAAAGAGATGAAGATAATAATATTGAAGTACTACGCTTCTCAAGCGCTATGATTGAGCTTGTCAAGATTGCTCTGCAGAGACCATACACTTTTATTGTGTTAGCGCTGCTAATCATTTTGTTCGGCCCACTAGCGGTGCTGAAATCCCCTACCGATATTTTCCCCGATATCAAAATTCCCGTGATTAGCGCAGTGTGGTCTTATACGGGATTGCCACCGGAGGATATGGCCGGACGCGTAATATATGGTTATGAACGATCGCTTAGCTCGACTGTAAGTGACATCGATCATATTGAGTCCCAATCGCTACCCGGCTACGGCATCGTCAAAATATTTTTTCAGCCAAATGTCGATATTAGAACGGCTACGGCTCAGGTTACGTCTATCTCTCAAACAGTTCTAAAGCTGATGCCTCCCGGTATAACGCCGCCGCTAATTTTGAATTACAACGCGTCAACGGTACCGATTCTACAACTTGCACTATCAAGTCCATCAGTATCTGAGCAAAAATTATTCGATTTGGCCCAGAATTTTATTCGGCCACAGCTGGCAACGGTTCCTGGAACGACTATTCCTTCGCCTTTTGGCGGCAAAGTTCGGCAAGTTCAAATTGACTTGGACCAAAAGGCGATGCAGGCGAAGCGGGTATCCGCCCAGGATGTGCAAAATGCGCTGGCATCGCAGACTCAAATTATTCCAGTTGGGACACAAAAAATCGGTAGCTATGAATACAGTGTCAGATTAAATAATAGCCCGGATGCAATTGAAGAAATTAACAATTTCCCCATCAAGGTTGTTGGCGACAGTGTAATAACTTTCCGCGATATTGCGACTGTTCGAGATGGAAACCCGCCGCAGACCAATGTAGTACGTATGGATGGTGAACGTGCCGTACTGATGACCATTTTAAAAAATGGTGCTGCCTCGACATTGGATATTGTGGCAAGAGTGCGGCAGCTATTGCCAAAGCTGTCTGAGAGTATCCCGTCAACGGTACGGCTTGAAGGCGTTGGAGATCAATCCGTGTTTGTAAAAGCTGCAATTGCCGGTGTAGCGGAAGAAGGGGTGATTGCCGCAGCGTTGACCAGTTTGATGATTTTGCTTTTTCTAGGGAGCTGGCGTTCTACTGTAATTATCGCTATCTCGATTCCGCTTGCAATCTTGAGTTCTATTGTAGGGCTATCAATTATAGGAGAAACACTCAATATTATGACACTGGGTGGGCTGGCATTGGCGGTTGGGATATTGGTGGATGATGCGACGGTCACTATCGAGAACATCAACTGGCATTTGGAACACGGAAAAGATGTAAAAACCGCCATCATGGATGGCGCTCGCCAAATTGTAACGCCGGCTTTTGTCTCCCTGTTATGTATTTGTATTGTGTTTGTCCCAATGTTTTCCTGGAAGGGGTGGCACATTACTTGTTTGTTCCCATGGCGGAAGCGGTTATGTTTGCGATGATCGCCTCATTTTTGCTATCCAGGACCTTGGTTCCAACATTAGCGATGTATTTACTGAAACCCCATGCATTGGAAATAGGTCATTCTTTTTGTGTTAATCAGCCAAGGTCGCGCTCTAAAAATCCTCTTGTTAGATTTCAAGAGTGGTTTAATCGTGGGTTTAATGAAATTAGGGACAAATACTATGGGATGCTGGTCGTATTTATGTCCCATAGAAATAAATTCGTCGCTGGATTTTTATTCGCGGTGTGCATTTCTTTTGCCTTGATTCCGTGGTTAGGGCGAGATTTCTTCCCCTTGGTGGATGCAGGACAAATAAAAATCCATG
Organism: uncultured Nitrosomonadales bacterium; assembly: GCA_903878125.1. Lineage (GTDB taxonomy): Bacteria > Pseudomonadota > Gammaproteobacteria > Burkholderiales > Gallionellaceae > Nitrotoga. The sequence goes on along the minus strand of CAIRGS010000153.1, from coordinate 21,351 downwards.
TCCGTGCGCCCGTTGGAACAAGGATTGAAGAAACGGCAAGGTTGTTTGATCGGATTGAATCAGATATTCGCCGGGCTATTCCGGCAAATGAGCTGGCAAGCGTTATCGATAATATTGGCCTTGCCGTAAGCGGGATTAACCTGGTGTACAACAATACGGGAACGATAGGCCCGCAAGACGGGGATATTCTGATAGCCCTGCACAAGGGACATGCGCCAACCGATAGTTATGTACGCCGCTTACGTGAATTTCTGCCGCAACAGTATCCGGGATCGACATTTTCTTTCTTACCTGCCGATATCATTAGTCAAATCTTGAATTTTGGTGCGCCAGCGCCAATTGACGTCCAGGTTATGGGCCCGAATAATGAAGAAAATTTTAAATATGCACAAATCCTTCAGCGTGATATCGCCAAAATTTCTGGAGTCGCAGATCTAAGAATTCAGCAATCTTATAACTATCCCCAGCTTTTAGTCGATGTGGATCGCATTCGGGCAAAGAAAGTGGGTATTACCGAACGCGATGTCACAAACAGTCTGGTCGTTACCTTGGCCGGTAGCGGGCAGGTGTCCCCAGCATATTGGCTTAATAAAGCGAACGGTGTTGCATACTCAATCGTGGCCCAAACCCCGAGCTTTAGAATTCAAAGTTTATCGGATCTTGAAAACATACCGGTTGTGGGGAGCGAGGCACGCGACCCCCAAATTCTGGGAGGGCTCGCAACCATTACTCGAACCAAAACGGCTGCGGTGGCATCGCATTATGCGGTGCAACCAGTTGTCGATATTTTTGCGACTCCCGACAGGAGAGATTTGGGCGCAATTGCAAGTGATATTGAGAAGGTGTTGCAAGCCCACGAAAGAGAGCGGCCAAAAGGCGCAACGATTACGCTCCGTGGGCAGGTGAAAACCATGAATTCAGCATTTAGCGGGTTATTGTTTGGTCTGCTGGCAGCAATCGTTTTGATTTATTTGCTGATTGTGGTGAATTTCCAATCCTGGAGTGATCCATTTGTCATCGTTGCAGCACTTCCTGCTGCGTTAGCAGGAATAGTATGGATGTTGTTTGCAACTCATACGACCCTATCTGTTCCGGCATTAACCGGGGCGATTATGTGCATGGGCGTGGCCACCGCCAACAGTATTCTGGTCGTGAGTTTTGCTCGCGAACGATTAGCACATACCGGTGATCCAATCAGAGCGGCACTGGAAGCGGGATTTGGCAGATTTCGTCCGGTATTAATGACCGCGCTGGCCATGATCATTGGCATGGCACCCATGGCATTGGGGCTGGGTGACGGCGGCGAGCAAAATGCGCCTCTTGGCAGGGCAGTCGTTGGTGGGTTAATAACTGCGACTTGTGCCACCTTGTTTTTTGTTCCAGTTTTATTTGGCATGATTCACGGGCGGCAGCCGCGCATAATCAATACTAAGGGGGCAATTGAGCATGGATGATATTCATTCCCCGCTAACCGTTCGGCGGCCGGCAAAACACCTGTTAACCATAATCATGGTGATCGCTGCTGTTGCTGTCGGGATCTTTGTGGGTGGGTTCAAGCAACGGATGGATGATCAGAAAATTCTTGCAGCGACGACGGCAGATCGGGCCCTGATTACCGTTGCAACGGTAGCGTTAGAGGGTCATAGGGATACTGAAAAGTTGGTATTGCCCGGCAGCTTGCAAGCTTATTATTCGGCAACTATTTACGCGCGGGTAAGCGGGTATTTAAAGAGTTGGAAATTGGACATTGGAGATGATGTCAAGGCAGGGCAGATTCTCGCTGAAATTGAATCACCTGATTTAGATCAGCAGCTAAAACAAGCCATAGCAAACATGGAGTCCGCCAAGGCAAACGCAAAGCTGGCTGAAACAACGGCGCATCGCTGGCGTAATTTATTGAAAACGGACTCAGTGTCGGCCCAGGAGGTGGATGAAAAAAATGGCGACTATGCTGTCAAGAGAGCTTTCGTGGTTGCAGCGCAAGCGAATGTAGATCGGTTGCTTGCTTTGGCATCATTTAAACGGATCACAGCTCCTTTTGATGGGGTCATAACCAGTCGTCATACAGATATTGGTGCACTAATTAATGCAGGCCATCAGTCGGGAAAGGAATTGTTCACGATTTCAGATGTGCACAAATTAAGACTGTACGTCACGCTTCCGCAGAATTATGCAGCCCGCATAAAACCGGATATGGTCGTTCAGGTTGATGTACCAGAACACCCGGGGAAGCATTTTTCAGCGAAACTCCTGGGGACTTCCGAGTCGGTCAATGAGAGCTCTGGCACAATGTTGATGCAGTTTGAAGTGGATAATTCGTCCAATGAATTACTCCCGGGTGAATATGGTAGCGTGACATTTATATTTCCTGCCAATGAAAAATCTTTACAGATTCCGGCCGGCGCGATTATGTATAAAAAAGAAGGCCCGTTTATTGCTGTCGTAGCAGGCGACAGACGCGTGAAGTTCAAGCGCGTTGAAATTCTGAGAGATTTAGGTACTTCACTTAATATTGCAGCCCTACTCAATGCAAATGAGCTAGTAATAAATAACCCGCCCGAGTCACTGATGGAAGGCGATATGGTTAAATTAAAAACGACTCCCAGCGCCGAGCAAAAAACGACGGCTCCATCGATTATCCCTAATGCAGCATCTAAAACAAAATCACAACCATGAGGTACTCGGCTATCGCATTTCGATTGCTGTTGCCATTGTCTGCGCTGCTCATGCACGGCTGCTCATTTATCACGCCCGTTCAACCACCAATAGTTGTCCCGGTTAAAGACGCTTGGCGAGATGGTTTATGGAAGGAGGCACAACCTTCTGATGAATTACCAAGAGGATCCTGGTGGCGATTATTTAGTGATAAAACACTGAATGAACTTCAAGAAAAAATGGAGCGAAACAATCCTACCCTTGCAATTGCAGTTGCGCGATTTGATCAATCAACTGCCTATGCCAGGCAATTAGGAGCAGCCCAACTCCCCTCGCTTGATGTCGATGCAGGCATCACACGAAACAGGCAATCCGATCATAGACCGTTGAGAAATCCTAATCAGCCTGGATTCTATAACTCAAATACGGTGAGTACGTTGTTAAGCTACGAAGTTGATCTTTGGGGGCGGGTAAGAAATTCTATCGCTGCGGGCAAGGCGACTGCCCAAGCTTCAGCAGCAGACCTTGAAAGTGCTCGCTTGAGTTTGCACGCGTTACTTGCCGAACACTACATCAGGTTGCGAAATGTTGATGCGCAATCAAATTTACTTAGTGAAAGTATTCAGAATTTTGAAAAAAAACTTACTTTGGTAGAAAATCGCCATTCTGGAGGCATCGCATCCGGGCTTGATGTCGCAAGAGCCGAAACGCAAGTAAATGTTGTAAAAGCCGAGCTTTTCGAGTTAAAAATACAGCGTGCGGTATTTGAACATGCGATCGCCAGTTTAATCGGTGAATCAGCTACTGCATTTACGATATCGCCAGTAGTAAATTCTGATTTAATTCTGCCCCCTCGAATTCCGATTGGATTGCCCTCCACGTTATTGCAGCGGCGGCCAGATATTGCGTCGGCCGAGCGCAAGGTAGAAGCGGCGAATGCCAGTGTGGGCGTTGCCAAGGTTGCTTTTTTCCCAAGCATTTCGCTTGGTGGCACCTCGATTGGATACCAAAATACGGGTGCATCTGGCTGGCTTACTGCGCCGAATCTTTTTTGGTCTATTGGGCCCAGAGCCGTTTTTAATATTTTTGATGGGAAATTAAGGCAGTCGCAGGTTGACCAGGCTAAAGCAGTTTTGGATCAAGCGGGGCATGAGTATCGTGCTGTAGTTTTGCTGGCATTCCAGCAAGTTGAAGATGAGTTGGCGCGCCTGAAATTCTTGAAACAGCAAATTATTGAGCAAACTGCGGCTACGATTTCTGCACACAAGGCCGAAACGCTGGCCAACTACCGGTACCAGAATGGTGCGGTGACCTATCTGGAAGTAGCGACCGCGCAAACCATAGCTTTGCAGGCAGATCGAGGATTGTTGGCGCTCAGAGCTCAATCCCTGGCCGCTAGCGTGGGACTCATTCGTGGGTTGGGGGGAGGATGGAGCAAACAAACGTAATTCAACGGAGTGCTCCATAATCCATAAAAAATAAGTTACCAATCGCCAGTTTTAATCCTCCGAAATGATCTGTCAGCAATATTTTGCCCGAAAGATGGTGAAACACCTTCCAATCAGGTAAATCCGCATCGCCCTGCTGTTATTCATTTGCGCCATTCTTTGCGTTAAATGGCACTTCTGTTCTAAGGTTAACCAAATGTGGGTGCCCATTTTTTAGCGGGGGTTATGCATCAGCGGTCTGGGTTGAATAGATTTGGAAAGATTACGCTATACTTCATTTATTCAATATCCTTCATAAGAATAAAAATGTGTCTAATAATGAAATGATAAATAGGGAGTTATGCCAGTGAATAAACAAATTGGACTGATACTGTTTGCAGCAATCCTCCTTCCGGCATGCAGCGGCGCAACTACGCGCAAGGAGGACGCACGTAGCACTCCTGCTCCCGTAATCGAATCGCACGTTGCTCTGCCCCCCTCGGTTGTGCATCCAAAACGCGGCGGTTATTTGGAAGGCGACAGCCCTGGTGATAATGTGCCAGCCAATTTAGCCGCCGTCCCGGATGCCGTCCCGCGCGTTGAGCCTTTACACCGTTTTGCGAACGCCCAATACTCCGCTTTAGGAAAGACATACACGCCTTTAACTTCGCCGGGCAGCTTCAAGGAGCGAGGTGTTGCTTCCTGGTATGGAAAAAAATTCCATGGCAAGCGCACTGCAAGCGGAGAAATATATGATATGTATGGCATGACTGCCGCTCATCCTATATTGCCGGTACCCAGTTACGCGCGCGTAACAAACCTTGCGAACAAAAAGTCGGTAGTGGTTCGTATCAATGACCGTGGTCCATTTTTGCGTGAGCGCATTATTGATCTTTCATATGCCGCTGCGTACAAACTTGGCATCATAAATGATGGCAGTGCCGAAGTCGTGGTGGAAGTGGAAAGCCTGGTGGCGGACAATAATGTCCAGCCTCCGGGAGTAACGGATTCGGTGGAGATTACCCCCTTAAAATCGACAACTGATTCGGTGGTGGTGACCCCCTTAAAGCCTACAACAGTGCCATCAGCTTCAGGCGAAGCGGTGGCGAGTGGAAATGTGTATCTGCAATTGGGCGCCTTCCGCTCACAGCAGAGTGCTGAAAGCTTTCTTTCGCGCATGAGCGTTGAATTTGAGGGAAGCGGCAAACGAGTCGAGCTGTATCAGAAAGAGAATGACATGGTGCGCGTGCATGTTGGCCCCTATTCGACACAGGATGAGGCGCGCGCTACCGCAGAAAAATTGGAGCAACGCCTGGGATTCAAGCCTTTGGTGAGACTGCATTAACTGAAGAGTCCAAATTATATTTTGGCGCATTACTCTTTAAGTCAGTAATTGAGCGTGAATTTTTGATTCTGAATGCTTAAACTCGTGCGGGTTCCAAAAATGTATTTTTTGGTACCCCAGTCAAGTACGTTTCGACCTTTAATCTAGTGTAATTATTTCGATGACAGTGCCACCCAAAATTCAAGTTGGGAACTTCAGTACTTCCTTGTCGCTCGATTTTGAGAGAGGGAAGGTTTCCGCACGAAGACTTGAGTTACTGGTTGCAATAAGCCGGGAAAACTCGATAAACGGTGCCGCAAAGGTCATCGGGATGACCTATAAAGGAGCCTGGGAAGCGGTTGAAGCCATGAATAATCTCGCTGGGGTGCCGCTGGTGGCAGCTTGGCAAGGAGGCCGTGGAGGTGGCAGGGCAGAGCTAACTGAGGTGGGGCAGCGTCTGGTAGACGAGCTGGGACGCATCGCGGCATTGCAGGCCCAATTTTTTGCGGCACTTGATAAAGAAGTAACTCTGGGAAACAGTTTTCAGCTTTTGAAAAGGATTGGTGTAAATACGAGTGCGCGCAATGCCTTCAGCGGAATAGTTGAAAGCGTGCAAAAGGGCGCAGTCAATGCAGAGGTGGTGCTTAGGCTGGCCAGTGGCGAAGCGCTATACGCTATGGTTACCCAGGAAAGCGTCCGCTCACTGGATCTCGTGCCGGGCAAAGCGGCGTATGCGTTGATTAATGCGTCGTGGGTTATTCTGACTCTGATGGATGAGAGAATCAAAACGTCAGCGCGTAACCGGTTGTGCGGGGTAGTCAATCATATTGAGCAAGGTTCGGTGAATACTGAAGTGCTGCTTGATCTGGGGAATGGCGTGACTCTTGCTGCAATTATTACTAACGAGTCGCATAAAGTGCTCGGGCTCGCTGTTGGTGGCCGTGCATGTGCTTTGATCAAGGCGTCCCACATTATTATCGGGGTAGACTAATGGGCACCTCTAAAAATCCAACTTTCGTCACAATACGGCGTTACTCGAAAAAAATTATCGCTTACATATCAACTATATGCCGCGCTCAAATTTTTTACTCGTGCCTTGTCTTGCCTAGAAACTTGAATTTTTAGAGGCGCCCTAATGAAAAAAACCGCAGCCTATGGGCTAATATCCATAATGCACGGGAAATTCAAAACTGACTGATTGCGAATAATGGCAACCTACGCGGTAGGCGACATACAGGGATGTTACACCGAGTTTTTGCGGTTGCTGGAGCGGATATGCTTCGACCCAGCAATAGATAGGCTATGGCTGGTAGGTGATTTGGTTAACCGCGGACCGGATTCGGTGAACGTACTGCGTTTGGTAAAATCGTTGGGAGATGCCGCCATCACCGTGTTGGGCAACCATGATCTGCACTTGCTTGCAGTGGCGGAGGGCGCTGCTAAATCACACCGTAGCGACACGCTGAATGACATTCTTGGCGCACCCGACCGAGACGAACTGCTAACCTGGCTACGTGCGCAGCGTCTGCTATATGTCGAGGGTGATTTCGTGCTGGTACATGCCGGGTTGCTACCGAGCTGGACTGTGGCCCAGGCACAGCAGTTGGCGCATGAAGCTGAAGCCGCATTAGCGGGTCAACACTACTCCGACTTTCTTGTGCACATGTATGGCAACCATCCTGACCATTGGGAAGATGACCTCAGTGGTTACAATCGCCTGCGTGTCATCACCAATGCCTGCACGCGAATGCGTGTTTGTACCATGAGCGGTGAAATGGAATTCAAATTTAAGGGCGAGGTATGCAATGTGCCTGAGGGATACATGCCGTGGTTTGATGTGCCAGGGCGCGTCAGCGCCAATGCCACAGTGGTGTGCGGACATTGGTCGGGACTGGGATTGAAAGTTACCCCTCAAGTCATTGCACTCGACACCGGTTGCTTGTGGGGCGGTACGCTTTCCGCCATCCGCCTCGAAGACCGCGAACTGTTTCAGGTGCCATGTGCATCTAAACCGATAGCAAAGCCGTGGCAGTAATTTTAATTATCATTGCTTAAAATTGGATCCTTGCGAAAGATTAAGAGACAGTTTTAAAATTGTCGAACCATCAATAGCGGCCTGATTTGCAGTGGTTGATCTTCAACAGTGGTTCGCCGATTATCCGAAGAGTTGAAAGCGACATTCATAATGTCTTTTTTTGAAATAAAAAGAGCCATTAATGTAATTAATTAACATAAAAATCAAATTGATAACAAATTTTCATGGTGTCTGTTATGATGGCTACAATTAAAATAACAGACAGGGGGAGCGGGGTTTCACTCCGCCCTATGGGTAGTAGCAATTATTCACTCGCGTACATCTCTTCCACTGAAATCAGTAATGGCATGATAACTGGTGGGAAGTACTTGGCAGAAAACTTACTTCGTCTTCTGCTCTCTCGCCTTTTTTCCGTACGCATCATCGTCCACGGGCTATGTGGAATAGAACGTACTAAGGACAATTGCTCACTGTCTTCGGTAATTCTCAAGTCGGAAGCAAACCTGGTTACTCGGGCATCGTGTTTCCGTCCGCCTCTCATTTGGCAATACCTCAGCGAAAACAGCTGTTCCGTTATTTGCATGTCCTCTCCTTACTACCATTCTTTCGAATAATCTCATGGATATACTGGTCCTGATGACTCTAATTTTGCTAAACGGGATATTCGCCATGTCGGAGATCGCCCTTGTGACTGCCCGACATGCCCGTTTAGCGCGTCTAGCGGCAGACGGCGACGCCTCGGCAGAAGTGGCGATAAGTCTAGGCGAAGATCCAACACGTTTTCTTTCCGCCATCCAGATCGGAATCACCTCAATCGGCATCCTGAATGGTATCGTCGGCGAAGCGGTATTTGCTGCCCCTTTCGCTGCGTGGCTGCAAACGCTCGGCGTTAATCAGCGGCCAAGCGAGCTGGGCGCAACCGCCTTGGTTGTCGTGGTGATTACCTATCTAACCATTGTTGTTGGCGAACTCGTACCCAAACGCATCGCTCAATTTAACCCGGAAGGGATTGCACGCCTGGTGGCAAGACCCATTCACATCTTGGCATTAATTACACATCCGTTCGTACGATTGCTGTCGGCATCCACTGATACTCTCCTGAGAGTGATGGGAAAGAGCCAGCAAGCGGAGCCAAGCGTAACGGAAGAGGAAATTCATGCAATGCTGGAAGAGGGTTCTGAAGCCGGGATCATTGAGCAGCACGAACACGATATGGTTCGCAACGTTTTCCGCCTGGATGAACGACAAGTCGGTTCCCTCATGATCCCCCGAGCAGATATAGAATATCTGGATATCAGTCAGCCATTGGAGGCCAATCTCTTACGCATAGCGCAATCCGATCATTCGCGCTTTCCAGTTTGCCGGGGTAGCTTAAGTGACCTGCTGGGAGTGACTTCCTTTAAGCAACTGTTCAATCAAACTATTAATGGCGGACGCCCCGATCTGACTGCACAGCTGCATCCATGCGTTTTTGTGACCGAATCGCTGACTGGATTGGAGCTTCTGGCACAATTTCAAGGATCAGACACCCACATGGTTTTCGTCATAGATGAGTATGGTGAAGTACAGGGTTTGGTCACCCTGCAGGATGTATTGGAGGCGGTTACTGGTGAGTTCAGGCCGCTTGACATTGAGGATCGCTGGGCAGTCCAGCGCGAAGACGGTTCGTGGTTACTGGACGGAATGATTCCAGTGCCCGAGTTGAAGGATCAATTGGAGTTGAAGTCTGTCCCTGAAGAAGACAAGGGTCGATACCATACACTTAGCGGAATGGTGATGTGGTTGCTTGGGCGGCCACCTAAGGTCGCTGACGTCGTGCTGTGGGAGCAATGGCGGCTCGAGGTTGTTGATCTGGATGGTAAGCGGATCGACAAGGTTCTCGCAAGCCGGTTGTCAGAACCAGTCCAGGTTTCGGGCGCTAGCGAAGTGCCCCCTCAGACAGAGTGATCGGATTAAAGAGCTTCCTGTAATGATTAGGCTCTATAGCCTCGCCGCTTGCTGGTTAATAAATTTTATTTATATGATAATACGTAAAATCATATAGTTGGGTATAATTATGTTGCTAATGATAGATAACTACGACTCCTTCACCTACAACTTGGTGCAATATTTTGCCGAGTTAGGGGCCGATGTGGTTGTACATCGCAATGACGAGATTACGCTGGAGCAGATTGAGACACTACAACCGCAATATATCGTGGTTTCACCGGGGCCGTGCACGCCTAATGAGGCTGGAATTTCGGTCGCCACCATTCAGCGCTTCGCCGGACGCATCCCCCTTCTTGGGGTGTGCCTCGGCCATCAGAGCATTGGCCAGTCATTCGGTGGAAAGATTGTTCACGCCAAGCAACTAATGCACGGCAAGACTTCGGCTATCTTTCACAACAACAGCAGCGTTTTTCGCGGCCTGCCCAACCCATTCACCGCTACACGCTACCATTCGCTGGTGATCGAGCGCGCCACGCTGCCCGACTGTCTGGAAATTACCGCATGGACTGAAGACGGCGAAATCATGGGGGTACGTCATAAAACGATGGCGGTGGAAGGGGTGCAATTTCATCCGGAGTCCATACTCACTGAATATGGTCACGAGCTACTTGCCAACTTTTTGCGCGGTGAATGCTGATGGACTATGCCAGCCTGCTAAATCGCCTGCTTAATCGTGAAGACTTGCCGCATAACGACATGCACGAGTTGATGCAGAACATTATGGGCGGACAGCTTACGCCTGCTCAAATCGCAGCGGTATTGGTCGCGTTACGCATGAAAGGAGAGACTGTCACTGAGATTGCGGCGGCAGCGCAGGTAATGCGCGATCTGTCGAGCAAAGTAACCGTGCAGGATGATAGATATTTGATTGATACCTGCGGCACTGGCGGTGATGGTGCGCAGACCTTTAATATTTCCACTGCCAGCGCGCTAGTCGCGGCGGCAGCTGGCGCACGCGTAGCCAAACATGGTGGACGTTCAGTTTCCAGCACCTGCGGCAGTGCAGATATTCTGGAAAAGCTTGGCGTCAATGTCAATATCACACCGCAGCAAGTGGCGCGCTGTGTGCAGGAAATCGGTGTGGGCTTCATGTTTGCGCCCAACCATCACAGCGCGATGAAATATGCCGCACCGGTGCGGCGCGAACTCGGTGTGCGCACGATGTTCAACCTGCTGGGTCCGCTTACCAACCCGGCGGGCGCACAGAACCAGGTAATGGGCGTATTCCAGCAGGATCTGGCGGTGAAATTGGCGCGCGTATTGCAGCAGCTCGGTAGTCGGCATGTGTTGGTGGTGCATGGCGCAGACGGCATGGATGAAATTTCCATCAGCGGACCAACTTATATTGCGGAACTGAAGGACGGAGCGGTACTCGAATACTCGGTGCAACCGCAAGATTTTGATCTACAGTTAGCACCGCTGGATAACATACGCGTAGCCAATGCCGATGAGGCGCGCACGATGTTGTTATCGGTGTTGGATAACCAGCCCGGCCCCGCACGTGACATCGTGCAGCTTAACGCTGGTGCGGCCATTTACGTGGCTGGGCTGACTGCAACGCTACAAGAAGGGGTCAAAAAAGCCAAGGAAGTTATTGCCAGCGGCGCGGCGAAAAACAAGCTGGAAGCGCTGATCAAAATTCATATTTGAGGCTGTGAAAAACCGTTTTTTCGGGTGGGTGTAAATGGTTTTCGCCGAATGTGCCTGTTCCTATTTCGATTAACTCCATAGCTTCCACGTTTATAAATATAAATTGGCTTTGCTATGAATATCCAGATGGCTTCTGACAAATATTTGCGCCCGATGCGGGAGACCGCCTACTATTACCAAGATAACAATATAGCGACTTGAATTGAAGGATGGCAATGAAGTGTGTTAATGATTTTCGTTTGAAATTTGGCAAGCAAGAGCTTGTGCCTATCATGATAGGCGGGATGGGGGTTGATATTTCCACTGCCGAACTGGCGTTGGAAGCTGCGCGTCTTGGCGGCATCGGGCATCTTTCCGATGCCATGCTGCCAACTGTAACGGACCGACTTTTAAATACGAAATTCGTTAAATCAAAGCTCAAGCAATACAAGTACAATGTTGCCAATACGGATAAGTCCAAGGTGCAATTCGATCTTGGACAGATTGCAGAGTCGACGCGTCTGCACCTGAGCCGAGCCATGGAAGCCAAGCGCGGTTCCGGTATGATTTTCGTCAATTGCATGGAAAAGCTTACGATGAATGCACCGCGCGAAACGTTGCGAGTACGGTTGCACGGGGCGCTCTCTGCCGGTATAGATGGAATTACCTTGAGTGCCGGCTTGCATCTGGGCTCATTTGCGTTGATGGAAGATCATCCACGTTTTCGCGATGCCAAGCTTGGCATCATTGTCTCCTCGCTACGTGCGCTGCAAATTTTCTTGCGCAAAAACGCCAAGCTTAACCGCCTGCCGGATTATATCGTGATAGAAGGGCCGCTGGCCGGTGGCCATTTGGGCTTCGGCTTGGACTGGATAAAATATGATCTGCGAGAAATCTGCAAGGAAATTTATCAGTACTTGCAGGCCGAAAAGTTGGATATTCCGATCATACCGGCCGGCGGAATTTTTACCGGCAGCGATGCAGTGTCGTATCTGGAAACGGGTGCCGCGGCGGTGCAAGTGGCAACGCGCTTTACGGCAACACATGAGTGCGGTTTGCCGGAAAAAATTGTGCAAGAGTACTTCAGGGCCAACGAGGAAGACATTGAGGTAAACATGATCTCGCCTACAGGTTATCCCATGCGCATGTTGAAGAAGAGTCCGGCCATTGGTGCTGGAATTCGCCCCAATTGTGAAGCCTACGGCTACCTGCTCGACGGCAACGGTCATTGCGCTTACATCACTGCTTACAATACCGAGGTGGCGGCTCACCCAAGTGCCAAGAAAATCTCCGTTATGGACAAGACCTGTTTGTGCACCGCTATGCGCAATTTTGACTGCTGGACTTGCGGACACAACACCTACCGCCTCAAGGACACCACGCGCCGCCTACCGGATGGGACTTATCAGATACTTACGGCCGAGCATGTTTTCAAGGATTATCAGTTCAGCACCGACAACAAGATTGCGTTACCGAATTTGCCGACCATCTAATTGCATTGGCTGAGTTGCGTAAAGCGGCAGGCTACCCTTAGAAATAGTGCGATAGATACGCCAGCAATAAAATATTAGTTTTGGCTTTAATGAGTTTTATTCTGAAGGTCGAGCATTTTTCTGAGAGATGATTGATTGGTCAATAAATCTGCTAGAGTGTAGCGATCCAAAGTGTCAAAGAAATTTTTACGCGCCTCAACAAGCACTGACTTTAGGATACACGCGGGTAGCAAGGGACAGCTTTGATTTTTTGCATTGAAGCATTCAACCAGATTGATATTTTCTTCCATATCGCGTACTACATCCCCGATGTTGATCAGTTGCGGTAAGCGCGCCAAGCGCATTCCCCCGCCCTTGCCACGCATGGTTTGAATGTAGCCACGGTTGGCTAGTTGATGCACCACTTTCGTTAAATGGCTTTGCGAAATACCATAGTTGCCAGCAACCTCGCTGATCGTAACCAACCTGCTTTGCAGTGCGCCCAAGTAAATTAAGGTGCGCAATGAATAATCTGTAAAGTGGGTAAATTGCATCTGTGACGATATTTAATAATTACACTTTGAATTAATGTCCCGTAACATTCTAATCAGAATTTTGTGCAATGCCTAGCAGCCTGTCGGTATCCTCCTATTAAACAATAAAAAAACCAACAAATCACCGCTATGAAATGGTATGCGTTTAATAAGCAATAAGTCGAATGACATTAGTACCGATGGTGCAGCGTAAGGCATCAGCAGCAACTGAAGGTATCAGGTTTGAATTTGGCCTATGGCAAATTTTTCACCAAAGCTTTCCAAGCTGCTTTTATTTTCACAGCAGAAAAAATAATGCTGCAACAGCAGTCGGCGGCAGCGCACCGAGCAGCAAACCGATAGCCCCAATCGATTCATTGTTAAAGCCACGCCTGAGTAGTGCCACGCCGGCAGGATTAGGCGCATTGGCAATCACGGTCAGGCCACCTCCGGCTACTGCACCCGCAACCAGCATGTACTTTGCCTGATCTGACATGCCGGCAATCAACGAACCCAGATAAGTGAGCGCCGCATTGTCTGTAATTGCAGTCAGTCCGAGAGCTCCAAAGAATAAGGCTGTTGGGCTGAGACTGGAGACAATGGGTTGCAGCCACCATTGCTGCATACCGCCCAATACGACCAATCCAGCCAGAAAAAACCCGACCAGCAAGCCCTCCTTGAGGATCAGCGGGCTTTGATATCGCTCATATGCTTGCGTATAGCCGAGAAACAACAGGAATAATCCCAAAAACAGCACAGGGTGATGGGCCAAGGTGACTACAGCGGCCAAAAACGCCAAGTGGATTACGCTGACCAGCAAGGGGATTGGGGGCGTGGGACCATTAATTATGGTTGGGCACTCTTCGTGAATATGCTTGCGCAGCAAGAAGGTGATTCCCGTCGCATTAATCAGCACGGAAAGACCTGATTTCCAGCCAAAAGTTGACGCCATGAACGCAGTATTCCAATGCCATGCCGAAGCAACCATGAGTACCGGTGGTGCAGCGTAGGGCGTCAGCGTGCCACCAATCGAAACATTAACAAACAGCACGCCCAGTGCCCCATATTTAAGCCATTCCGGAAGTCCCTGCTGGAAAATTTGTGGTGCCAGCATCAGAGCGGCAAGCGTCATGGCAGCGGGTTCGGTAATCAACGAACCCATCAACGGCATCGCAGCCAAGCCCAGCCACGCTAACGCAAGGTTAGTACGTGCAGGTATCAGGCGTGCCACTAACATTAGCAGGTGTCTGACGATCTCCAGTACTGGCCGTGAGGCGGCCACCACCATCACGACAAATACGAACAGCGGCTCTGTGTATTGGCGTGACTCAGCGTAAGCAATTGCTCTCGCTTCCCCTGATACCAGCGCCATCACGACAATCAGAACGAATGCCCAGAATCCGAAAACCACCTCAACCTCGCCCAATAGATGAAACAGACCTGCATGTCGAGGGTAACGGTGGGCGAGACTGTCCAATGATTTAGCGGCAAATGTATGTAGCAACGCGAGGGCAAAAAGTCCTGCCCCAATTGCTTGCATGGTGTCAATTTCCATGTCGATATCCTTCGTTCATCGTCGATTGTGCATGCATCATAAAGCACTCTGGCTTGTTATCGGCAATATGAAGCGAGGATATTTCAGCCTGTTTATCGTGTTCAACCAACGCATCAGAGCGGAGTCGATGATGAGAAATGTGCAGTGTCGGAAGATTACAAAAGAGGTGACTTGTTGTCGGGCTTGGTAGTAGCAACTTCGTTTTTGACGACCGCGCGAATTTCACAACGAGCATCTTTGTAGGGGCAATTATCTTGTTCTCATTCATAGCCCGGAGAAGTTTGCGCGCAGTAACGTTCGTCATTTAATTTGCTTTTCCATTGGTACCATGAAGCCGGAGCAGCGAAGGTTGAAAGACAAAAAAATGAATAAATGATTAGAGTAGCAAATCTGGATTTCATATTTGCATCCTGATGGATATGCGATATTGCAAACAATTAGCGCTGTCTAAAAGACGGCGGGCTAAAGTTTTTCGTGTGGCTAACAAAAAAGTTTTTCGCCGGCAAACAACTGCTGAACCGTTTCGCGTTCCCGGATAAGTTGCATGACTTCACCAGCCACCATTACTTCGGCTGCACGTGGGCGCGTGTTGTAGTTTGAACTCATGCTCATGCCATAGGCGCCAGCGGACATCACCGCAACCAGATCACCTTGCGAGATAGCCAATTTACGGGCATTTCCAAGGAAGTCGCCGGTTTCGCAGACCGGCCCCACCACTTCATATTGTTGCACTGGCGTATCACTTAGCTGTACTGGCTGGATGTGATGATAGGCATCGTACAAGGCTGGACGCATCAGATCGTTCATCGCCGCATCGACGATGGCGAAGTGCTTTTCTTCGCCATGTTTCAGATATTCAACTTGGGTCAGCAGCACTCCGGCATTGCCAACCAGAACCCGTCCCGGCTCAATAATGATCTTTTCGCTGCGTCCCCGCAGGGCACTGAGTAGCGCATTGGCATAATCGGCAATGGCAGGCGGGGTTTCGTCCAGATAGCGGATACCCAGCCCACCGCCCAGATCGAGATGTTCAAGACGAATTCCCTCACTTGCCAGCGTGTTTACCAGCACCAGCATTTTTTCTGTCGCTTCAATAAATGGGCTGAGTTCAGTCAAGTGCGAACCGATATGGCAATCCATGCCAACCACGCGCAGATGCGGTAGCCCAGTCGCTTTGCAGTATAACGCCAACGCTTCCGTATAGGCCACGCCAAACTTGTTTTGTTTCAAGCCGGTGGAGATGTAGGGATGCGTCTTGGCATCCACGTCTGGGTTCACGCGCAAGCTTACCGATGCCACCTTGTTTATTTGTCTGGCCACTTCATTCAGGCGGGTTAGTTCCGCTTCCGATTCCACGTTAAAGCACAGAATGTCCGCCTCTAAAGCCAGCTGCATTTCCGCCACTGTTTTACCCACACCGGAAAACACCACTTTATTCGCCGCACCACCGGCGGCCAGCACACGCTGCAATTCGCCACCGGAAACGATATCAAAGCCGGCACCCAACTTGGCGAACAGATTCAGGATGGCGATATTGGGATTAGCCTTAACCGCGTAGCAGATCAGATGCTCGCGCTCTTTGAACGCCTCAGCAAATTGGCGATAGCTATCGGTTAACGCACTGTGTGAGTACACATAGCATGGCGTACCAAATCGCTGCGCGATATCAGCCAGGGGTATTTGTTCGGCGCAAAGCTGGTTATCCTGGTATTTGAAATAATCGGCCATGGCTATTTACTTGGAACAGGAAGGGGCTGGATTGAGGGCTGTGCCGGTGGCAAAAATAGCGGCCCCTTGTGCCCGCAGCTCTGCAGCAGGAGCGCTAACAGCACCATAATACCGGTCATACGCATGGTTGTACTCTCATTAAAATGGAACAAGGTAGGATTATAAAGGCAAGACCGGAAGTGACTGAAACTGAATTTCATCAACACGCCAAGGTAGCTGTCGCAATGTCGTAGCATTCATCAGAGATTGATGAAAACTACACAGTGCGCAATTTCACCATGCTAGTTCTCAGCCTGCCAAGACGGCGAAATCTGCCACTGCTTTAATTCACGGCGTCGCTTGGCATAATCGGGGCAGGCAATTTCGACTACCTGCCAAAATTCAGTAGAGTGGTTCATCTCGATAAGGTGGGCGAGTTCATGTACTACGACGTAATCAATCAAGTGCAGTGGCATTTTGATGAGTTGCCAGTTGAGGCGCACATCGCCTCGTGTGGTACAGCTACCCCATTGCGTGCGCGCGGAGGAAAGCTTCACCATGCGCGGTGCTACGTTCATCAGAGGTGCATAGTGTTCTACGCATTCTTTGAACAGGCTTTTCGCTTCGCGTTGATACCACTGTGTGACAGTCTGCTCTGTCAATGTTTGGTTAGCATCATCTGTGACATGTACGAATAATTGCTCACCGTTCAGCAGCGGAGGCGTAGCAAATAAGCTGACGACTACACGCAGGGTAATCACCTCGCCGATGAAAAAGAGGGGCTGCCCATCTCGCCATTGTGGCGAGATGGGCTTCTTTGCTTGCCAATTTTCAAGTTTTTTTACCACCCAATGCGCTTTGTCCTGCAATACATCATGCAGCCATTTCTCCGAGGCACGCAGCGGCATGTTTACCGTCAGCCCGTGATTGTCGATGCGCAGGCCTATGCTGCGGCGCCGATTAGTACGTTTGAGGGTGTAGGTAACCTGGGTGCCATCCAGGTTCACTGTGCGTTGTTCGACGGCCAGCGGGGTAATCAGTTGGCGCAGTTTATCAAGCATCAGGGCAGCCGCGTGACTTCGGTTTCGATCCACTCTTCCACGCGTCGATTGATCTCCTCAGCTTTGAGACCGGCGGGATCAATGGGTGGTCCTATGCTCATGATGATAACGCCCGGATACTTGAGAAAGGATTTGCGTCCCCACAGTTTTCCCGCATTGTGCGCCACAGGAACTATTGGAACGCCGCTGGATGCACCTAGAAGTGCGCCGCCGATCTTGTATTTGCCGCGCTGACCAAAAGGAATGCGTGTTCCTTCAGGGAAAATAACCACGCAGAAGCCTAGCGCCAGCCGTTCTTTACCCTGGCGTAGCAATTGTTTGATTGCCTCGCGGCCTTCGCTACGTTTAATGGCTACGGGGCTGGTCATCGCGAGACCCCAACCGAAAAAAGGAAGACACAGCAGTTCACGTTTGATCACCCATACTTGCGGCGGAAATACTTTTTGTAGCGCGATGGTTTCCCATGCAGATTGATGCTTGCACAGCACAAGGCACGGTTTATTCGGGATGTTATTTGCGCCGCGCACTTCCATGCGGATGTCGCATACCACGCGCAACAGCCATAGCATGATAAGCGCCCAGCCAGAGATGATGCGATAACGTGTAATTGGATGAAATGGAAAGGTGAGTATTGCAATTAGCGTAAACAGCGGCGTAATGACGATTTGCAGGAGCAGAAAAATCAGCGAGCGTATGAATACCATATCAGAGAAATTTTAAAAATATCGTCGTTCCCGCGCAGGCAGGAATGGAAAATCCAGATTATTTAGAAATGCCATTAAATTAGGGTGGCAACGACTGCTGCCAGATCACGATAAATTAGAGTGCCTTCCGGCAAACCGCCTTTGGCCTGGGTCTTTGCGCCCTTACCGGTAAGCACCAGTATCGGCTGTGCGCCCATCGTGGCTGCGGCTTCCAGATCGCGTAACGCATCGCCTACCATAGGCACGCCCTTCAGGCTCACGTTATAGCGCACGGCAATTGTTTCCAGCATGCCGGTTTTAGGTTTGCGGCAAGAGCAGTTGGCTTCCGCCGCATGGGGACAGTAAAATACTGCATCAATGCGGCCAGCTGCCTGCGCCACCGTTTTATACATCTTGTCGTGAATGGCATTCAGCGTGAGCATATCGAACAGACCGCGTCCTATACCTGATTGATTGGTCGCCACCACCACGCGATAGTCCGCCTGCACCAGGCGCGCAATCGCTTCAAGACTGCCGGGTAGCGGCTTCCATTCATTCGGGTGCTTGATGAATTGAGGGGAGCCATAATTGATAACGCCGTCGCGGTCAAGGATGATGAGCTTCACTATTGCCCCCAATTTTAGGCTGCCAGTCTGGAGATGTCAGCGACCTGATTCATCAGGTCACCCAGTCGCTTCAGCAAGGCCAGACGATTATCCCGCACAGCAGCATCTTCTGCCATCACCATCACCTGGTCGAAAAATTCATCTACTACTGTGCGCGCCGAGGCCAGCAAAGTGAGCATTGCGGTGTAATCCTGTTTCTGCATTCCGGCTTCCACCTGCGGTGCGAGGCGTTGCACGACTTCATACAGGTTGCGCTCAGCATTTTCGTGCAACAGCCCAACCTGAATTTCGGCTTCTACCGTGGCGGTTTTCTTCAGAATATTCTGAATGCGTTTGTTGGCGGCCGCCAATGCCGCCGCTTCCGGCAGTTTGCGGAAGGCACACACCGCTTCCAGACGCGGTATCACAAGATCAATACGCGTCGGGTTTTGACACACAACCGCTTCAATTTCATCGGGAGAAAAATCGCGTTCGCGCAAATAACCGCGCAGCCGATCGAGCATGAAGCCATGCACATCGGCCACGACACTGCCGCTCAATTTTTCAGCGGAGAAACTTTCCTTGCTCAATTGCAATAGTGTATCCAGCGGCAACGCCAGCGGGGTCTCGATTAGAATGCGCAACACGCCCAGCGCGTGACGGCGTAATCCAAATGGATCTTTGTCACCAGTGGGAACCAGACCGATGCCGTAAATGCCAACCAGTGTATCCAGCTTGTCAGCCAGAGCCACCGCACAAGCCACTGCGCCCTGCGGCAGAGTGTCTCCGGCAAAACGCGGGTGGTAGTGCGCCGCAACAGCGTTTGCCACTACCTGATTCTCGCCGTCATGCAGCGCATAATAGCGTCCCATAATGCCTTGCAGTTCCGGAAATTCGCCGACCATGTCGGTGGTCAAATCGGCCTTGGCCAGACGTGCCGCCAGTTCAGCCACAGATTTTTCAGCATTAAGCTGGTGTGCGATGGCACCAGCCAGGGTAGTGATGCGCTCGACGCGCTGCAATTGTGTGCCCAACTTGTTGTGATAGACCACGTTGCCTAGCCGGGCGACGCGCGATTCCAGCGTCTGCTTGCGATCCTGGTTGAAGAAGAAGCGCGCATCGGCCAGGCGCGGACGCATCACACGTTGGTTGCCATCGATAATGTGCTTGGGATTGTCCACCTGCATGTTGGAAACAATCAGAAATTTATTGAGCAGCTTGCCATCGTTATCCAATAATGGAAAATACTTCTGGTTCTGCTGCATGGTGAGTATCAGGCATTCCTGCGGCACTTCAAGGTATTCCTCCTCGAACTCGCCAACATAAACTACCGGCCATTCCACCAGCGCCGTGACTTCATCCAGCAGGCCATCGGATGGATTAATGCGCGCGTTGAGTGCGTGCGCCTTGGCTTTGAGATGTTCGTCAATTTTGGTGCGGCGCTTTTCAAAAGAGGCAATAACCTTGCCGTGCGTCAACAATGCTTCTTCATAGCCATTGGCGGATATGAGCTGCATTTCACCGGTATGGAGGAAGCGATGCCCGCTCGTTAACCGTCCACTCTGTAGTCCCAATACTTCGCCGGGCACGATGCGATCCCCATGCAGCATAACCAAACCATGCACGGGACGCACAAACTGGTGGTCGGAGTCGCCCCAGCGCATTAGTTTGGGGATGGGCAGTTTCTTCAAAGCTTGAGTGATGATGTCGGCCAAATAGGTATCCAGGCGCTGACCTTTTTTCTCTAACCGAGCGACGAAATATTCCGTCTTGTCGTCATTATTACGCTGCAATTGTTCAAACGTCACGCCTGCGCCGCGCATGAAACCTTCCAGTGCTTTGCTGGGTTTGCCTTCGGCATCAATCCCGGCGGTTACTGCGGGGCCTTTGCGTTCCATCACACGATCAGCCTGCTGCAACTCAACATTGGTAATTGTCAGGGCCAGCCGACGCGGAGTGGCAAAAGGTGTGCAAATGCTATCTTCACCCGCCAGTTTTTGCTCGCGCAGTTCAGTAAATATTTCATAGGCGAAAACAGTGGAAAGACGTTCCAATGCCTTGGGCGGTAGCTCTTCGGTAAGCAGCTCAATCAATAAAGTCTGTTTCATTATTTTGCCCCCCCGGCCTTGCACATCGGAAAGCCAAGTGCCTCGCGCGAGTCGTGATAAGCCTGCGCCACCAGCCTGGACAACGTTCGCACACGGCCTATGTAGGCAGCGCGTTCGGTCACCGAAATAGCGCCACGCGCATCCAGCATATTGAAACTATGCGAGCACTTCATCACCATCTCGAAACCAGGTAATACCAGTTCGGCGGCGATCAAGCGCTTGGCTTCGGCTTCATATTCACTGAAGTGCCGGAACAACATCTCAACGTTGGAGTGCTCGAAGTTGTATTTGGATTGTTCCACCTCGTTCTGGTGGTATATGTCGCCGTATGTCACGATGCTGTCGCCGTTCCTGGCCCACACCAGGTCATATACGTTTTCCACGTCCTGCAAATACATCGCCAGACGCTCCAGTCCATAAGTGATTTCGCCCAGTACCGGGCGGCAGGGCAGCGAGCCGACTTCCTGGAAATAGGTGAACTGAGTTACCTCCATGCCATCCAGCCACACTTCCCAGCCCAAGCCCCATGCGCCCAGCGTGGGCGATTCCCAATCGTCTTCCACAAAGC